>JABXYP010000001.1:947043-1262724 GCA_024701455.1 Bacillus sp. A301a_S52 | reverse complement strand
ACGGCGTCATGGACATGGTTTTTCAGTTTGAGCATTTAGATTTATGGGACCAAGAAGGCAAAAAAGGGTTAGATGTGGTAGCGGTCAAAAAGGCGCTTACAAGGTGGCAAAAGGCGCTTGAACATGATGGCTGGAATGCTCTGTTTATTGAAAATCATGATAAAGCTCGAGTTGTGTCTACGTGGGGAAACGATACCGATTATTGGCGTGAAAGTGCTACATCATTAGCTGCCATGTACTTTCTCATGAAAGGGACCCCATATATTTATCAAGGTCAAGAAATTGGGATGACAAATGGTTATTTCACTGATATTGAGGATTATGATGACGTAGCAGCAAAAAATTTATACAGAGAGCAAACTACTATTGACGGTATACCAGCAGAAAACGTGTTAAACCATCTTGCTAAAACGTCCCGCGATAACAGTCGCACACCGATGCAATGGTCTACTGATACGAACGCTGGCTTTACTGAGGGGACACCTTGGCTAAAAGTGAATCCTAATTTTAAGAAAGTAAATGTGGCAAATCAATTAGAAGACGAGCAATCAATCTTACATTTTTATAAAAAATTAATTCAGCTTAAAAAGAACTATGCCTTATTTCCTTATGGAAGCTATGATTTACTACTGGAAGACGATAAACAAATCATTGCCTATAAACGGCAATTAGACGACAAAACAGCGGTTGTCATATCTAATTTATCCCCTTCCGAAGCTGAATGGCGAAGTGAGGATAATAATTTAACATTAACAAGTGAGAGACTTGTTCTTGCCAATTACGCTGTTACGCCCCACAGCGGACTCACTTCCTTTAAGCTAAAGCCTTATGAAGCAAGGGTCTATATTTATTAACGACATTGGCCGGCCTAACTATTTTTGATAGACATTAAGAGTTTAAGCGACTCAACAGATAAGCGTCCGTAAAACTCCCGGCTCATACATAGAGGAGAGATAACTCTATTTTGACGGGAGATAACGGTCGCTAATGTCCTGATTGACTCGGGCCAACAGGATGTTGGTCACACAAGCGTTTTCGCAGGACGCGAAGACGTTAGCTTGTGTTCCTTATCAGTGGGAGAGGGATGATAACTCCCACTGATTCAAGGTTCGTGATTAATAAGCGCTTGTCATGCCACCGTCTACTACAAACATTTGTCCGGTGACATATGTGTTGAGGTCTGACCCTAAAAATAAAATGGTCTTAGCAAATTCTTCTGGTTCTCCGTAACGCCCTAATGGTATAGACGCTTCTATCGTTTCTTTTACTTTCTCCACAGATTCCCCTGTTTTTTCAGCTCGTGCTTCATCTAACGTTCGTAGTCGATCAGTGCTAATTCTCCCTGGACCGACAGTATTAATCAGCACTCCGTACGGCGCAAACTCCTTTGCTAACGTCTTAGATAATCCAACGATACCCATTCGATACACATTTGATAACAATAAACCGTCAATTGGCTCTTTCATAGAGGCTGACGTAATCGTGATAATTTTCCCTTTGGATTGCTTTAGGTAAGGTAAGGCATGTTTAATCGCTCTAACAGTACTCATTAACGTTAAGTCGTATCCCTTCGCCCATTCTTCCTCAGTGACACTTTCAAATGTTCCTGGAGGTGGACCACCTGCATTATTTACGAGGACATCAATTCCTCCTAGACGTGCTGCTGTTTCTTCCACTAACCTTTTTACGTCTTCTTTCATCGTCACATCACATGGGAGATAATCAATTTTCCCTTCGGCAGTGGTAGCTAGTTCCTCAGCAGCTGCTTTTGCGTTTGTGACATCCCGACTCGTGATCATGACGTTGGCACCTGAATCTGCATAAGCTTTAGCAACGGCTTTCCCAAGTCCTTTACTTGATGCGAGAACAAGGACATTTTTCCCTTGTAAACCTAGATCCATTATCATCACTCCTCAATTAAAGCAGTCTTTTTCTTTACTCTTTGTAATATAATATCTAACTACGAGTCTAACATCTCGACTAGCAAAAACGTCAATAATGGTTATAGTTTATCATTGTTTCCGAATTTTCTCACTATATGACCTACCCTAGATTTGGATAAAAGACTCTAGCCTTTATCACAGATAAGCGTCCGTAAAACTCCCGGCTCATACATAGAGGTGAGATAACTCTATTTTGGCGGGAGATAACGGTCGCTAATGTCCTGATTGACTCGGGCCAACAGGATGTTGGTCACACAAGCGTTTTCGCAGGACGCGAAGACGTTAGCTTGTGTTCCTTATCAGTGGGAAAAGAGCGAAAACTCCCACTGATTGAAGGTTCGTTATATATGACTTCTGAAAATCACCATTTATTAACTTAGTTGGATTATGTAGTTACACATGCGATCCTTGAATAAACAGTTTGGAGTTACAGGATGAGGAATCATTAGTTTCGGTAAATAATATAAATAAGATAAATAATGTAACTTATCATGAGAATAAGCCCCTCAAGTTTACTAATGACCCATTTCGTTCTGGAGAAGACGAGAAGTACCATTGACAACAGAATCATGAAAGAAACATCTAAAAAGATTTTATCTTCAATGTTCAACGGATAAATGATAGAAGCCGCTCCAAGGACAAAGAGGTTGTTAAATATACAGCTCCCGACAATGTTGCCTAAAGCGAGATCACTATATTTCTTCAATGCAGCTGTGATTGAGGTGACAAACTCAGGTAGCGAAGACCCGATCGACACAACTGTCAGACCTACAAGCGTTTCGCTCATTCCGAAGTAGAGGGCAATGTCTGTACTTGACTCCACAACCCAATAACCTCCAAGGATGACTGCCCCAAGTCCGAGCACAGTATAACCCGTGCTTTTTTTCCAATTGGGAGTTGTCTGTGTTTCTTTTTCGGTAACGGGTGTCTGATTATCGCGATTGTTCATAGCCAGTTCAAACACATAATACATAAAGATAGCAAAGAAAAGGAGTAAGACGATACCGTCTCCGCGAGATAGCATATTCGATACTTCATGATCGACACCTGTATCTCCTACTAACGCTAATATAGCCACACTTGATAGGACAGTAAATGGAATTTCTTTTCTAACTGTCTGACTTTCTGCTTTAAGAGGGAAAATGATAGCAGTAATACCGACGACACCTGCGATATTAATAATGTTACTACCGATAACATTCCCGATAGTGACACCTGGATTTCCTTCAAGTGCGGCAATTATGCTTACGGTTGCCTCTGGCGCTCCTGTTCCAAATGCCACGATCGTTAATCCTACAAGCATGGGTGAGACATTGAAAAAGGCAGCTAGATCGGATGCTCCTGTTACAAACCAGTCCGCGCCTTTAATTAATAAGATAAATCCTAGTAAGAGTAAAACATAAACCATTTCTCACCCTCCTTTATCACAGATAAGCGTCCGTAAACCTCCCTTCTCAAAATAGAGAGCAGAGCTAAAGCTATTTAGGCGGGAGATAGCGGATTCTAATGTCCTGATTAACTCGGGCCAACAGGATGTTGGTCACACAAGCGTTTTCGCAGGACGCGAAGACGTTAGCTTGTGTTCCTTATCAGTGGGAGAAGAACGAAAACTCCCACTGATTGAAGGTTCGTTTTATCATAAGATGGTTGTATTATGCATAGGTTATACATTATTTATACGTCGCAGATACCTCCCTTTTTAACCGAAGAAAGTCAGCTTAACGCTTCAAATCTACGTTAAGCTGACTCACTTCTCTTTCATATCTATATTAAATATAGTCACAGAACAAACACAAGTAATTGAGCAGCTATTGCCACGAAGATTAAGGCAAAAGGATAAGCCGCTGCATAAGCGATGGCTGGTTCATCTTCATCCGTTAGCTGGTTAACAGCTCCTAAACCAGGTGTGCTTGTCATCCCGCCACAAAGAGCACCTAATGAATGGAGAATACTCAAATGAAAGAGTTTTTTTGCTACTAAAAAGCCACCGACAATAGGGAAAAAGGTAATTAAAGAACCTCCAAAAACAAGTCTTATTCCTTCTGTCATCACGACATCTACTAATCCTTCTCCGGCTGTCGTACCAGCACCTGCTAAAAACAAGACAAGGCCGATATCCCTGATAACTTGATTGGACGGCTGTAAGAAACGAGCTCGAATGGGACCAAGTTTACCAAAATGGCCGATAATTAAAGCAACGAATAATGGTCCCCCCGCAACCCCTAACGTCATGACTCCAAGCCCTGGAAGATGGATAGGGATCATACCCACGAATATTCCGACTAACAAAATTAAACTTAACGAAAAAATGTGCACGTTTGTTACTGTTAATTGTTTTCTTGCAAATAAACGATCCACCTCGTTTAACCGGTCTTCACTACTGACCACTGTTAGCACATCGCCTCGTTCTAGTCGCCAGCTCGGCTTCTGATTAAATTCAAAGCCCCCTCGTTCCATCCGCGTTACCGTCACACCATAATTACTTCGGAGACGAAGCTCTGCAATACTTTTTCCGATCATCTCTTCTGAATCGACTGTGATTTTTCGCAAATTAACGTTATCTTTATTTTCAACGTCTGTCTGTACTTGTCTGCCAACGAGCTTCACTAGCTCTTCTAAGTCGCGAGGAATGCCTACCGCTACGAGCTTATCACCTAGAAGAATAACCGTATCACTCAAACTTATAATGTTACGACTCCCTCTAATCACACGACTAATAACGACTGAACTATCTGAAGATAAATGTAGCTCTTTTAATGTTTTTTTGTTCATCTCCGTGTTAGTCACTTCGATCGTCATAGCTTCTGGAGACTCTTTATGCCTCACAGGACCTCTTTTTCGGTTCATCTCCGTTTTCAAGTCTAGTGTAATAAATTTCGGTAATAATTGGACGAAAAAGACGACAGCTAATACACCGAACGGATAAGCAATCCCATAGCCTACTGATGCCAGTGGATCATTTGTAGCCTGTATTGCAGCTGCTAACCCTGGTGTACTCGTTAGGGCACCTGTCATAAGACCGATACTTAGAGCCGGTGATAGCCCAAACAGTTTAGAAACAATAATGGTCGTAAAAACGGCAATAAGAACGACGATAAGTCCAATAATCCCAAAAATAAGACCAGATGTTTTCATCATGCGAAAGAAACGTGGTCCTGCTTGGAGACCAACTGCTACTATAAACAGGCTCAACCCCAGATTTTGCACGACTGGGGATACTTGATACCCAAAGTGACCAAATACCATTGCCACAAGAAGGACACCTGATGCCCCGAGGCTTAATCCTCTTATTTTAACCTGACCTAGGAACGATCCGAGAAATAAAATGACAAATAAAAGTACGAGAGGTTCATTTAATAATTCCACGAGTATATTCATCCCATTTCCCTCCACCTATCCTGACATGATCCCTTTTATTATAATCTGATAAAAAATGAATGAAAGTACTTACCTGCTATTTTTAATGATATTCTCTCCGTTTTATCGTAAAATTCATACAGTTGTCAATGATAACGCTTTCATTTTTTTTCAAGTGTGACCTATTGTATTTTCGGGTACAGAACTTTTAAATAAATATAAGGAGTGTCTCATAAATGGAACGATATAAGGTAATTTTTGAATTTAACAATGGACAAGAAGAAAGCTCATATTACACCGAGAATCCTTCTTCACGGGTCAATGACTGGCTTGAGAGAGAAAGAAGTCATTGGATCAGACTTGAAAACGCCCTCGTCAATTTGAAAAATGTCAATGTGATTCGAGTAGGGTTGGTCAGAGTAAACGGTGAATCAGAGGAATTTATAGAGTGGGTTTAGGGGCGGTTCAGCAATAAAGCGTAGTTTTTCAGCATTATCGGTGGTTTTTTCAGCACCACCGGAATTTTTTGCAATAAATGCATGAGAGGGGCTTCCTAAAGTCGGAAACACCCTTCTCTTTTTTATCACAGATAAGCGTCCGTAAAACTCCCAGCTAACAAAATAGAGTGAAGAGCTAAATCAATTTCGGGAGATAACGGCCGCTAACGGCCTGATTCACTCAACTACCAATCAGTGGGGGTTTTACTGCCCCTTAAGTATGGGATAAATTAAAAACTTCTCCCTAAAATACAAGTGGAGAGAAGTTCTAGCGTAACATTATAAATATAAAACTTATAAAGCCTCAGAATGAGCAGCTTGAGTGACGATTCCCCGTACATGAAGCGCCTGTTGTGAGGCGTCATTTGCAGGTTTATAGCCTTTGTCTAACAGATCTTTAATGAACAGCTTATTATAAACAAATGAAAAGACAACACCAGGAACCCATGCACCAAATCCTACAGTAGCGATACCAACGACTAAAGTTATTATAAACAGAATTGTTGCCCACTTAAGATCTCCTCTGAAAAGAGCAGGAAAAAATCCAAAGAAAAGCGTCGTCCAGCTAAACCCTACCTTTACTTCTTTAATAACACCTGCGTTATTTTTTAATTGAACACGCACCTAAAACACTCCTTCGCCTAATAAATATAGTTATTTAAGACCATTACATATTATTCACTATCCTATTTAATTTGACAATAGCTCAACACGTAAAATATTTGTCGAAAAATGTCAATATATCGACTACACACTGATTAAATAAGAGTTTTGTTTCGAAAAAAATGTCGAAAAAATATTTTTCAAATAAATAAAAACATACCTACCAGGTCTTATTACTCAATTCTTTCGGTCTGGTTTCCTTATGATAGAGCATTAATTCGAAATGGTTTTAAATTATTGGTGATTTAAGATGTCAACTTTGTAAGGGTTGTCCAAGTGTACTGACATACGTATTGTTTGGTCACATTAAATCGCCTTTCGTTCTATCAAAAAAACCTCCCGTATGGCGCATACCATACGAGAGGTTGTCATTATAACGTGATATCAACTGAACTGCCTAGATGTGGCTGTACTGACATTTCCATATTTTTCACAAATGCCCCATCTAACATTTTATCAATAAACTCTGTTTTCTGTCCTGAGGTATCCATTACTTTCTTTAGGAGAGATACATCAACTTGTTGTTGCACTTTCATCTGACTCATACCGATTGATAATGCTGCAATATCCATAAAACACCTCCAAACTGATCGTGGCGTCCAATTATTTAGCTGTATTAAGCTTATCATAATTATTTTCCACGAAGAGGTCTCTTAGTTAATCATGTTAGAAAGTCACAGACAAGTGTTCAATTGACATGCTAGTCTAGTTACAGGGACAAAAATTTGTTAGTTATCTCGTTTATTTTTCCGTGTCAAATATTCGTATTCAAACCCTGCCTCTTCTACTGGGGAATTTTTAAATTGGCTTAGTCGTCCAGGACGATGTTCACCATTATTCGCATTCTCTTTAAATTGGTTATCTGGTTTTTTATCTTTTTTACTCATATGCCTCCTGCCTCCTGTTAATCGTTTTTTTTAGTTTGTGAAAAGGCAAGAGGAGCTATTCATCACACTCTTATAAAGTATCTCCATTTGTTTGAATAACACGTTGGTACCAATAGAAACTATCCTTTTTCAGTCGCTTCAAATCATGTGTTCCTTCTTCATGCTGATTGACGTAAACAAATCCATATCTTTTTTGAAATCCATTTAACCAACTTAATAAGTCAGTGAATGACCATGTGCAATACCCTATTACATCTACCCCGTCACTCAAAGCTTCTTGAATGGCGATAATATGGGCCCGTAAATAGTCAATTCGGTAAGTGTCATGAATACGTCCATCTTCTTCTACTTTATCAAATTCACCTAAGCCATTCTCACTTATTAATACTGGTAAACCATAGCGGTTATGAATTCGCCGTAAACCAATGCGAAGTCCTACTGGATCTATTTCCCAATCCCAATTTGTCGTCTCTAAATGAGGGTTAAAGGCCGTTTTAAAAACACCTGGCGTTCCAGTCGCTTCCGACGTCCCCTTTTTACCTGATGTGTTAAATTTACCTGATGTGACACCGTCCAACGGGTTTTTTTCTACAGTGGATGTCTGATAATAGTTAACACCCATAAAATCAGGTATCCCCCGTTTTAAAATCGCTAAATCTTCTTCGGTGACATCAGGAGCGACGCCTTGTTTTTCTAAATACGACCATGCCCATTTCGGATATTCTCCCCAAGCATACACGTCCATCCACCAGTGGTTGCTTAATTCTTCTGCATTTTCGGCAGCTAAAATATCTTCTGGCTTACACGTGTACGGGTATACTGGACCGTATGCAAAGCTCGGCCCGATTTTCCCATGTGGGACGAGCGTACGGAACGAAGCGATCGCTTTAGCATTTGCTACGCTTGCATGATGATTGACTTGATAAAACTGCTTTTCATCTGTTCTTCCTGGGGGATGCATTGCCTGTCGATAGCCAAGCCCAGTAAAAATATTTTGCTCATTTAATGTCACCCAATAAGTCACTCGGTCTCCAAATGCTTTGAACAACGTTTCAGCATAGTGAGTAAAATCATCAATAATGCGGCGTGATTCCCACCCGCCATACTCATCTTGTAATGCTTGCGGTAAATCCCAATGATAAATAGTTACGATCGGTTCTATCTTATGCTTGAGCAGCTCGTTAATAAGTTCATCATAAAAAGCAAGACCTTTCGGATTAACTTCACCCTTTCCTTCGGGAAAAAGGCGCGCCCATGCGATTGAAAAGCGATAAGCTTTCAACCCCATTTCCGCCATTAAAGCGACATCCTCTTTCCAGCGATGATAGTGGTCCACTGCCACATCGCCTGTCGTACCTTTAAACGTTTTACCTGGTATTCTCACGAACGTATCCCATATAGAAGCACCTTTCCCATCTTCTTTCCAGGCACCTTCAATTTGGTAGGCAGCTGATGCTGATCCCCATAAAAATGTGTTTGGAAACGCCGTTAATTGGTTATGAATCATGTTTTTTCCTCCTTTGTACACTTACCTACATTATTCTGTCATTCACCACCGTCATTATCAAAATGATTTATTGTTTGAATAGTTCACTGTTCTCTTTGCGTAAGCGGTAGTTCGCTACTGCACCGATTAAGCCAGCATCATTTTTGAAATAGCAAATTTCTGTAGGAACAGGGAAACCGATAAATTCTGTCAGCTTTTCATTTAACTCATCTAAAAATGAAGGGCGCCGGGTAATGCCGCCTCCAATTAATATTTTTTGTGGGTCTATAACAGAAGCCACATTGATCACACAACTCGCTAACTGCGTATAAAAGTGATCAACGACATGCCTAGCTCGTTCGTCGCCTTCATCATAGGCAGAAAAAACATCTTCTCCAGTCACCTTATCAACCAGCTGTTCCGTTAACTGAGCATAGTTCATTCTCAAGCCCTTTACGGATGCTTGACGGCTCATTGAATTCGTTAGCGATAACCCGTCTTCCTTATTTGCTGAGATCATGAAGCCAAATTCTCCAGAACGAAAGGAGCGTCCATGATAGAGCTGATTGTTAAGAAATATCGCTCCACCAATACCTGTACCGACTGTTAAACAAGCAAAATCAGTTAATTCATTGGCTTTTCCTAGCCATTTTTCTGCTAAAGCCACGCAATTAACATCATTTTCAACTGTGACTGGTAATGATGTTCTTTGCTCGATAAGGTCTTTTAAATGTGTGTCATTAAAACCTATCACCGCTCCTCCCATCTGAATGTAACCGGTATCAGGATTTATGAATCCAGGTGCACTAATAGCGATGGCCGTGATTTGTTCACGATAAGTTTCAACTAATGTGTCAATCGATGATAGAATCGTATCTGCATCCCCGTTGTTTGACGAAATTAGTTCTTTCTTCATAATCGTTCCTTGCTTATTGATAAGGCCCCATTTCATCATTGTGCCACCAATATCAATAGCTAAATACATGTTTTCCATGAGTGTTTGACTCCTTCTTAAATTAACTTTTATTAACACCTCAGGTAATACTTAAGCCCATTTCATCCTACAAACACACACCAATAAAACGAACCTTCAACTAGTGAGAGTTTTCACTCTTCTCCCACTGTTTGGTAGTTAAGTGAATCAGGACATTAGCGTCCGTTAGCTCTCCTCTCTTTGTTGAGACGGAGCTTTACGGACTGTTACCTGTATCTGTGATAAAAAAAGCTCACACAGTGATCTTTCTCTACAACGGACGCTTGCCCGATATATCGTCTCCAACTAACAATCATGGGATTATAAGTCGTCACTGCCTTTCTATACTGCTCTTTTTTTACAAGTGTCGTTTAGTTATCATTGGTCGATTCTTATTGAAAATAAATTTAATCCTAATATGTTTTATGGGGTATATCCCCCACCTCAACGTGTTACGTAGATGGGAACTTTTAATCAGGTGGAGTTAAGAAGAATTTTTTCTCACTGTTTCATTTTCGGAAACAAGTTACCGAGACAGTCATTTATTTTTATAAGAAAGCAATTAACACTTAAATCCAATGATAAGCAGTAGTTCATTTGGAATCTCCTAAGAGAATCCCCCCACATTCCCTCGCTATATCGTTCATCACCTTCCTTTAAGTTGCTTGAATCGTATAAACAGAAACGATCTCATAAAGCAATTCGCCATTAACATTAATGCACTAGCAAGGCCAATTCTCATACAGGTCATTACACTCTAATATGAGTTCATAATCGATTTTTTATCGCAGCTTTTACTATTAGGCACAGCTACTTATGCATTGACGAATCCACAAAATAACAAGTTCATTTATAAGGCTAGATAAAATAACCTTCTAAATGATTTAACAACCCCAAGTTAAACAAATAAAATGCTGAAGAATCAACAGTTTAGCGCTTTCATTTCGCTTTTAATAGCAACAGAGAGATGACGTTCTCTCTGCTAAATAATTTACTAAACCGCTTTCGCTTCACTTATTAGTCTATTGGATAAGAATTTAAACTGTCAACTATTAATTTTTTTTATACGTGATGACGACCTGATGACTAGCTCTGGTGCTACTTTAACCGCTCCCGGTTTTCCATGGTTCTTGATCATATCTTTAAGCATCATAGCCGCCATATGCCCAATTTTTTCTTTATCTTGCTTCACAGTTGTTAACGGAGGATCTGAATAACGGGCAGCTAAAATATCATCACAGCCTACAATTGCGAAATCGTTTACATTGTAACCGTGGTCTCTGATTGCTTTTATTGCTCCAAGTGCCATTAAATCAGAAACGGCAAAAATCGCTTTCGGTACGTGCTTCTCCTGTAAGAGTTCCGCCATTTTTTCATAGCCACTCTGCTCAAAAAAATCACCGTGCTTCATCCATTCTGCTCTTATTGTCAGACCACATGTAGTCATCCTACGTGCAAATGCGTCCGCTCTCATTTCAGAAATAGGAGAAGATGGCAAGCCACCGATGAACGCCACTTCTCGATGACCTTCTAAATATAAATAGTCCACGACAAGTGTCGAAATTTTTTCATTATCAGTCATAATATAGGCGGAATGCTCTCCTGTCAGTTCTAAATCAACACCGATACATGGAATATCACTTTCATCCAATTTCTTAATGGACGGTTCTATCTCACCGCCTGCAATAATAAGACACCCATCCACATTGTAGTGCCGACACCTTGCTAAATAATCTTCGCCATTTGGGTTAAAACGTTCATTCGAAAAAAATAATAAATCAAAACCCTCCAACCCAATCACTTTCTTGAAAGCATTTAAGACTTCAATGAAGAATGGATGATTCAAATCAGAGTTAATTTTCCCTGCATAAATAACACCGATAACATTGGACACTTTTTTAGCCAATGATTGTGCTGAATATGTAGGACGATAACCATACTCTTCCATAATCTTCATTACTTTTCCTCTTGTTTCTGCGCCTATATCGTCATAATTATTAATAATTTTTGAGACGGTAGATTTAGAAACACCTGCTAATTTTGCAATTTCTGTGATCGTTAACTTCAATCTATTCACCTACTTGTCTTTGATGATAGCTTTAAATAATGAGTAACAGTTAATTTCGATAAAACGCCCCTTTAATCAGGACATTACCGGCCGTTACCTCACGCCTAAATAGAGTTACCTCTCCTCTCTATTTTAAATCAGGAGGTTGACGGACGCTTATCTGTGATAAAGCTAAAATTCAATCAGTGGCGATTTCCCTTCATCCCCCACTGATTGTTAGCTTAACTTATCGGACCTTTAGGGGCAGTTTATCTCCCCCACCTAAACGTTTCGATCTTCTTAAGTTTTGAGCTGGGGGTTTTACTGCCCCCTTAAGAGTGGGATAAACTATTATACCATGTTTTGTTAGATCATTTTTTAACAAGCAAGATTAACTTTGTTGATTTGACGCCTTCCTTTTATTCTTAAAATAAATGTCACAAATTACCTCAACACATAAATATTGATAAATACGTGCCATCACACGTCCAATTTTAAAAGAACTACAGCGAAAGTCCATCACTTACAGAAATTCAGAGATGGCTGACAAGCCCGTGATCCGAAAGGGTTCATGACCTCATTTAGCTGAAATAATTTCCTCGATGGAAATATAATCTGTAACAAGAGAGCCGTCTATGCTTCACTCTTTATAGGTGTTTTGTTAAGGAAATCAGTTCAAAAGTATCAGCAGGATATTTCCCCATTTTATTAAGACTGAAAAAACGTGTATTTTTCAAATAAAAATACACACGATAATGTTACAACTTCTAAAATGAGGTCTACAACATGTCTAAAAAAATGACTCTCGTTCGTAATTTTGACTTATTAAAAACATCTTCACCTATACAATCAAAAAAACTGTATGACGAAAATAGTATTGATTTGGATATACAGCGTAATTTGACCTATCTCGTGAACACGTTAGGTCAAAGCAGTGACTTTAAATATCGGGAAATTGAAACTACCTTATCTCAGCCAACATCACTTTTTATTAGCTATTTGTTTGGGATGGCTTCAGAAGATTATATTAATTCATATATTGTCAAAGCGTTGAGGCAAGCACATTTTCCCTCTGCTTCTTTATTATCAACTGGTTTATTTTCAGTAGTAAAAAAGCAAGTTCTTAACGTAGCTGCCGTAAAAGAAACCTATCACATGGATGTCGTGATAGATAGTATTTTATTAGGTAAGACGGTTATTTTCCTTCCTGGGTTTAATAAAGCCCTTGTAGCAGAATCACAAGAAATACACACACGACAAATTGAAGAGCCTGACACGGAAGCTAATGTCCGTGGTTCACGTGAGGGTTTTACAGAAGATATTACACTTAATACAACACTTATTAGAAAAAGAATTAGAAACTCCGATTTAACATTAGAAGACATGAATATTGGTAAAAACGCAAAAACAGTTGTTCGTCTCATTTATATGAAAGGATTTGCTGATGAACATATCGTTCATGAAGTAAAACAACGTTTAAAAAGTATTAAACAAGTGGATATTTTGGAATCTGGTTATATAGAACAGCTCATAGAAGACTATCCATATTCCTTGTTCCCTACAATTGCAAACAGCGAAAAACCAGATAAAGTTGTGGGGAAAATATTAAAAGGACGAGTCGCCATTCTCTGTGAAGGGACACCGTTTGTTTTAACGCTACCCCATTTATTTATTGAAAATTTCCAAGTACATGAAGATTATTCATCAAAATTTTATATCTCATCACTTGTTAGACTATTTCGAATCATATCGTTATTTTTGACAGTCCTAACACCGGCCCTCTTTGTGGCTGTTTCCACGTTTCATCAAGAAATGATTCCATCGGTATTTTTAGTTACGATCGCTGCCTCAGAAGAAAGAGTCCCTTTCCCTTTATTTCTGGAGGCGATGGTCATGATTTTTCTGTTTGAGTTACTGAAAGAGGCTGGAGTTAGAATGCCAAGGCCAATAGGCTCAGCCGTCACGATCGTCGGTGCGTTAATTCTCGGTGAGGCAGCAGTACAAGCTGGTGTTGTCAGTGCTCCAATGGTTATCGTCGTTGCCTTAACAGCCATTACTGGTTTCATCGTTTCTTCTTTAAACAGCATTATCGTGTTATCAAGGTTTTTATTACTTTTTGCCGGAGGGCTGTTCGGTTTTTTCGGTATTCTAATGGGGAGCATCATATTGCTTGCTCACGCATGCTCTCTTCGCTCTTTTGGGGTCCCTTACCTTGAACCATTTGGACCCATTGTCTTGTCTGAGCTTAAAGATTCTATTATTCGCTTCCCCTTACAGAAACTAAAATCAAAGCCTGAGCATTTTATAAGGGAAGATTATGAACAACATAACACTGAAAAACATTCAGAATCGTCAATTACGAACCATAAGGATTGATAACTGTGAGAGGAATCATCATGCTAATTTGTTTAGTAATATTGACTGGCTGCTGGGATAGACTTGAAATTAGCGAATTAGGAATTGTGACATCTATTGCGATTGATCGAGATGACACAACAGGAGACTATTTAGTTACGTCACAATATTTAAGACCGTTAGCAGAGAGCACTTTCAATCCTCCTCCTATTACTCCTGCAACACTCATTTCTACAACCGGTAAAACCATTGAGGAGGCTTTGAGAAAACAAAACGAAAGCGTCGATCGAGATGCTTTTTTAGCCCATACAAAGGTCATCATGATTCAAGAAAAACTAGCTAAAGAGGGCGTCTTACCGTTAATTGATACCTTTAAACGTGGCAAAGAAGTCAGAGGATATGTATGGTTATGCATTGTCGAAGAAACAGAAGCGAAAGAACTTCTTGAGAAGAAGGCTAACCAGATTGCACGAATTACCGGTGACTATTTAAATCGACTGATTGAGCATCACGATGACATTTCTGGTCAATTCACTAAACATCATTTTTACAAACTAGCTTTAGAAGAGGGGATTGACCCAATAACAGGAGTCCTTTCTTTAGAAACATCACCTTCTGACTCAGCTGAGCATATCTTCTACTCAGGAAAAGCTGTATTTAAAGATGATGTCCTAAAAGGGCTATTAAAACATCGGGAACTTGATGGTTATCATTGGGCAATGGGAATTTCACCTAATAAACACGCCCCTATCACGTTACCATCACTTATAGAAAAAGAAAAATTAGTATCCATTCTAGTAGACACAGTGACCTCTCAAATTAAAGCAACAACGTCTGAGAAAAATGATATTTCTTTTACGATTGAAATAAACGAAACAGCAAGACTGTCCGAACAAATGGCTGATGGAGAATTTGAAACACAGTCAGAACAGCTTAACTACTTCGCCCATTTAGAAAAAGAAAATGAAAGGTTAATTGAAGAGGATATTCATAAAATGCTCGATAAAGTACAAAAAACTTACGAAGCAGACATTTTGGGATTGGGTCGCATTTTACAAAAAGAAAATCCTCGTGTATGGAATCAAGTAAAGGACGATTGGGACGATATTTATCCGAATGTTCCATACACTGTCAATGTGAATGTAAACATCGAACCTAAGTTTGTAGCCGATCCTGCCAAACCTTAATACGATTAGCGTTTCATTATTAAAAGAATGGCGTGATAAAACATGACCAAGCCTAAAATAGCTGCATAGACCATTCCTCCATAAAAAAGTATTAAGGACATGATATCCGAGCGTAAAAAATCATGTAAGTCCGGCACACTTCCCACTCCTTTCGTATACTAGCAGCACTCCCAATGCAACCAAATAACTGGACGGCTTTGACTATCCAAATACTTTAACTTCCCACATTCACAATCGGTATCCTCTTTTCACATTGTGAATGTCCCTTCCCTCTTTCTTTTTAAATAACCAATGATTAATAAGAAAATAGGAAGGCATGCAAAAATTGGAACAATGTAAGTAGCATCCCCTGGCCCAATCCATCGCTGTATATCAAGTCCTGGAAATCGGTAATAAGAAATAATGGGATAGAACATTGAGATAACAAAAAACAACCATTTTACTTTTGCACTTTTAACTAGCCACGTAAATGTTAAATAGAAACCCATAAAATGTAAGATTGTCTTATAAAATCCTCCAATAAATATAATGAACACAGCTAAACTATCTAAGTTTGTTATAATTTCTGCCACTTTTATAGCAAGTATTGTTTCTAAAAGAGGAATTTCTGTTTTTCCAGTCAGTTCAGGGCCCAACATAGAAATCATAACGATTATTGATAAAATCACAAAAAACGTTGAAACAGCCAACGCCCAAAAAGTGACTTTTCTGATATGTTCGTGTTTATCTACGTAATGCCAAAAAGTCAAAAAAACAACCATTTCTCCATACGGAAAACCGATACTAACACGCCACTCTTCTAATATTGGTTTAAAACCCTCACTCAAAACTGGAAGCATCTCCGTAATATCAAACCCTTCTGACAAACTGGCTAAAATAAAAATAATCAGCAAGAAAAATATTAGGTATGGTAATAAGATTTCACAAGTGCGTGCAATTACTTCAAAACCAAGATATATCATATAAATCATGGCAAAAATAAATATATATAATATGACAAGTATAGGTGTCAATTCAAGTGTCGTTAGCTTTATTAAAGCACCGAACTCATAAAAATTGTAATAGACTTGATTATAAAAATAGAAACAGTACAGAGCTAATAATGGTATTCCTAGTTTTTTCCCAAGGATCACTTTAAGCATGTGAGCAAACGTTTGATGAGGGAACCACTTTGGAAATTGGGTATAAACCCACAATACAACGGCACCTGCTAGCGCTTCTAGCAACATAACAATCCACGCATCTCTCCCTGCCCCTATCCCTAAAGCGAATAACGTCGTACTGCCAACTATAAATACAACCACAAGCATAAATAATTGGATATTAGAAATCCGTACCATAAGTTAGTCTCCTTAATGTCATGCCAAAATAGGTATGGTTATATTTGGTAGAGAAGACATAATAGCTCATACGCCTCTCAAGTTACTACCCTTCATTTAGTGAAATTTATAACAAGGTTATTTATACCGTATTTTCCCCCTAGAAGGTCAGTTTTATTACATGTGACGTTCGTATGTATAAATAGTGCAAACGTGAGAATTTAGTGTCAGTAATTGAGTAAGTGCACCACCTCCCACCATTTTTTAGTGACACAACGACTAACTGTGGGAGTTGAGTGAATCAGCTCTCCTCTCTATTTTGAGCCAGAGGAGATTTACGAACGGTTTATAGATAGTAAAAATCCTCACATCATTACCGTTTCTTAGAGTTCCGACATCTACAAGCACTAAAAAAATACCGTACATTTTAAACGTACGGCAATCAGAAAGCAACTAAACTATTTATCTCGTCTTTCAGTGATATCACTAGCTTAACCGTTATGGCCCGTGTATGCCTTTCAATAACACGTTCATAATGTCTTTTTCTTCTTTACACTTTAAACATTCCTGCACAAGCGCTGGACTTTCAACTATCTTTGTTAAGAGGCCATAAAGAGATTCAAGATCTTCCGTGCTCTCTTTTTTCACATTCAAAAGACAAACGAGCTGCACTGGTTTCTCCCCCCACATGACAGGCTTTTCAAGCGTACAAACGGCTACGAAAGTCTCTTTCCACATCGGGGTAATAGGATGAGGGATCGCCACTAAATTCCCATATGAGGTCGGTGCAATATTTTCTCGAGCATGAAGCCCTTCTATAAATGTGTCGTCTACAAAACCTTGCCTTTGTATATGATTAGCTAACAATGTAAGAACCTCTTCTTTTGTCTCACATGGCTGATTAGCTAAAATTAAATCGCTATAAAGATACTGGCCAACGGTAATATGACGATCTGATATAAAGTGGTCAACTTTAGAAAAGTCATTGTCTGTCAAAATGGTATTCACATAAACGATCGGGACAGGTAGTTCTTCTTGAATTGGCAGTGAGCTGATAATAACATCGATGTCCGCTAATGAGCACTGGCTTAGTTTATAATACTCGGTCGTTTTCACAACCTCAATTTTATCAGCAAAACGTGATTTTAATTTATATTTAATCATCTGGGCACTACCTACACCTGAGGCACACACGATAATCGCTCGTTTTGGTTTATCGGATTTTAAATTTCGCCTTTCTATGGCAGCTCCAATATGAAGTGCCAAGTAGCCAATTTCATTCTCATCAATGGTGACGTTCGTCAACTCCTCCAGGGCTATTCCAGCAATGATCCCTGCTTCAAATGCCATTGGATACGTTTTTTTAATATCTTGTAGCAATGGATTTCTAATGTTCATCCCGTAACGATATCTGTTAATAGCAGGCTTCAAATGAAGACTCATCGCCATAATTAATTCGTCATCTTCTGCAATATCTAGCTTTAATTTCTTTTCAATTTCGTCTAATAATTTCTTTGTCAATTGAAGATAGTCATCCTTAATAATAGGGGTCAAATCTTCCACTTTCATATGATGGTTAGTTACTATTTTCGTACCGAGCAAATGCAACGTAATGTAGGCTACCTCTGAATCTGGGAATGTGACCTGTAGCTGTTCTTCCGTATCTCTAATAATGTCACATGCTACACTATATTCCTTTTGATCTTTCATTTCTCGATTGTCATCATTGAATAGAGACACATGGTGGCCGGATATCACACGTTTATAGGCGATGACTAAATGAATAAATAAATTATTAATAGCAATATCAGATAATGTCATCCCGTTTTGTTTAATCCGTTCAAGAATGATCGCCCAAATTGCTTGATATTTATCCGCCTCAATTAAATCTGATAACTGATTCATCAAAATCGTTGTAGCTGTTTCTTTTGTTCTATCAAATAAATATTCTGCTAAACAGAAACGTAATTTCATTTCACTTCCTGTTACCTTTAAGCCATGATTCGGCCTTTTTGCCAATGTTAGGCCATAATTAGTGAAAATGCGTTTAACTTCCTTCAAGTCATTCTGAAGTGTCGATTTACTCACATGCAAAGCATCCGCTAAATCATCAATTTTCACGTACCCTTCGGCCAAAAGTAATTTCTTCATGACAAAAACGATGCGCTCTTCCGGGGTATCAGGCACCGTATCGTTGTGATTATGTTTTGTTTCTACAACTGCTTGTAAAAATTTCCTGAATTGTTCATTGTCATAAATGACAAGACGATATCCCTTACCGCGAATAGAGACGATTGTAGCATCATGCGATCTCAGTTGCTTATTGAGCAATTTAATATCTGCTCGTATCGTTCGTGGCGACACGCGATTCACATTCGCTAAATAATCACTCGTTATTGGGTCATCTGCTGCGATAAGTTCTCTTAATGTTTTTGTGAAGCGGGGATTTATCATATTTATCTCCTCTCCTTCTATGCGACGTCTGTATGAGATAAAGGATGTCCAGCTTCTTAAATGTTAAATGACAGTTGGAAAGGCTTACAGGACATGTCAATGAATTGTGTGCGTTTTGTAACCTGCTCTCATACTCGTCCAGGTATGAAGGAAGCGAGAAGACGGTGACGCACCGTTAAAGTGGCTCAAGGTTAATGCCATCGTCTTCTCATTAAATTCATTTCTAAGAATTTTTTTAGAATCCGTTATTCTCAGCTACTTCTTTTATCCAATAAGCACTTTTCTTCGCCGTTCGTTCTTTCGTTTCAAGATTCACAGAATAGAAGCCGTAACGATTTTTGTAAGCATTCATCCACGACCAGTTATCCATAAACGTCCATAAATGATAGCCTTTCGTATGACAACCTTCCTCAATAGCTTTATGGAGCCATGTAAGATGACCTTTAATAAAGTTTATTCGGTAGTCGTCCTCAATACGACCATCTTTTAGAAAACGATGTTCGTCTTGGACACCCATCCCGTTTTCGGAGATAAATGACGCGATATTCCCGTAATTGTTTTTTAAATTCATCATAATGTCGTAAATGCCTTTTTCGTAGATCTCCCAGCCTCTGTATGGATTCATTTTCCTCCCAGGCATCTCATAGTTGTCAAAAAACCAATCCGGCATAAACGGTGAATCTGAATTCGGCGCGTGATCTTTCGCCTTAACCCGTCGTGGCTGATAATAATTGACACCGAGTATATCAACCGTGTTCTCTTTAATGACCGCTAAATCTTCTTCCTTATAAACTGGAAGATGATTATACTCTTTTAATAATTGAATGAGTTCACTTGGGAATTCCCCTAAAACAGCGGGATCTAAGAAACTCCTGTTGAAAAAGAGATCTGCTATATGAGCCGCTTTTAAATCAGCAGGATGTTGACTTCTAGGATAAGACGGTGTCAAATTTAAAATGATCCCGATTTGTCCCTTTATATCTAGTTGACGGAAACCCCTAATAGCAAGAGCGCTAGCAATCATCGTATGATAAGCTACTTGAAAGGCTTTCTGGGCATCAACAATGTTTGGGTAATGAAAATCATAAAGATAACCGCCTTCGACAGGCACAATCGGTTCATTAAACGTGAACCACATTTTTACCCGATCTCCAAATAAATCGAAACATTTTTTTGCATAATCAGCAAACAATGTCACCACGTCACGATTTTCAAATCCACCTTTATCTTGCAGTTCCTTCGGCATATCGAAGTGATATAAGTTAACAAATGGCTCAATATCATATTTTAATAACTCATTAATTACATCATTGTAAAAGTTTACGGCTTCCTGATTAACTTCGCCCTCACCGCCAGGTATAAGCCGTGCCCAAGAGATAGAGAAGCGAAACGAATTGTGCCCGATCTCCTTCATCCGTTGAATATCTTCTTTATATTGATGATAAAAATCAGAGGTCGTCTCAGGTCCTACACCGTCAAAAAAACGGTTTGGCTCTATTTTATACCAATGGTCCCAAATATTCTCCCCTTTTCCTCCTTCATGTGCAGCTCCTTCCATTTGTGTAGCAGAGGCGGCACTACCCCACCAAAAGTTATCTGGAAATCTATAGTTCACTGTCACTAATCATCACTCCCTATTTCTATTGCTTTAATCGATATATTTCAATAATTTCTACAGCTAAATCACGTACAGTCATAGATGTCATTAAATGATCTTGAGAGTGAATTAATAACACATTAACTGGATTTTGTTCGCCCGCTGCTTCCTTCTGTATGAGCTTTGTTTGAAATTCATGAGCTTTTGTCAATTCAGCTCCCGCTTCTTTTAACAACTCGTCAGCTCTTGAAAAATTTCCCTCTTTTGCTTCTTGAATCGCTTCCATTGCACTCCCTTTCCCGTTCCCAGCATAAAGAATGATCTGAAAGGCTGTCTCTGTTAAATCAATCGGTTGTTCCATGTCACATTCCACCTTTGAACTGTTTGTTAGTGTTTTCTTTCTGTCTCATAGAATTGCTTATCCATGATGCGTAAGAAAGGCCACCATATAATTAAGACGATGACTATATTAACACCTTGAAGGACACCGCCTTGCCAAGAACTTGTAGCTAATGCGCCATTTAGTATCGTTGGTGTCGTCCATGGGACAATAACCCCTGTTGGTGCTGGAACAATACCTGCTGCCATTGTAAAGTACGTAAATACTGCCACTACTACTGGAGCCAAAAGCCACGGAATGAGTACGAGCGGGTTCATGATAATTGGCAATCCAAATATAATTGGCTCGTTAACATTAAAAATACCAGCTGGAGCACCTAATTTCCCAATTTCTTTCATTTGACGGCTTTTTCCGATCATAAATATACCGATAATAACTGCTAACGTCATACCTGAGCCGCCCATTCCAACGATGAAAGAGTCTATAAACTGTTTACTGACGATATGAGGTAAGGCTTCTCCTGATTGAAAGGCTTGCAAATTTTCGTTGGCTAATGCATACCAGATCGGATCAAATACTGAATTGACAATAATTTGCCCGTGAAGTCCGAAAAACCAGAATAATTGTATTAAAAGAACGGCAATGATTGTTGCAGGCAACCCTGCTCCTAAGGCTGTCAGCGGTGCTTGAACGACAGTATATATGAAGTCCTGAACACTTTCAAAACGCGTTATATCAAAAATGATCCTCACGACTAGGAACGTTGTGAGCGTAAAGGTCATAGGAATTAATGCACTGAAAGATCTGGCCACCGCTGAAGGAACGCCTTCTGGCATTTTGATCGTAAAGCCTTTCCTCGTAAAATATTGATATAACTCTGCTGCCAAGAAAGCCGTGAATATACCTACAAACATGCCTTGAGCACCCAGACTCGTTGTCGGGATGACGCCTTCTACGCCTTCAAGTACTTGTGGTGTCAAAATTAAAAAGGCTGCAAGTGCCGCTACGCCACCATAAATAGCCTCGCCTTCATAGCTTTGCGTCAGTTTGTATCCTATTCCAATAATGACGAACAACCCCATAATGGTTAATGTCGCATTAGAAGCAGAGCTTAACGCCCCTTGATATGTCCCAAACGCTTCCTCACCTATGAGACGATCGAGAAACGGTAAATTAGCAATAACGACAAAGATAGAACCAAAAATAATTAACGGTAGCGCTACCATAAAACCGTCACGAAGCGCCGTTAAATAGCGATTGTTATTTAACTTGTCCGCCACAGGCATTAAAAACTTTTCTAACATTTCCATAAATTTATTCATTATTTTTTCCCCTCCCTATGAGCAGGATGCTTAGTTTACCCCTGCCAACTCTAAAGCCTTTGTCAACACAGCCTCTCCATTAACTCTTCCATAAGCCACTGGATCAATCACATCAACAGGTACATTTAACTCTTCTGCTTTCGCCTCATATTTCTTCTTCATAAATCGCATTTGTGGACCGATTAGTAAGACGTCCACCTTTGGCAGCTCTGGAATCACTTTGTCTTGAGCCACCGCCCAAATTTCCGCCTCTATCCCTTTCTCCTCAGCTACTTTCTCCATTTTTGATACGAGTAGACTTGTGGACATGCCTGCAGAGCATGCCAGCATAATTTTTAACATCATTTATCCCTCCCATAAATTAAACGTTATTGACGTGTAATGTCATTATATTTTAGAAGCGCTTTCAACTAAACTCACTCTTTTGCCGTTAGTTAACGGCAATGATTATAACCAAAAATTTACTAAGGTAAATTTCTAAATAAAACATCTTTTCTTAAGCTGGTAAAAAGTAATATCAGATATAGAAGAGGAGAGACAGTGGCACAAAAGAAATTAGCCTCCACTCATCATTAACTAATGGTACCTTCACTAAATAAAAAGTGCTTATTGATGGTAATCATCAATAAGCACTCATATCGTCCAATAGCATTATATTTAAGTTTGTGTATATCTTAAATGACACTTCAATGCCACAACATGTTTTTAATAAATCCGCTTTTAAGTGGCTGTTAGTTAGGCGTTGCCATGCTTTATCTTTAGTTTGCTAAGTGGATAAGACAACAATAGCATAGATGAGACATGTGTAAAGCTTATACTAGAACAAATCCATTAACCTACTCCAAAAACCTGGTTCCTCCTCTTCTTCTTCTGTCGCAGATTCTTCCTCTTCCTTTGTAATGCTTTCTGTTTTAATGACAAACTGCACAGAATCAATGTTCTCGTTTTCATCTGCTACAAATGAAATCGCATCGAAGTCATCCATTTCGTATTCTGCTAGCATATCATCAATTTCCTCTTGCATTTGATCTGGTAAATCACTTGTGGTCTCGTATAACTCCTTTGTTCCTTCTTCAAGCTCAGCAGTCCCGCTTTCTAACTCTGACGTACCGTCCTTTACTTCCCCGATCCCATCATGTAAAGCATTATAGGAGCTCGTAAGTTCCGAAACACCGCCTGTGTAATCGACTAATCCGTTATGAAAATCGCCGTAATGGGATGACAAGTCACTTAACGCGTCTTCTAATTGGTTAAAAGAAGCTGCTATATCCATATTCTCTATAGAATGTGACAACTCACGCGACATCGTTTTTAAACCACTTGCCATGTCGTCTAAAGCAGTGCTTACATCATTGAGGGTAGGTTCAACCGCTGCAAATGCCTCATTAACAGCATCATACGTCCCTTTTGCCGTAAGAGCAGCTGAATAGGTTTCAACTAATTTATCAATGACGTCCGCATCCGCTCCACTCAAGTACAAGCTTTGTATCTCTTCTTCCGAGAGTTGATACTCAGGAATCGCTGATAATGCCTCATCTAAGCTGGCATAAGCAAGCCCGTAGTTTTTTTCAAGAAGTGAAAGTCCTTCTCCTACTTCTTGAAGACCTTCAGCTAATTCCTCAAGAATATCTGGTAGCTCCTGTAAATCACTGAGATCCATGTCATCGGGGTCACCGTCTAGCGATTGACTTATTGTACTTAATGCATCATCTATTTGATTAGAAGCGCTCAATAAATCAGATGAACTACCATCTAGCTCTTTCATCCCGTGATGATAATCAGCTGATCCACTGTGTAAAGCACCTACACCTTCATTAAGCTCTCCAATACCTGAATGGAGCTCCGATACGCCCTCATTAACGTCACTAATCGCATCAGCTAATAGTTTCATATCACTTGTCATATCGTCAATTTCAGGAGCTTCAATCGCCATCGCATAAGGAAGTGCTGCTATATCAATTCCTTCCATTTCAAAATCAGTGATATCTGCTTCTACTGTAAAATCTCCCTCTTCATCAGGCATGACAGAAAACGTGATTTGTTCATTTTTTCCTACATTCGCAATGGTTCCGTCCTCTGCACGAATTCGCCTCGCTTTTTCACCATTTAGTTCAATGGAAATTTGGACTAAATAATGCTCGTAAAAAACAGGATCAAATGTTTCGTTTGCTTCAGTCGTTACATGAATAGCTAAATGGCCATCGGCCCCTGCTAATTCGTCGGGTGCCACTTCTTTACCATTTAAATCGTAAGTGAACGTTATATCCCAAGGAAGGACGTCATTTTCTATATTGCCCTGGTAGTAAAAACGTCCTTCAGGCGCTACGAACTCAATCTCTTCACCCGATTGGTTTATAGGGGATAAATCTGTTAAATTTTCCACGTTTGAATAAGTGCCATAATCTTTAATCACACCAGGATGTATGACATCAAATATGTTCACCACATAAATATCATTCATTTCTCCTGCGGCACTAAGTGTGGCATACACTACTTCATCTTTTGCAGCAACTTCGCCCTCATTTAAAGAAGTAGGATCATCAGCCGCCATTGTCTGGGAATCTGTTTGATTCGCATGTACAGGCAAGGAAGGGATTAATAGCAAGCAAGCCAATCCACTCAATAGTAGATGTTGTTTTTTTCTCATCATCATTTCTCCTTAAAATAATTTGCTTTCCACGTTGTTTTTTCAATTAACTTATCGAAAATAACTAACGTAGCTGGAAGGAAGAACAAGACCATTAGAAAAGCTAGAAGCGCGCCTCTACCTAACAATAATCCGATAGAAGAAACGATTTGATTAGAAGACGTCAGCCATAAAATAAAGCCTACACTGGATAAAATTGAAGCAGAGACAGCAATAGAGAACGTTTTTTCGTCTAACGTGTGCTTAATCGCTTTGAACGCTGACATTTCCTTCCGCTTCTCTTTGTAATGTTCAGTGAATAGTATGGCGTAGTCCACAGTAGCAGCTAACTGTACCGTACTGACAATTAAATAACCGACAAAGTCTAATGGCGTATTCGTAAAATATGGGATGGATAAGTTTAGCCACACAGCTACTTGAATAGTCAGTAAAAGAACGACTGGAAAGGAAAGTGATCGGAATGTAATAATGAGAACAATGGCAATAGTCACCACAGTTAACACGTTAACGAGTGTGTTATCTTTCGTTACAATTGTTTTCATATCATAGAGTGTGACACTTTCGCCAAGTAAATGGGCATCCTCTCCATAGTATGATCGAGCCACCTCCTCAACCTTTTCCACTAACGCAAATGGTCGCTCCCCCTCTGCTGCTAAATCTGTATTTATTACTATTCTGCTGTAGTTTTCTGACAAAAATTGTTCTGTTAACGATTCTTCTAAATAGTCTGCTGGAATGACAGGACTTATGGCAGTTGCGTATGAAATCACACTTGTGACGTTAGGCAGTTGCTCCAAGTCATTCCCAAGCTCTGCTTCTCTCGCTGTATCTCCTTTCGGCACTAGGAGAACAATAGGCGTCAGTTCTCCAAATGCATCTTCAACAGCAATAAAATCACTGCCTGCACGTGTTGTTTCAGGTTGCTCACCTAACCCATACGTAAAGGTTGTATGGCTTTGTGCTAAAAAGCTTGGCACCATGACGATCGCTACGATAAAAAGACTCACATATCTCATTTTAACGACACCTTTTCCGATGCCTTTAAATGCTGGTATAAATTGTTTGTGTTGTGTTTTATCAATCCATTTATAAAAATATAATGTAAGAGCTGGTAGAAATACCATGACACTAATAAAACTGAAAAGTATCCCTTTCACAAGATTCAATCCTAGATCTGAGCCTATCTCGAAATTCATAAACGTCAATGCCATAAACCCAAAGAATGTGGTGGCAGCACTTGCGGTAATAGCGGGAAATGACCGCTTCATCGCCAGGTGCATCGCTTCTTCTGGTGAATTCGTTTCCTTTCGAGAATCTGAGAAACTGTGAAGCAAGAAAATAGCATAATCCAACGAAACAGCCAACTGCAAAATAGGGCTGACCGATTGGGTAACAAACGATACCTCTCCAATGAAAATGTTTGTACCTAAATTAATGAGGATCGACACACCAATTGCCACAAGAAAGAAGACGGGCTCCATCCAAGATGTGGTCGATAAAATTAAAATAATGATAATAATCGGTATAAGTAAGGCCGCGGCATACATCGTTTCTGTACCAGCCATTTTTTGAGAAATCGCGGTGTCTAATGCCTCTCCAGTCAACGCATTATCTTCTCCAATAACCTCATAGATAGCTTCTGTCACTTCCACCTCATGACCGCTGCTTACAGTAAACGAGTAGAGAGCATGTCGGTCTTTATAATAAGATTCGACTGTATCGTCATCCGCCATTTCTAACGGTATCTTCAAATCCATGACATCATCAAGCCATGTCACATCGCTTACCCCTTCAATACTTTCAAGCTGCTCCTTATAGACGAGCGCTTCTTGAAGGGACACGTCTTTGATCATGACTCTTGTATTAGGAACGGACGCCTCAAATTCCTCTTCCATAATATCTAGCGCTTTTGTTGAAGACGCATCATCAGGCAAATATTCCACCATGTTATAGTTAACAGAAACGAAAAATTGCAAACCGGATCCAATCAAAGCAAGAGTCATAAATAAAATGACGACTAACTTTTTATGTTTAATAATTCGTGCTGCTATGTCAATCTTAATCCACTCCTTTTCCTACAACCCACCACTTTTTAAATATAAACAGAATAGTATTTCTTCACTATCTACAACACCCTTTTATAAACGAGCCTTCATACAGTAGATTTTCCGCTCTCCTCCCACTGATTGGTAGTTGAGTCAATCAGGACATTACCGGCCGTTCCCCCCCTAAATAGATGGCTCTCTCCTCTCTATTTTGAGCAGGGAGGTTTACGGACAGTTATCTGTGATATAACGAACCTTCAATCAGTGGGTGTTTTGTTCTTCTCCCACTGATTGGTAGTTGAGTCAATCAGGACATTACCGGCCGTTACCTCCCCTAAATAGATGGCTCCCCCCTCTCTATTTTGAACAGGGAGGTTTACGGACGGTTATCTGTGATATAACGAACCTTCAATCAGTGGGCGTTTTGTTCTTCTCCCACTGATTGGTAGTTGAGTCAATCAGGACATTACCGGCCGTTACCTCCCCCTAAATAGATGGCTCCCCCCTCTCTATTTTGAACAAGGAGGTTTACGGACGGTTATCTGTGATATAACGAACCTTCAATCAGTGGGCGTTTTGATCTTCTCCCACTGATTGGTAGTTGAGTCAATCAGGACATTACCGGCCGTTACCTCCCCCTAAATAGATGGCTCCCCCCTCTCTATTTTGAACAAGGAGGTTTACGGACGGTTATCTGTGATATAACGAACCTTCAATCAGTGGGCGTTTTGATCTTCTCCCACTGATTGGTAGTTGAGTCAATCAGGACATTACCGGCCGTTACCTCCCCCTAAATAGATGGCTCCCCCCTCTCTATTTTGAACAAGGAGGTTTACGGACGGTTATCTGTGATAAATGTTATAATAGATAAATGTAACACCTGTTACATTGTTAAATTATATAAAGTGTAACTGTTAAAATCAACGGTGTAAGCGCTCACTGTAACAAAAAAGGAGGTTTTGATACATGGAAAAACGACGACATGCTTCCAATGTGTTTGCAAAGGAATGTATTTCCACCGCTTTATTACAACTGATGGAATCCAACAAATACGAGGACATCACGATTACAGACATCACTAAAAAAGCCGGTGTATCACGTGTGACCTATTACCGTAATTTTGCAAATAAAGAAGCCATTATTATCAGTTATTTAGACGACTTATTTTATCAGTATCAGCAAGAAACACAGCACCTTCCAGAAGAGGACGATTACCAATTTCTTCTTTATGCGTTTTATTTTTTTGAAAAATATAGTGATATTATGTCGAGACTGTATGAAGCCAATTTAGCTACTTTAGTGTTAGACTGCTTCAATAAATATGTGTTGTGGTGCATAGACGAAAGTGAAGAACGCCTGCTAAAATATGCGCCTCATTACCAGTCAGGTGCTATTTTCAATGTATCTATCGAATGGATCAAAAGTGGGAAAAAAGAAAGTGTGGAAGACATGGCTGCATTAGTACAACAGCTAAGCAATATGTCATTTAAGAAAACGTCCATTACTATCCCTAACACAACACATTTATGATGTTAAACGAGTTAATGTACTGCGTAGATCGAAAGGTGTGTATGACAGAATCTGTCATAGCGCTTCTATATATTCTACCGATGAAGAGACACCTCTTATTATGTGAAATTTTTATTCCTATGAACCAATTTCATAAAGCTGGATAGGCTACACTAAGTTGGACAGATAAAATGAGGGCTTGTAAACTAAGACTATAACATAAGGGAGCGTGACTAAGATGACACGTCAACGTCGAACTTTTACAGCCGAATTTAAACTGCAATTAGTGAAGCTTTATGAAAATGGTAAATCACGTGCAGATATTGCGAGAGAGTATGATATCACGCCTTCTGCGTTAGATCGCTGGATTAAAAATCATAAAGAAACAGGTTCATTTGCCGCCAAAGATAACCGTTCTGAAGAAGAGAATGAACTAGCTAGGTTACGTAAGGAAAATCAGCGTCTCATGATGGAAAATGATATTTTAAAGCAAGCAGCGCTGATCATGGGACAAAAATAGATGTGATTCGAAATAATGCTCACATTTATTCGGTATCAGCAATGTGTAACGTCCTCCAGATTCCTAAAAGTACGTATTACTATCATGCCAATTCCCACGGCCGATGTGTGTTTAAAAGGGAAGATGAAGAGATTTCCCAAGAGGTCTCCCGAATTTTTAAAGAAAGCCGGAACAATTATGGCACGCGCAAAATTAAGAAAGAATTAAGTAGATTACCAAGACCAAAAAACGTATCCCGTCGTCGAATTGGCCGATTAATGAACGAACTGGGACTTGTATCAAACTATACCGTAGCACAGTACAAGCCACATAAGACATGGTGTAATGAAGCGTTAGTAAAAAACGAATTACAGCGTCAATTTGAACAAGACAAGCCGTTGGCTGTCATTGTAAGTGATTTAACGTACGTCCGCGTTGGAGCAAAATGGCATTACGTATGCTTATTTGTCGATCTTTTTAACCGTGAAATCATTGATCGTAGTGCTGGTGCTAATAAGAATGCAAAGCTGGTCTATCAGGCTTTATCGCGTATTAAAGGTAATTTGAACGACGTTCGGATGTTCCACACTGACCGTGGTAAAGAATTTGATAATAAGCTTATTTCCGAAGCACTTGAAACATTTGGCATCCAAAGATCGTTGAGCATGAAAGGATGCCCTTATGATAATGCCGTGGCTGAAGCGATGTTTAAGGTATTCAAAACAGAATTCGCTAACAGTGCTCATTTCTCTTCTCTTGAACAGCTCGCTATTGAACTGGATGATTATGTTCATTGGTTTAAATTCGCATTCATGGAACGTTAGACTATTTAACACCAATGGAATTCAAACAACAGCCCCTATAATTTTTGTCCAGTTTAGTGTTGACGTACCAAGCTAAGCTTCAATCAGTGGGAGTTTTCCTTCATCCCCCACTGATTGTTAGTTTAACTTATCGGACCTTTAGGGGCAGTTTATCCCCCATCTAAACGTTTCGATCTTCTTAAGTTTTCAGGTGGAGGTTTCACTGCCCAATAAGAGTGGGATAAACGAACATTTGCTATAAAATAATTAGTCTTGTTAGCTTTTTCGTGTTGACATTCCTTCCCTTTCTGAAATTTTAAGGCAACTTGCTATCAGGTAGAAAAAACAGGCGACATAAATCGCCTGTTTACACTATCCGTTCATATAGACACGCATGTCACATTTTTCGATCAGCCTGTTCGCAAGTATCCTCCTATACTTCTTAGGGGGTCATAGCTTTTCTCCGTTTGATTCGATGACCTGCTTATACCAGTTGAACGATTTTTTCTTATAACGCTCATTTGTGCCACGGCCTTCATTGTCTCGATCAACGTAGATGAAACCATAACGTTTCTTCATTTCTCCACTGCCAGCGCTCACTAAATCAATACATCCCCAAGACGTGTAACCCATTAACTCAACGCCATCTTCCACCGCTTCTATCATTTGTTCTAAATGGTCACGCATATACTCAATACGATAATCATCTTCTACCGTATTATTTTCATTTAGTTCGTCTACAGCTCCCATCCCATTCTCTACGATAAATAATGGCTTCTGATATCGGTCCCATAATTGGTTCATCGTCACACGTAAACCAATGGGATCGATTTGCCAACCCCAATCGGTTGCATCCAGATGTGGGTTGCGCAACGTCATAATGGCATTTCCACTTTTTTGAGCATTGTTCACTTCTGGATCAGCACTCGTTAATCGCGATGAATAATAAGAAAATGAAATGAAATCAACCGTATACTTTTTTAAAATATCCCGATCTTCTTCTTCCACCTCAAGAGAGACTCCTAGTTCTTTAAAGAGACGCTCCGCATAAGATGGGTAATACCCTCGAGACTGAACATCAATAAAGAAATATTGACTTTGATTTTCTTTTACCGCTTTTAACATATCATTAGGATGACACGTGTATGGATAAATTTCCCCTGCCGCTAACATGCACCCTATTTGAATTTGAGGATCAACTTCTTTTGCAATCTTAGTTGCCAAACTACTGGCTACTAGTTGATAATGAGCCGCTTGATATTTCACTTGATCATGATTTTCACCATCTTCTAATATGAGTCCCGCTCCGAAAAAGGGGATATGAAGAATCATATTAATTTCATTGAAAGTAAGCCAATATTTCACTTTACCTTTATAACGGTGTAAAACAGTTTCAGCGAATTTGACGTAGAAATCAATCAATTTCCGGTTGCGCCAACCACCGTAATCTTTAACTAATCCAAGGGGAGTGTCAAAATGATTGATGGTGACTAACGGCTCAATGCCATACTTAGCACACTCATCGAATACGTTATCATAAAATGCGAGCCCTTTTTCATTCGGCTCTGTTTCATCTCCATTTGGAAAAATTCTCGGCCACGAAATCGACAAGCGAAACACTTTAAACCCCATCTCGGCAAATAATTTAATGTCTTCTTTATAACGGTGATAAAAATCAATTGATTCATGACTCGGATAATGTGAGTACGTCGTCGTTAACGCTTTTTTCGGCTCCATCAATGCTTCCCATCGTTCTTTTCCTGCCGGTAAAAGATCTACTAACGATAACCCTTTTCCATCTTCTAAATAAGCACCTTCACATTGATTAGCAGCTACTGCGCCACCCCATAAGAAATCTTTTTTTAATGGCATAAATCATTCTCCTTTTTTTAATTTAATGACATGAAGCTACGTTTAAAAGTCATATGTAACTTTGACTATCTCCTTTATTTAAGCCCACATTTGACTGACAGAGGAGATAAGATTAGGATAAACGCTTTCAAGCAGTAATATCATAATTGAATCACATACATCATACATAACAAACCCCTTTAAAAATGAATCATACATGGATCATTCCAAAATACAGACGTTTTCGGAGGACTCATCATCAGCTAAATAAGGCGATAAACCTTTTTACATCAGAAGGCACAGACAATGCTGATCCTCCAAAGCCACCGCCTTTCCCTACAAACCCTTTTATAAAAACGGCCATAGGTTAGAGATAGCATTTAGTTATTATCGTTCTTTTTTCTTGTTGAAAATTTAATTTTGGCGCTTCTTTAATGACATATAGTTGAGACAAAAATCGTATTAATTTCTTTCACAAATTTCTTTGATGACCCGGGTTCGCCCTCTTCCGTAGTAGACAAACCCCCCTCCTTTTCCGATGATACCAGTGCTCCTATTAATTTGTTAGCGTCATCATTTAGAAGAAAAGCAAGCACAAAATCTTCATCCTCAGTTTTAGTTTAATCGTTCCTCTGCCATATTTACACGTAACGTTTTTCCTTCCCTAAGCGGAAACAGATTACTATGGTTTTATTGGAAGTCTTTAGGTTATTTACGCGAATACAGAAAAGGAAATAGAGGAAATCCCTTCTTTTTTTATCGCTTAAATCACGTCAAGTCAAGGATGACATCCGCTCAAGACGCCATCCTCAACATGTTCTCCCTGTAAGTACGCGAGGAATTAGCTCAAACTTTTTTCCTCTTCTACTTTAATTAAATATGTGGAAAATTCAGTCTCCTTCGCTGGCTTTAAGTAATGATAACCTTGTCCATAATGACAGCCGTCTTGTAAAAGCTCTTCCGCCTGAGTCTCATGTTCAATCCCTTCGGCAATAATTTTCAGCCCTAGATTCCGACCAATTTGGATAATTGATTTGACGACAGAGTGTCCTTTATTATTTGTCATATCGTCCACAAAAGCTTTGTCAATTTTAATTGTATTTATAGGTAATTCTTTTAAAAGATATAATGACGAGTAGCCAGTGCCAAAATCATCGATGGCCGTCTTGACACCTAGATGTTGCAGATCATTTAAAACTTTCGTTGAGCGGCTTGGATCTTGCATGATGCTTTCTGTGATTTCCAATTCAAGTTTTTCCACAGATAGTCCTGTTTTCTGTAATGTCGTCTGCACTAAATGAACGAAAGACCCTTGTTGAATTTGACGAGCTGACACATTAACAGACACATATAAATATGCGTACCCTTCATCATGCCAACGTTTCGTTTGTTCACATGCCTTGCGTAACACCCACTCTCCGACACAGACGATTTGCCCTGTTTCTTCAGCAATAGGGATAAACTCTGCTGGGGACACAAATCCAAGTTCAGGGTGCACCCAACGCAAAAGGGCTTCCATACCGATAGGTCTCCCGGTTTCTAATTCCACGATCGGTTGATATACAAGAAATAACTGTTCTTTTTCAACTGCTTTTCTTAGTTCGTTTTCCACCCTTATCTTGCGTTCATGAGCTAATGCCAACTCAGCATTATACACACAATATTGATTACTCCCGTTCGCTTTTGCTAAATACATGGCAGCATCTGCATTTTTAAGTAATGACTCACTATCCCTTCCATTCTCCGGGTACATGCTAATACCGATACTCGGGGTGACACTCATTTCATGGCCCTTCACATGAAATGGAACGGTAAACAAATGAATCACTTTTTCTGCTAATTGAATGTACGTCTCTTGATCAACACCAGAAAGAATGAAGACAAACTCATCGCCGCCAAGCCGATAAACACGATGAGCATTTAATCCTGTGTTCAGCCTGTTTCCAGCTCTAATGAGTACTTCATCGCCAATATGGTGACCGAGAGTATCATTTATTGCTTTAAAACGGTCCAAATCAATAAGCATTAGAACGGTACTCGTATGATGCCGTTCACTATGTGCCAAATAACGTTCAATTTCCTCTTGAAAGCTGACTCTGTTTTTTAACCCTGTCAATGGATCATGATAGGCCAAGTGCTTGTACTCTTTCATTAACTGCTCATTTTGTTTAATGATGACGAATTGACGGCCTATAATAGTAAAAAACACAATTGTTACACCAACACTTAATAGGTTAAATGACCAGTCATAACTCTGCGCCACTAACACAGCGAGGACTAGGACGCTTAAATATGGGAAAAACGTATATTCAAGTTTGATCTCATCGTTTATTTCCAATACAGAAGACCCTGCATTTTCCTGAGCTTTCAATCCAGCCAAACCAATTAACATGAGTGAAGCTAACCAAAGCGGGTCCATCAGCCCACCTGGTGTATAATCACCTTGTGTTAAAACGATGTATGCATAACCCCAGTCGGCACATGCTTGAAAAGTAAAGCTTAATACAATAAATAATATCGTTTCTTTTTCATGTGTTCGCTTAGACAAATAGTAGATATAGGTCGTTGTAAAAATAATGCCTAAAGAAGCTACTGGGTAAAATAAATTTATAATTGCTAACCCTACTGAATAATCACTCGTAACAAGGATAGGCCGAATTAAATAATGACTGATTATAGACGTAGTCATGATCATAAAAATAACGATATTAAACACGTAAGGCTTATGGGAAACAGCAAGACTTAAAAGCCACGCTTTATAAATTAACCCGATAAAAAAGAAGATATAAGTAAACAGCCAGAGTAGATATGAAATAATAGGAAACAGATACTCTCCCGTCATTATAAAATGACTTATCCAATAGGCATTTGATAAAATATAAAAAATCACCCCAATGGAAATAAATAACCAAACATACTTTTTTCTCCCTTTGATCATACGGTAAGCATTAAATGTCCATATGAAACTTAAAGTTCCCCATAAAATTGGAAAAACACTCACTCCTATCGTACGCATGGCGGGATTATCTCTAAATAAATACAACCATCCGCACACAAAAGTGAGCGACATAACAAGATAAATTATTATTGAACGTTTCGTCTGCATTACTAATTCAACTCACAATCGTGCCTTAAAATTAGGTCAATTTTTTTCATTTCCTTTATCACAGATAAGTTCCGTAAAACTCCCGTCTCAATAGAGAACTCTAATAAGGCTTGAGATAACGAACGCTAATGTCCGTGATTCACCCAACTACCAATCAGCGGAGAAGAACGAAAACGCTGACTGACTGAAGGAACTGCCCCTGTCATTCTGTCATTAATTATACCATCCTACGTATAAGAGCGTGGATCAATTCTTTTAGAATTTCTCTAGTCACAAAAAGCTATTTCGAATAACCGAGGCAAGCTACCACACTTTAGCTTCCAAATGATAAAACGTCTAAACCATAACTAGATAGTAAGCTTTAACATGTGACTTCTTCCGCTAAGATGACTGGACATTAAGTCAATCAGAATCTCTTTTAATAGCCACTTTTCTGTTATATCGGTTTCTGATGACATGATATTAATGATGAGATAATGTAATGAGACACAAAAAAGCCGCTGGAAATCTCCAGCGGCAGTCACACGGTTTTTAAGTTAGATTAAGCTTCCTGTAAGGCTTTTTCAGCCAATAGTAAGGAGCCGACAATACCAGCGTCTCCTTTTAGTGCAGGTGTCACAATGTACTCTGATACATCAGGTGTGGTGACATATCCATTTAATAGACGACTGAATTCTTCCCGTAAACTGGCTAGTAAATGATCCTGCATCATAACCCCACCGCCAAGAATGATTTTCTCAGGACGTAACGTTAACGTGTAGTTCATCAGGGCCTGTGCCATATAATACGCTTCAATTTTCCAGAATTTATCGTCTTGAGGGATCGTATCGCCTTTTCTACCAAAGCGCTTTTCAATAGCAGACCCCGATGCCAACCCCTCTAAACAATTTTTGTGGAATGGACATCCTCCCTCGAATGAATCTTCTGCATGGGGTTGAACAAGTATATGGCCCATTTCTGGATGACTGAACCCTTCAAGAATGTTCTCTCCATAAATGACACCACCGCCGACACCAGTTCCAACCGTCAAATAAAGACAACTTTCATTATTGACAGCACTCCCCTTCATCTTCTCACCATAAGCAGCAGCATTCACATCTGTCGTCCAGAAGATAGGAATATCATACTTTTCCTTTAACGTGCCAACGAAATCAAAGTGACTCCAAAAAGGCTTTGGTGTATCTGTAATATATCCATATGATGTTGATTGTTCATTGACATCAATTGGACCAAATGACCCAATACCTAAAGCTTTCAATTCGAATTTGTCAAAAAATTCAAAAACATCGTTAAACGTTTCCTCAGGGCTTCTGGTAGGAAAGGCGACCCTTTCTACAATTGTTAAATCATCATTAGCTACCGCACAAACAAATTTAGTTCCTCCTGCTTCAATTCCACCTAGCATCATTATCCCCCTATTATCATAACGATCTTTTTAGAAAATGAGTGACACATCATATTAATGGTGTGGTTTCACCTCTTTAAATGATAGGACACCTACGTTTCATTCTATCATTTCTAATAGGCCATTTTCAGAAAAATAATGCATTTTTTTAAAAATAATGTGAAATGATTTTAAGAGATGATATTAAAATATAACGGTTCTTTTTTCAAGCGAAAAGGTCACTTTTCACAGCGACACAGATAGAAGAGAGTTATACGCTGGATCAATGACATTAATAAGATAGACAGCTTTAAACACCACGTTTATTCCCCCACATTAATGTGTGCAATTGCGGAAGAACTCGCGCGTCATTCAGCTCACGATCTGCCACCGTTTTTTCAGTGAGCCACTCATATTTTTCTAGAAGGTGTGTCGTTAAGGACGACTTATTTTCTGTAAAAGGATCACTATTTCCTACTTGTAAATAGAATGGCACATGTGGATAACGCTTATGCACCTTTTTAGCATAATCAAAATCAAGATCATCAAATACTACAACTTTTACACTGATATTCGCCACCCTATCGGCTTCCGTTAATCGTGTCATAATGTCATCAAGGACATCAAAATCGGTTGACATCATTGAACTAGGGGGTTTTGGAGAGAGTGTTAAATCATCTATCCTATAAAACCAGTCCTGCCACTTGCTCCCTTGTGTTTCAAGGGCAATGTTTATCTGATAATCTTTTAATAAATCGATAAAGTCACTCATATTTTTTAAGAGGGCCGGATTGCCACCTGAAATGGTCACGTGTGAGAAATTGTTTGGCGCCAACGCTTGTAAGCTATCCCATATTTCAGTCGGGGTCATTTGTCTAATATCGTCCTTTGCAGAACCGTCCCATGTGAATGCCGAGTCACACCAGGTACAAGCATAATCACACCCTGCTGTACGAACAAACATCGTTTTCTTCCCGACCACCATGCCTTCACCTTGAATTGTAGGTCCAAAAATCTCCAACACAGGGAGCTTACTCACCGTCCATCCACTCCCGTCTTGCTTCCGCATAACTCGTCGGTGTTTCATATAAACGAACAAATTCCACTCTTGCTCCTTGTTCTTTTACTAATTTCTTATTATCACGAAGAGAATCTGCCATCTTCTCGTAAATCCAGACGACCATATTTTCAGCAGTGGTATTCATATTAGGTAAGGTTTCATTTAGATAACGATGATCAAGATACACTTCAATATCGTTTTTCCAAATCGTTTTTATATCCCCGAAGTCTATCATAAGACCTGTGTCATCAACGAACCCGCTGATGCCAAAAATAACTTTATACGTATGCCCGTGAAGGTTTTTACACTTCCCTTCGTAACAGTGAAGATGATGAGCCGCATCGAACGTAAACTCCTTACTAACAAGGACCCTTTTTGTATGGTATTTCAGTTCCTTGCGTGAGATATCTTCATCTATTTTCTCAAGCTTATCGACAATTCTGAACTCCATCCTATTGTGCCTCCTTTCTCGCTACATAAGCTTCCAGACCTTTTTGTCTTAAAACACATGCTGGACATTCTCCGCAACCATCTGCGATGATGCCGTTATAGCACGTTAACGTTTTCGTTTTAACATAATCAAACGCATTTAGTTTATCAGCTAGCTCCCATGTATCTGCTTTATCAAGCCACATAAGAGGGGTATGAATAACAAATTGATGATCCATCGATAGATTTAACGTGACGTTCAGTGACTTTACAAAGACATCTCGACAGTCTGGGTAACCACTAAAATCCGTTTCACACACGCCTGTCACAATATGATCGGCACCTACTTGCTTGCCAGCTATTGCCGCAAACGTTAAAAACAATAAATTTCGTCCTTCCACGAACGTGGACGGCAGCTCGCCTTCTTTTTGTTCAATGTCAATGTCATCTCTCGTTAAAGCATTTGGAGCTAATTGATTTAACAGCGCCATATCTAATACCGTATGTTTAACACCTAGCTCCTCAGCTATGGATTTAGCTACATCAATCTCTAATTGATGACGCTGATTATAATTAAATGTGACTGTTTCAACTTCTTTAAATCGGTCTAACGCCCAAAACAAACAGGTAGTACTATCTTGTCCCCCACTAAAGACGACGATCGCTTTTTCATGTTTCATGCTATCTTTCTCCTTATTAAATAATTCGTCATATTATAATAAAGAAGCTTATAAGTTGCCAAACAACCATGACTGTCTCACTATTATCATGCGAGCATTTGCTATATCAGTTAATCACTAGTTAGGTTGAAAAGACACCTACACCTCTTATATTTCTTGAATCGTTTTCTCCTTTGAACCAATGTCATCACACAAACTACCTGTGTAAAAACGACCTTTACAATGGTCCTGTAGCCATTCCTTCAAGTTTTCTGTTGAAAATTCATTGAGACACTCTCCTATTTTTATGAAAAACAAAAAAACCACGCCCCCTAAGGACATGGCAAAAAATCATTTTCCTTAGTTTTTTATAGAGGGTTGAGCTAGAACCTCTTCCCGACAAAAGTCGGTATTCATTTATCACTCGTGAAACACCTATGTATTATATCATACATCCTACTAACACCACTACACATGTTGATTAATCTAAACAGCGATAACTACGAGAATACATTACCACTGTGAGACTCGTTTGTTTTTTTGAAACACCTGTAAGACCAGCTGCAATAAGCATCGTTGCTGGAAAAATGCCCAAAGCATTGTAAAAACAGCTAGTGATAACAACTGCAATGCCACTGCCAATCATTATCCATCCGCCTATTTTTGCATAAGGTTTTACTATACTGCCACCGACTCACCTCGTTTCCACCGTCTGAGTGACGCTGGTTTCCACAAATCCAGACGCTTTGCCAAGATCCCCTCTTACGCCCTTTTTTTAAAAAGACCTTGTGATATAGACTATTTAGCATAGTTCTCTTGTTCCTGTTGAAAAAATAATTTTGAAACTCACTCTAACTGTAACAAATTAAGCTTTATCCTTGTCTTTTTTGTTCTCGCTCCCTATTCAAAAAAGCCATCCTCGTTAGAGGACAGCTTTATTATAAAATGACGATGGTTTTTTAATTAGTAGTCTTTAAAGGCAGCCAATCCAGTGCACGAGCGATCATTCTATCCCAATAAGCCCATTCATGACCACCAGGACCTTCTTCATAAGTTAAATCGGCATTTACTTGTCGTGCATAATCTCTAAATCTCACATTATCTTCATATAAAAAGTCCTCTGTCCCACATGCTTGAAAAAGGGCTGGTTTAGCCCCTTCATATACCCCCAACTTTTTAATTAAATGAAAAAGATCAAGATCTGTCCCTGCGATTTTCGTCCCTTCACCAAATGCGTTCACAAATAGGGAGTCTGGTTGACTTGCTTCTCTCATATCAACTGCACCTGATAATGACACAGCTGCAGCGAAGCGTTCCGGTTGCCGCAACGCTAATTTAAAAGCCCCGTATCCTCCCATAGACAGACCAGCCGCAAAGGTGTCTTCACGGTGCTGAGAAATAGGAAAAGTCGCTTTGATAAACTCAGGCAGCTCCTTACTAATATACGTCCAGTAACGATGTCCATGTACCATATCCGTATACGCACTCATATCAGCATTTGGCATGACGACCGCCAATTTTTTTTCTTCAGCATATCGTTCAATGGAGGACAGACGTAGCCATGCTGAATAATCATCAGTTGCACCATGCAAAAGATATAGGACAGGAAAAGGGTCAGTAACATAAGAAAAATCATCACTTGGTGTAAAATCTACCGCATTCATTCCCACCGGTAATAAAACATTGACAGAGGTTTGCAACATTAATGCTCGTGATTTAAAGCTTAATTGAATTAAAGCCATCGAACCCACTCCTCTTTTATGATGTCAGTCATCTTACTAAGTAGCACCGCCAAAATGACGTTCCAAGGTGTAATTAAAGTATAACAAACGAGCCCATTTCCATCTCTCGAAAACCCTTTCTTTTTATCAAGAAGGTACTTTAATCCAATACGTTGGCATCTGTCTCCTTCCCCCTCGGGAACTAGACTCACTTCTTTTTAACTATGTTTATTCGTTTGAGACTATATGCATTCATAGAACGTTAGATAACTTGACACCTCCTGAATAAAAATTGGTAATTGTTGACAAATAGACCCCCCTCCTCATGTCTTAAAAAACACCGTCGCTTCTAAAGTTCTAAAGCACGGTGTTGGTAAGATGAGATTCGTTTGCCTTCTTCCAAAAACGATAGGTCGGCTGTTTTATCTATTAATTAAAATCATGTTACCGTCTACCTTGAACATAATTGCCATTTTTACGTAAGGTATATTCCCCCGTCTCTCCGCTCCAAAAATGAAATGTTAAATGGATATCATCATCCCGTACCGCGTTAAAGAAGGCTTCTGTTATAATAATTTCCCCTGTGGCGTAATTAGGGGAAAACGCCTCGCCAAATTCTTTATATGACGTCCAATCTTGTGGCCCAGCATATTCTCCGTTTGCATAAACAGCTTCCATCGTCGCAAGACTATCACCATTAAAATGGGTAGGGATCGCAAAACGCCATGTTGAGCCATCTGTATTTTCGACCGTTGGCACGTCCACATTCTGTAATTGAAAACGCCAGTCTGCTCCAGAATTAAATTGCGCTGTGATGACTGCATTGGTTCCTAATTGACCAGGGCTAATTAATCGTGTGAGGGTGTCCGCTTTTAGCGTTAATACGTCTCCTGCTAGCTCATAATCCTCTCCAAGAACAAGCGATTCCTCACCTGCCTGTAAGGCTGTTAGCTCATTTCCGTTTAAGTAAAGCTGTATATCTTGATCTCTAATTGGCTCTCCGTCCCTCACATGAATCAAATTAGACTCTGCTGTAGCAGAACGCCCCTCCCAACTCGCTTTTAATATGTCATGAAATTCCTGATCATACCATGAATAAGTTTCTCGATTTAAATGCTGACCGTTATCCCATAACATATGGGTTATATCACGTTCATTGAGATGATGGATGAGAAACTCAAAAAATTTTAATTTCTCACCTTGCTGAATGACGTCCGTACTTTTATCAAAGCCTAACAAACCAAATTCACCTAATACAACTGGGATACCATTCGCTGTAAATGTGTTATGAACACGGTCAAACGTGTCTATAATATCTTGTTGTGTCTCCTGTTCAAAACGGGTGTACCCTGCTATATTGACACTAAAGGGCCAAAAGCCATAATAATGAACCGTGGCAATTAAATGAGGGTCATCCAAGTCTTCCATTGTTTGATACAAGCGATCTAGTAAATCCTGAGACGTGGCTGTTTCTATCGTAGGCAATACTAAAGGGCGCTCCACATTATTGCCTCCTGACTCTCTGACAATATAATAGAACGTCTTATTTAAATCTTCTAAGTAAGCATGATGATTTTCTTGAATCTCTCCCCACTCCTGCGTAAACCTAGGCTCATTGACACTCTCAAACATCAACTTATGGGAGTGGTTTTTGAATTTTTCGGACAATTGTTCCCAAATAGCTGTATATCTTGCCATCACCTCATCATAGTTATGTTCCATATCATACATCCACAGCCATGAGTCATGATGCACATTTAACATCACATACAAGTCTTCCTCCAACGCCCAATCTATCGCCTGCTCCACCCGATTAATATAATCTTCATTTATCGTATAATCTGGAGAACCACCCATTTGATTTTGCCATGTTACTGGGATACGAATGCTTTTATACCCTTCATCCGCAATCGTTTTTATTAACTCTCTCGTTACACGAGGATTTCCCCATGCTGTTTCATCATCTCCAACAGCGTCAAACGTATTTCCTAAATTCCAGCCAGGCTGCATGTCAGCTACATAGGAGTGAATATCCAACTGTGACGAAGTGACATCTTCAGCTGATGTCATTGGAACAAACATTGATAGACTTAAACAGAGAATTAAACCAAACAAGACAGTTTTTTTCAACGTACACTTCGCTTGGGTATAACCCATGTGTCCTCTCCACCTTTCAAATTTTTTAATGCCATACTACCAGGTTTGAAAGAGTCCTCTTATATAGTCAATCACCACCTTCTACATCGTTACTAGTTTATAATCTAGCATATATCTCTATTAAAAAATACCGTCAAAATTAGTGATTATTAACAAAAAAGGAACCAATTTATATAGGTGAAAGTAGGAGTGGAAGAGTGCTAGTCAAAAACTTGATGAGGTAAGAGCTTAACTGACATTTGGATAGTTGTATAGATAGTAGCTCAGAAAAACCTTATATGCTTCTCTCTTGCTGTCGCAACGCTTGCTTAGAGTGAATGACGTTCCTTTAATCCCAATCCATTTCTAGATACGTTAACTTTTTTGCGGGTGCAGACTAATCTGCACCACGCTCACTGACATCACGTTGACTTATAATTTCTTGCCCGTTTAACGCTTGTGTAGCCAGTTGATCTGCTTCACGGTTTTCTTTACGGGGGATTAACTTATAAGTAGCGGTCATGCCTAATTTAGCTAAATGCTGATCAATACGGTCAGCCCATTTATTTAACATCTCCTCCATACACGCCCATTCTCCTTTTAACTGATTGATCACAACTTGAGAATCACCGTAAATAGTGATAGGTAGATGATGCGCACCGATCCCTTCAAGTTCTTTAAGTCCTAAATGTAAAGCGGCATATTCTGCTTCGTTATTCGATGTCAATGACGCCACGGTAGCGTTTCTTCTCACCCGATAATTCGTGTCATTTTGTTCATAATAAATCACACACCCAAGACCAGATCGTTGTGTCTCCAAATCAAATCCCCCATCAAAATAAACAGAGAGATGATGCGGCTCCGTTTTAACCTCTTCTAAAAATCTTTTAAGTTCTTTTAACGTCCACGGACTATCACGCTCATCTCTAAAGACGATCTGTTTTATCCGTCCTGTCCGCTGAAAATCTTCTGCGATGGTAATTGCTTTTTCGGCCTCCATACCTTCTGAATGAAAGGTTGTTCGAATACCTTTAGTCGTGCAGTATGTCACTTCAAGTGTTACGTTCATTGTTTGTTCTCCTCTCTGTAATAGCCTCTTTCTAATTTAACCATTTTTTCGTTTCCCTTTCTTTTAAATACACAATAACACCAAGTTCACCATATAAAAACGAGTCCTACAGTGATCTTCCGCTCCAAAGTGATAAAACCTCTCGCATCATTAGATCTTCAAACTTCGCTTATGGGTGTTGAAAACTTAATGGTGACTGAGTCATTCAATTATTTAAAATAACAGTCTAGAAATTTATAAGGGACTCATATACTAACTCACTCTATAAAAAAGAAATAAACGTTACTCATCTTGTTTAGCTTTGATCTTCATTAAACATCCTTACTTGTCACAAAAAAGTTCGCCCTCTTTCAAAAGAGTGGCGAACTTTAAACGTGTTTATCTTTCGTTATCTATGCTAGAACCATTAAGTGATTCGTTCCACATTCGTCAGTTTAACTTTACTTTGTGGCACAGTAGGTATTTCAGTCAAACTAAATGAGAGATCTTGCTCTGGAAGTGTATAAGATAGGTGATTGACTAAATAGTCTAGACTTTCTTTCATAACATCTATTGTTATCCATTCTCCTGCACAGCGGTGTCCAATATCAAATTCGCCGCCCCCTTGTGGAATAAAATCAAATGGACTCTTATCCCATTCGGCAAAGCGCTCCGGTTCAAAACGATCTGGATTTTCCCAATCATCTGGGTGATGATTTGTGCCATATAAATCTAGCAATGTTAACGTATCTTTCTCAAATTCATAGCCGTTCCACGTAAACGATTCTTTCACTTTTGCTGCGGTAAAAGGAAAGAATGGATAGTAACGACGCACTTCTTGACTAAACCACTGTAACTGAACACTATCCCCGCCTTTTAAAGACTTGGCCTTCTCAGGATACTCATGAACAGCTAACGCAGTAAAGGCTATATAAACAGAAATAGCCACGATAGGACGCAATAAATTTAATAACTCAACAGCTACAATGTTCTCATCCAATAATTCCCCATTATGATCTTTATGCCATGAAAAGGCATGAAGAGCCCGAGATTTGGCTACTTCCCGTTCATTGTTTCTTACCTCTTTAACAAGCTCCTCTATCCAATCCTCTGCTTTTGACCTCGCTCGCCACCCTTTAAAATGGCTTAAGCTCACATCAGCAGGTGTTTCGAACATGTCACTCAACTGCTCTGCTCGGTGAGCCACTTCATTTTCATCTAAAGGGACCCCAGTCCATTCACAGGCTACACGTGTTAATATTTTTTTCACTTCTTCATACAAGACAATTTCCTTTTGAGCTTCCCATTCAGTAGCTGCTAGTTCCCAATATTTTTTAGTTAATCGACGAATTTCCTGCAAATCATCTTTAGACATTAGCGACATGAACATCGCCTTTCGATGTTTATGTGCTTCACCATCAAGGCCTTGCACGCCACCTTCACCAAATAGCGTCTTCTGAACAGGTTTCGGCGCAGCTCCCTCTCGCTTAAATTTATCATTGTCGTAAAAAATCTTCGCCGCTTCACTTCCTGATAGACAAATGGCTTTATCTCCTAATAATCTCGTTTCAAATACGTTCGATTGCATTGTATGCCGTCGATTAATAATAAACTGATAACCCTCTTTTAATAACTTTAAGCTATGATCAAGACCTTCCTCTTTAGGCATTTGGCGATTTTGCCCCATTCTATCCCTCCTGTTAAGTAGTGATCTTCTACTATCAGTCTTCCTCTCCTGTCATGCTTTATAAACCTTATTTTCACAAAGAGAACACATTTTCATCATACAAAATTCATCTAAAAAAACGGCTCTCTTAATGATCTGCCCTTACAAACTGACGTTTCCCAAAAGCTCGACTTTTCCTAGAAGCCAATTAAAAAACAATTGTGATAAATTGGTCCTTCAATCAAGACTTTAACGATCTCCCTCCTAATATAGAGTTAGCTCTCCTCTCTATTTTGAAGCAGGAGTTTTATGGACGATTATCTGTGAAAAAAAATTCCTATAGACATGTGGCGTGGTTTATTCCTTAACATGAAACGGACATTTTCCTTTAATAGGCTCGGCATCATCGCCGATAAAAAATTGTTTCCATTCATTATGTTCAGGATCACCATAATGACTTATATCCGGATGTTTCGGAAGGTTATCCCATATTTCCACCCGTTCTCTCACTTTCTCCCGAGACATCGCCCCGCCAGGCTCCGTACCTTCCAACCCTTTAAATATTCGGCGCGGTTGAAATCCGAGTATTAAAGAATTTCCTAAATCCCTCGTTTTACGCTGTTTATATGCTGGAGCATTGCCAAATACAAAAATGGGCTCTTGATTAAAATGAAAATCCCACAAATAGTGGTCAGGGTCTTTAGGCTGGTTCTTTGGCCAATTCTCAGGATCGTGTTCATGAAGATACTGTAATACCTCCCAAAAATAAGCCCTGTAATAGTTAAGGCTTTTCTCCTCTTGCTCTGGTTCAACAAACACAAATAATCCGTGGCGAGTCAATTGAGGCTGATTAAACAAGCTCAAAAAATCAGTTAATGTATGAGGCAGACTAGACCAGTCATCATGATTTATAAATGAATAGCGTAATTCTCCACGCTTTTCTCCCTGTTGCCCGAAGTAACACGGAAAATCTTTCCTGGTAACGATGCTTCGAAATGTGGCATATTCTTTAGAAAACCAATCTGGCTGGCTATCTTTATTTATATCTGATTGTGTTAATAGTCTGCTATGTGTGACGGTCATACGTGAAAACCTCCTTAAATGGCATCCTTTTTCCTGTCTATTCCCAGCCTCTTGTACTTTCAAACAGCACTTCTTTTATCATTTTTCTCTCATTTAATAAAACGAACCTTCATTCAGCGGGAGTTATCATTCTTCTCCCATTGATAAGGAACACAAGCTAACGTCTTCGCGTCCTGCGAAAACGCTTGTGTGACCAACATCCTGTTGGCCCGAGTCAATCAGGACATTAGCGTCCGTTAGCTTCCGCCTAAATAGAGTGATCACTCCTCTCTATTTTGCCCCTGACCCGGGAGGTTTACGGACGGTTGTCTGTGATAAAAAAACTATACTCTCTATATGACAGCGGATAAAAAACACCCTAAATAAGCTATGACCTTAGCCCCTATCCGTTTGTTTCCTCTCCCTATATAATGGGTGATATTGTAAGTGATCAACTCACTATCCGATCACACTCTTAAACAGAATAAAGGCAGGTGTACACGTGTTTGAAATAAAAAAAAGATTGCTCAACGTAAAGGCTGAGCAAGAGCAGCTTACGAAAGAAATGGCAGCACTACTAAAAGAATATGAAACAAATGACTTCATTCAAAAGTATGAGGAGCTTCGCAAACGAGAAGACATACAAATGAAAAGGCTTAATGACTTAAGCTCTCGCTACACTGCATTAGAGGATGAAAATCGATGGCTTCGTTCAGCTTTACACGAACAAATACTTGATGAAAAATTAAACATTCTAAAAGTGTCTAAGGAAAAAATCTATACGTATTTTGAAAATAGTACCCGTCCAGAACAAAATCACCTTCAAGAATTAGAAAGGCAGGCCGCAAATGAGGTTGCCAAACTAAAAGAAAAAGCGCAACATTCTCTTTTAGAAGAGAAGCAGTCTGTTATGAAGAAAATAAATGACCTATCCGATGAAATTTCCATAGTTATTAAAGAAGAAAAAGAGAAGCTGGCTAATGAAAAACAAGGACTGCGCACGAACACCGCATCTAGCTATGAGACCCTTGCAAGCGAGGAACTAACAGAAGAGGTCATTCAAAAACGTATCAAACAAAACCAAATAGAATTAAAAATAGGATTAAATTGGATTAATAAACTCGGCATTCTCCTTATTATTTTAGGGGTGGCCGCTGCTTTTAGGTATTCATACGCCACGTGGTTTAATGATTATGCTAAAGCCGGATTATTTAGTGTTCTAGGTGTCCTTATGCTCGTAGGTGGTGAATGGTTTTTTCGGAAAAACAAGCACACCTTCGCTCTCGGTATTATCGGAGGAGGCGTAGCTGTCTTATATGGCACCATCTTTTTCAGCTATTTTTCATTACAAATTATAAGTTTAATTGCTGCTCTCCTTTTTGCAATCGCCGTTACCGCTATTACGTTAACCATATCACTAAGGTATGAATCAAAAACAATCTGTACGTTCGGTTTAATTGGCGGATATCTTCCCTTTTATTCTTTCTTCGCGTTAGTCGGGCTGGAAGAGACCAACGTTTATATGGCGATGGGCTACGTTCTTTTCTTAAACATGACTATTTTGTGGATGTCATTTCACAAACAATGGCCGATGGTACATAGCATAAGCTTTTGGTTAAATTTAGTCCCCTATTTTATCTTGGTTCTAACCTCACCAAGTAAAATCGTAAGTATGTTTTATGCCATTATCATTTTCTTACTTTATTTAACGATGACTATCAGTTATCCATTCAAACATAAAACAGCGTTAAAGTGGCAGGGGATATCATTATTAGGTTCTAATACTGCCTTTAGTTGTTTGGCGATGTATGGTTTATTTTATTGGCTTGAATGGGACAGTTACACTGGTATACTGGCTGTTGGCTTCTCAGCGTTTTATTACGTTCTAGGTCGATGGGCCTCCAGGCAAATACCTAAAGAAATTCAGACAAAAATATTATTTTACAGCACGTCTTTAACATTTGCTGTTCTTTTTGTTCCTTTTCAATTTGGCGTCATGTGGCTCGCCCTCGGCTGGTTAGTACAAAGTATTGTCATTATGCTTTATGCGAACAAACATAAACAACGCCTGCTTGAAAAAGCTGGGTGGGGTATTTTCAGCCTAACCTTGACCACCTTTTGTATCGAAGTGATACAACGTTTAGAAGGATTCACCCATTCTTATTTTCACTTTAAGTATCTCGCAATTATTATTGGGCTCGTCGTCGTCATGATTTATTATGTACATGATCAAACGAAACGAGAGCGTACTTACTTGTTTAACGGATTCACTGATTTTATCAATGGGTACAAATATTTTACGCTAATTAACATTTTTATTTATGTTTTATTTGAATGTTTTTATCGTTATGAGCTATGGGTGCCATCTTATTTCACCCATTTTGAATTTTATAAATGGCTGCTATTTGTATTTATATGTTTGGCATTAGCTTACACGCTTCAACAAATCCCGTTACTCTATGATCGTATTGTGGGATATCTATGTTTGGTGCTTTACTTTTTAGGAAGCGCGACGACTATTTTGGTCACATTTTCAATCCCTGCTCTAAATACATCTATCGGAGACAACACATTAAGTCATTACATCGCTTTAATCGTGTTAATCGGATTTAATGTGATAGTGTTTACTGGAGGGCGCGCATTACTTCTAGCTTATGTGCGCTCAGAGCTCAAAAATGCTGAACTCTATCCAACAACGCTCGCTATTTATTTTTTAGCTATCCTTGGAGGATTCTTAACCGTTCAGTTAAAACTTGACGATGTTGGCTTCATTTTTAGTTTAGTCTATTTAACTGTGGCCATCGGCTATATTTTGTACGGGTTTAAGCAAAAATATATTTATATGCGCCGCATTGGGCTTGGCTTAACACTTCTGACAACTGGGAAATTAATCCTTTATGATTTTGCCTATTTGACAGAAGGGAGCAAAATTATCGCCTACTTTTCCTTTGGCGTGATGCTTTTAGCCATTTCTTATATTTATCAAAAAGTGGCAAGCAAACATTTAGAAGCAGACAAACAACCTTCTAAAGAAAAGGTCCAATAAAACGAAACCTCAATTAGTGTGGGGGCATTCTTCCCCCACTGATTGGTAGTTGAATTGATTAGACATTAGCGGCCGTTAGCTCCCGCATAAATAGAGTGGCACTCCTCTCTATTTATGCGGGATTTTTACGGACACTTGTCTGTAATAAATCATGTAAAGCCCGCTTTCACATTCTTGTGTGGAAGCAGGCTTATTTGTTAGCCTCTCATTTATCTTACAAAAAAACCGGTACTTCCTTTTAACAGATATACTTGTATAAAGAGATGGGCTGCTTTATGTCAGGTAAAATCAAACAACATCCAAAATAGGAGGGGAAATCCTCTACCACTAAAGGTTAATAATTCTAATAAAAGTGATTATATGGTTATAAAGCATGACAATATCCTTAAATAAAGCTATTTTCTGTCACATTCTGTCCTTTTTGTACTAATTAAGTGATTATTTTTTTAAAATAAAAGGAATAAAGTCTTATTTTCGACTTTAACCGACATAAATCCACCCCCAAAAACTTCTCCTCATTTGAAAAAGTCGCACCTTTCACCTCTTTTTACCTATTAAAAATCACATCTCAATAACTAGCTTTTTTATGACATAATTAAAGCTGTTATTTTATTTTTTTGCAGATAAGGATGGTTCATGTAAGAAAATAAGATGAATATATGACATTAAGTGAAATGAAAACATAAAAAGAGAGAGGATCACGCTATCATGAAAGGAAAAATATTTTTGAGCGTTATAGCTTTAACAGCCGTTATTGGCAGTCTTTTACTATATTCATCACTCTCTTCTCCCGAGGCTAAACTATTCAGTGCCTTTAACGCATTAATGGAAGAAGAATCCGTGCAAGTGGAAAGCGAATTTACACTGAATCATGAATTTGATTTTGACTCAAACGTCTTCTATTCATATGAAGAGGAAAAAGTAACGAAGATGCTAACTGACTTAATGGAGGAAGTGTCAGGAACCAGTTCAGTAATTTATGACAAAAAAGAAAAAGTTATTGAGATCGGGGTAAATTATGACCTCTCAGGAGACATCTACGGTGATGAGGTGTCACTTAGTATGCCATTTCGTCTTTACTTAGATGAAAATAACGATGAAATTGTTATTGATTTAGACGCTTATTCAAACCTTAGCTCAGATATGATAGATGTCTTATCTTATAATATTTTCCCTCACATACCAGAGGTGAAAGAGACGTTTGCTCAATCACAAAATGGCGACTATTCAGGCACTTCTACCGCTTATGAATTAGACTCTTATTTCATGCCTATTATTAAAGATTATTTTGAAGGAAAAGCATACGTCATTGACTGGGAATTAGAAGAAAGCTTATTTGAATTAGAGATGGGTGAGGAAGAAGCCCAATTGACTGAATTTATTCTTACAAACATAATAGAAAATTTTGAATCACAAGGTGAAGACAATCAACTCATTCGAGAAGAAGATGGCTGGATCATCATCACATTTGACGATCACGAACTAGTCGATGCCATCCTTTATGCCTTTGAAGAGATTGAGAATAACGATGACATGGCTAATTTATATGAGAGTATTGCTTCAGAAGACCTTGACGACTTAATTAAAGAGTTAGAGCTCACTTTTAAAGAATTTAAAGAATACTCGATTGGTGAAACGACCATTAGCTTTGAAATCAAACAAAATAAAATTGTCACCATGAAAACGGAAACGACGTCAACTTATGGTGAAAACGGCATAACAGCTGAAAGTACGACATCAAGTATTAGTACCTTCACTTATGGCGATGAAGCAGCATTTTTGTTATATGGAGAAGATCGCCAAAAAGCGGACCTCGATGGCTTCTTTTACGACTTCGACAAGGAATTAGACAATTACCTCATGGAGCTTTATGGGGATTGGAGTGACTCGTATTATACACCAGGCTACAGCACTTACTATGATTATGACTACGACTGGGATTGGCGGGATGATGAAGACTACGATTATGATGAGTGGTTTAATGAAGAGTGGGATGACGATTATGACTATGATTATGATTATGATTATGATTGGCATTATGCCCCAGAAGATTACGAGTATTATTATGATTATTATGACGTAACAGAAGAACAACTAGACGCGATCGAAAATCAAGACGTCACTCACCTGGATTTCGGCCTTTCGGAAGAGGATATGTATAACTGGGTACTTGAACTGGAATTCGCTAGACTAGTAGAACCGGGAACGGCGGCTCATTATTTACCACGCCTCTAGTTCACTATTTCTGAGAAAGGTAAGCCCCTAATAGAGGTCTTGCCTTTTTTTAGACATTTTAGCTCATAAATCTATTATTCATATGATATCTTTTGTCGTAATTTGTAATATTTAAGGGCATAACATAGAAGAAAAGGAATATTTAAGGGCATAATGACAGCAACAATTACCATTTCCCACCTATACAAACCCTTTTTCCAAGTCATATCATCCATTTCGTGACCAAATTCCTGTTTAAAAACGCATCTAAGTAACTAGTTAAAATATGGCATAATAAGGCGGTATGTTTGTTTATTATTATTTTATAGATAAGGTGGATTGTATCTCATGAATGGAAAAGGAAAGTTTATTTTTAGTATTGTCGGATTAGCCGTCATAATTGTTGCCGGTGTCTATCTTTATTCTCTACTATCTAGCCCGGAAGCGAAACTCGCTAAAGCATTTGAAAATCTCCTCGAAGAAGATATTGTTCAAATTGACAGTGAGTTTTCAGTAGCTTACGACTTTGACTTCACAGCGGAAGACATGGACCTTTATGGTGAAGAGGCCATTTATTTTGATATTTTTAAAGACATTATGGAAAATATTACAGGGACAAGCTCAGTTATTCTTGATACCGAAAACAAGGTTATGGAAGCTGGGGTAAACTACGGTGTGTCTGGAGATATTCAAGGTAGTCCTATTTCCTTGCAAATTCCATTGAAATTTTACATGGACCAAGACGCAGAAGAGATCGCTTGGGACTTAGATCCATACGTAGGCTTTACAGAAGATGCGGTATATACTGCTGCCCATCATATTATCCCTCATATACCAGAAGCTAAAGAAACACTCGCTTTACTTAATGATGGCACTTACTCCGCAGAATGGGCCACTGAAGAATTCACTGATGTCATTACACCGATTGCGGAGGAAATTTTAGGTGGCAAAAAAATAACTGAAACTTTCGATACACAAGAGAGTATATTCGACTCAGAGATTTCTGATGACGTAACCGAACTTGGGTCATTTATAGCTATCAGCATGTTCGATTATTTAAATGCTGAACAAGAGTCCTTTTTAACTGAAGAAGGCGATTGGATCTATCTTTCTTCTGATATTAATACTTTTTACGACGCACTCATTTATAGCCTTAAAGAAGTTAAAAACGATGACGACATGTTAAGGGTATATGATGACATCCTTTACCATTACAGTAACGAAAAAATTGATGATATAAAAGAAAAATTGGCTGAGGATATAGAGGGAATGGAAGAAGAACTTGATGATATAAAAGAAGGTCTGAACGGCGACTTCACGTTCGGTTTTAACATTAAAGGTGGCGTTATCACATCAATCACACAAGAGGCAGAAGTACAGGTAAATCCATCAGTCTTTGATGAAGGAGATCCAATGCTAGATGATGTTACCATGTCAGCTACTATGTCGATGACTAGTCAATTAGTGTACGGAGACGATGCTGAATTTACTTTCTACGGGCAAGATAGAGAAGAATTTGATGAGGCAAAAGCCGAAAGTATAATTGAAAATCACGTATCCTTATATATGATGGAGAATTATGAAGCGTTTGAAGGTATCATGACGCCAGATGACACACCAGCATCACCTGATCAAAACGACGATACGTCATATCAAGACTATGAACTCACGGACGACGATTTAGCCCTTTTTGCGGCTATTGAAGATGGAGAGGTCACAGCTGAAGATGTGGGAATGGATGAAACTGAGTTTTACTTAGAAGTACTGGCTTTAGAAGCTGAGGGTCTTGTGGCACCTGGCACGGCAGATCAGTACTTACCGTAACTTAATATAACGAATCTCCAATCAGTGGGAGTTTTCGTTCTTCTCCCTCTGATTGATCGTTGAGTGAACCAAGACATTAGCAGCCGTTAACTGACGCTCAACACACGTCAAACAGAGACTGGGACAAAACTTAGTAAATAAAAATAGCCCTCACGTTATGTGAGAGCTATTTTTTATTTCTAACATCTATGTTCGGTTGAGGTAACATTACATTCCTTTTTCATTAACTAAGTGACCGGTTTCTTCTCATTACATCTCAACTGTTTTTAGGTATTTTGTCTTAAAAACAGCCAATGTCCGAGTTGATTAATGTCGTTTTTTGTATTTCAACCTCATAATAGTCTAGTGAAAATCTCAAAATAAGGGATAAATACTTATTTATCACCTACAATTCCTACGATTTGTGGCAAATGTTCCTTATAGAGACCCATTATATGACTAATTCCCTGTTAAAAAACGAAACTTAGTAACTAGGTATTTTATGCGATAATAGGACGGTGATTTTCTAATTATGTTATAGATAAGGATGATTGATTTTATGGCAACAAGAAAAACAACACTTGGAATAACCTTGGCTGGTTTAATTATTTTAAGCGTAGGCGGCGTTTTAGGCTATTCACTTCTCACCTCCCCTAAAGCTGAACTAGCTCACGGTATCGAACGACTATTTGCTGAAGACACAGTCCAAATAGAGAGCGAGTTTGATCTCAATATTACATATGATGATAGTCTATTTAGCGTAGACGTTCAGGGGGATCGAGACGCTATCGTAGAGATGATTGAAGACCTATCCGATTCTATATCAGGCTCAGGCACCATGACGTTAGATAATGAAAAGAAGGTTCTTGAACTTGCCACAACCTTGCAAATTACTAGTGATATACATAGTGGACAGATGGCATTAGATATGCCCTTTCACCTTTATATAGATGGTAATGAGGATGAAATGGCCATCGATCTTGACCATTATGTTTCGTTTATGCCAGACGTGATCGATGCCTTCTCATATTATATCTTACCTAATATCCCAAGCGTTCAAGCAGAATTTGATAGGTTTGAAGATAATCAAGAAGCAGGAGAGTTTTTATCCGGTGAGTTTAATCCGTTATTTATGCCTTTATTTGAAGAGTACTTTAAAGAAAAGCAGTTAACCCAGCCGTTAGCGCAAGCAGAAAACATCTTTAATAGTGATGAAAAAACAGACCAATTACAGGCGTTTATGATCGGCCAGATCTTTGCTTACATGGAGGAAAACCATGAGGAGACGTTACTGACAGAAGATGATGAATGGCTTATGAGTGAGTTTGAGTTGGCGTTATTGACCGATGCAGTACTTTATTCATTCGAGCGTATTGAAGAGGATGAAGACATGGCAAAACTCTATAAAGAACTCACTGCCATGGATGCTAAAGAAGCTAAAAAACAGTTTAAGAAAAAAGTGAATGACTTGGAGAATTTAAGTGACACGGTAACCGCAAGCTTTTTAATTGAAGACGGTTATATCACGGAAAATAAGCTAACATTTACGGCTCAAATTGAGTACGAGGGCATACCATTTAACGTAGAAGCTTCCTTTACTAATAACTTAACATATGATTCTGAAACAGATTTTATCTTTTATGGTAACGACCGAGAGAACATTACAGGAAATCTATTGTCAGATATAGCATCAGATATCACGCATACGTATAATGATTATATACTAGAAAAAGCTTCTTGGATTTACTGGGAAGAAACAACAGAATCGGAATTTGATCCAGAGGAATATGGCGAATTTTATGGAGAACTATTAACAGAGGACGACCTCTGGCTCATTTCAATGATCGATCAAGAACTGATCACCCATGAAGATCTGGAGATGGAAGCTGAACTGTTCTACCTCTTCGTTCTAGACCTTGAAGAGCATGGGCTCGTCACTCCCGGCACATCGGATTATTATTACCCAAACTAACAATAAACGCCTTCAACTGTGGGCTTTTCGTTCTTCCCCCACTGATTGGTAGTTGAGTTAATCAGGACATTAGCGTCCGTTATCTCCCGCCTAAATAGCTTTAGCTCTGCTCTCTATTTTGGGCTTGGAGGTTTACGGACGCTTATCTGTGATAAAGAATCAGGACCTTGTGAAGCTAGAAAAAAGAGCCATCGTTCGCACCTGTGGAGGGGTGCTTCTCCCTTCACAAACTTAATGCTTCCCTCATATTCTTATGAACTATCTTTTAATCTAACTCTCTAATTAAAAGGTGATAATGCCCATCACAATTGCAATGACAATGAGTACAAGGCTAAACGCCCACATCCAGAAAAATGAGTAACGGATATGCTTCCCCATTTCTAATCCAGCAAGCCCAAGCCCAAGCCACAATGCAGGTGAAAAGGGACTTATAAATGTGCCAATAATATTACCGATCATCATCGCATAAGCCGCCGAGGCAGCATCAACACCGAAACCAGTAACAATTTGCTCTACTACAGGTAAAAGCGCAAAATAATAGGCATCAGTATTTAATATGAGTTCAAACGGCACACCAAGAACCCCGATAATTAAATGTAAATAAGGGACAACACTATTCGGTAGAAACGTCACCAAGTCCACCGCTAATGAATCCAACATGCCAGTACCACTTAATATGCCTAAAAAAGAACCAGCAGCTAAAATAATTGACGCCATTAGAAGAGCATTCGGTGCGTGTGCTCTTATTCTTTCCATTTGGATGTCGACTTTTGGATAATTCAATGGGAGAGCAATACTTAAACCTATCATAAAGACAAACCCAGCTGGAATAAGTCCCCAAACTAGTAAAGCAACTAACCCCATTGTTAACATTAAATTTAGCCATAAGAGTTTTGGTCTTCGCAAATCAGCATTCTCTTCTTGCGAATCACTTCTTTCATATGTCATCTCTTCTGTTGCCGCAACTTCCGTACCATAATATCTAGAAATTCTTCTCTTTTCTCGAATTCCTAACAGAACGCCTAACAAGATAAGCAATAAAATCGCAATAATTTGCAGTGGAATAAGGGGACGCCATAAAATATTTGGATCTACCCCCAATACTGCAGCCGTTCTTCCTAACGGGCCTCCCCACGGAACCATGTTGATAATACTCGCACTCGTTCCAACTAACAACAACAGTAAATACGGACTCATTTTCAGCCGTTGATAAAGAGGTAGTAACGCCGGAATCGTTATAAGAAAAGTTGACGCTCCTGATCCATCAAAATGAGCGATTGCCCCGATGACCACTGTTCCTGCTGCAACCGCCACCACATTTCCCCGACAGAGCTTTACCATTTTATTAATAATAGGATCAAATAAGCCAGTATCTTGCATGACACCAAAATAAAGAATGGCAAAAATGAACATGATGACTATCCCCATCACACTATCGATACCATCATTAAAAAAGAGCCCTATTTCCTCGAATCCGAATCCAGTGGCTAGTGCCCCTAAAATCGGAATAATCACAAGCCCAATAATAGGGCTGACCTTTCCCTTAATCAATAAAATAACAATGGTCATAATCGTGATAAATCCTATAATACTTAGCATTCATATCCCCCTTTGTCTTTCTACTAGCTTTTTGAAAGCGCATTCATTTCGACTTAAAAAAAGAATTTTTTAACTGTGGTAATTTCACTATGTCAGACAACCTAGAAAAAACATCTGAATTTTCAACTAATTTAGAAATGTTTGAATTCAAAAGACAAAAAGAGCCGTTAAGGATGCAAGGCAATGATGTTTTTTTCTTTTTTTAAAAACGCTCGCTTTCACCCCTATTTCTAAAAATAACACTCTTAAAAAGATAGTGTCAATAGTGACATTTTTTAGGTACTATTGTCTTAGGTAAAAGGCACAGAATATTATTTTTTTACTTACAATCACTTATAATAAATTATTTATACTTGATATTCCTTATCCTTTATGTTAAATTACTTATAAATCATCAATTAAAAAGACATTAACTTAAAAATACCTTACGACCACTTACAGAAGGTGATGACATGTATCAAGAAGAGCGATTAATCGCGATTATTTCTTACCTTAAACAGCATAAACGTATTTCTGTCGAACAAATTTGCACCTTATTCGATGTTTCTAGAGATACTGCCCGCCGTGATCTTGTGAAGCTAGAAGAAGAAAAATCCATCGTCCGTACACGCGGAGGGGCACTCCTTCCATCCCACGTGGAATTGAAACCCTATTTAAGCCGACTTGAAACCGTTTCTGAAGAAAAAAAGAAGATAGGAAAATTAGCTGCTTCTCTCATTTACGAAGGAGATCGTGTCATTTTAGATACGTCGACAACGGTTCAGGCATGTGCGGAGCAGTTAGACAATATCAATTGTACGGTCATTACAAACTCCATCAATCAAGCTGATGTTCTTTCTAACAAAAGTAATATTAATATTCAGCTTCTTGGTGGCACCTTAGAAAAAGATCACCGCTTCTTATACGGGGCCTCCGTTGTGAATAAACTATCTGAGTATTATGCGGACAAAGCATTCATTGGCGTTATAGGCATCTCAGAGGAGGGACTTACCATTGCTCATGAAGAAGATGGTGTTGTGATGCGTAAGATGATGCAACAAGCTAAGCAAGTGATTGTATTAGCTGATCATACTAAGCTTGGTAATACCGACTTCTTCAAATACGCTCATTTATCTGACGTTGATCTACTTATTACTGATAAAATCCCCCCGAAGCCTTTTAGTGAGTTATTACAACAATATGATGTCGAACTACTTACAGCCGACGAAGAACAGACAGGAGATGATTGAATGGTCAAGATGATTGCGATTGATTTAGATGGTACATTACTTAATGAAAAAAAACAGCTAAGTGAAGAAAACCTTCATGCTATTAAACTAGCTCAGTCACAAGGGGTTGAAGTGGTGATCGCCACGGGAAGAGCTTACTTTGATGTCAAAGCTATTTTTGAGCATACTGGCTTGAAAACGTGGGTTATCAGTGCTAATGGTGCATGTATTCATACGCCTTCAGGCGATCTCTTCCATCACGTGCCTATGGAGAAGAAAGACGCGTTAACCATTTTAAGATGGCTAGAACAGCATGATTTTTATTATGAGGTTTTTTCTGAAGACGCCATTCTCACCCCATTAAATGGACGACAAATACTAGATATTGAACTGGATCGTTTAACATCCGCTAACCCTGACGTAGATACCGCTTTTTTTGAGGAGATTATTCATGGGCAATTTAGCCAGACAGGATTTGTTCAAATCGACAGCTCTGAGAGCATTGCCGACGATGACATTACCGTTTATAACATCCTCGCCTTCTCATTAGATGAGGACAAATTGCTCAAAGGATGGCACCACTTTTCTGATTCCCCAGGCCTTACACTTGTAAAATCAGCTAAGCATAATTTTGAGCTGGAGCATGAGAAGGCTGCCAAAGGCATTGCCCTCGACATCCTCGCCAAAAAATTAGGAGTTCCTTTAGCTGCTACCGCTGCAGTTGGTGACAGCTTTAATGATTTATCAATGTTAAAAGTAGCAGGTTACAGTGCTGCTATGGGAAATGCTCCGTTAGAAATTAAACAGGCAGCTGACACTGTGACTTTACCTAATACCGAAAACGGTGTGTCTCATTTCATCCATGAGTTAGTGAAAAAGACGTGTCCATAAATTAAAAGAATCTCTTAGCTACTCGCCTCATATTCAACAGTTTCATTAAATCGTATCTGCTAAGTGCTAGAGTATCTTTCTAATAGCACTTAATCCGATGCTTTTATAACACTTAAACTGCTTCAAGCGTGACGTTTCAGGCGGCGTGATCATAGCAGTTTGAGTTATAAATCTGCAGCCCACTGACCTCTTACCATAAGGAAAGTCAGTGGGCTGCGCTTTTTATCATGGCGGTTTTAGTTAGGCATAATTTAATAAGCAAACGAAAAATACCGACGGATCGTACTTCCCGTCGGCATAAAATGAACCTTCAATCAATGGGCGTTTTCCCCTTCTCGCACTGATTGATCGTTGTGTGAATTAGGACATGAGCGTCCGTTATCTCCCAACTAAATAGTGTTAGTTCTTCTCTCTATTTTGAGGCGGGAATTTTACGGACGCTTATCTGCCAAAAATCATCTGTCAAACTTACTTACATTTTTCACTTATCAATATTAAAGAATTTAATTCTTTCCTTCATCCCATTGGTCATGTTCCCTAAGCTCGTTGCTGAGGCGGCCACTTCTTCAGTGGACGACGCCATTTCTTCAGCAGATGCTGATATTTCTTGCGCTGAGGCCGCCACATTTTCCGCTATTTCTCCAGCTTTTTCAATTTCTTTTAAAACCAGCTCTTTATCTGCATTAATTTTTTCAGACGTCTCCTTTGTCGTCTCTACTTTTGGCCTCATACTTTCTACCGCTTCAATAATATTGTTGAAGGCTCCCATCGTGTCATCTAAATGGCCTCGTTGTGATAAGAGTTCATTATTCACTTCATTGGTGGAGCCAACCATGACCCCTGCCTCACTGGCCACACCTTTTATAATTTCATTAATAGTTTCAGACGACTCTCTACTTTGTTCAGCTAGCTTTCTTATTTCATCTGCTACAACAGCGAAGCCTTTCCCAGCTTCTCCTGCTCTCGCCGCTTCGATAGCTGCATTAAGGGCCAATAAATTGGTTTGGTCTGCGATCGCATTAATGAGATCTGTCATTTCATTCACTTGACTAATGTTCACTTCCACAGATTTAACCCGTTCAATTAATGTACTGAACGTCCCAGTTAGCGCTTCAAACGATGAGGTCATATTACTCATAACCTCACTACTCTCACTTGCGACCGTCATGATAGATGTAGAGGTGCCATCCACCTCTGTGATGGACTCGTTCATAAAATCTAAATCAGTACCAAACTGTTGAATCATTCTATCTACATTTTTTAATGCTTCATATTGATCTGTCGTACTTTCTGCCACATCTGTAATAGCGGCTGCCACATTTTCTGACGTCGCACTCATTTGTTGGGAAAAGGAGGATAACGTTTGGGCATTGTCATCTATATTAGCCGCATTTGATTGAAAGTTTTTAACGACATCAATTAAATTGTCTTGCATGGTAAAGAGCGACCTTCCGATATCTCCTAATTCGTCTTTTCGTTGTAGCTCTTTCTCTTCAAAAGTGTTGATTAGATCACCATCGGCCACTGCTTCAGCCACATCACTGTATCTTTTAGCTGTTTTACCCATGCGTGTTGAGAAAATAACGATTAACGCTGTGACTACAATTAGTGACACAACACTTGTTATAATAAACATATACATTAAACGATTTAAACTGGCATAGAGCATTGATTCTTTAACACTAATGCCAACTTTCCAGTCTGTTTCAGGAATCGTGGAATAGTAAAAGAGCGTCGTCTCGTTCCCCTCATTATACTCACTTTTCCCTGTGTCACTTCCTAGCATATTTTCTGCCGCGGTCACTAACGACGTATTACTACTTTCCTGAATATTCGCTACTGTTAATAGCTCCTCATCTACACCGCCAAGGTAAACGCCATTGTCTTCTAATAACATAGCTACACCATCGTAATCAATCTCAAGATTAGCAATCATCGTTTGGATACTACTTATGTCGATGTCTACCGTCACTACACCAGCTAATTGCCCATTTGATTCGTAGAACGGATAAGCGGCTGTGACCATCGCGACGTCAGTAGATGGATCAAAATAAGATTCCGTCCATCCGCCATCAGGTTGTTTCCCAACTTCATACCACTCTGTTGTCCAAATGTTAAGGTCACCAGTCGTGTATGTATCATCAAGAATAATACTATCCCCTTCTTTAAAGGCAAATGGCGCAAACTGTTCGATCTCTTCTACAGTGTAAGGTTCAAACCAAATCCCCATTCCAAATGTCTCATCGTACATCGGTAAATATCCTTCCAACAAAGCCTTATAATCTGCTTCATTGAATTGGTCTAAATTAGCTTCAACGGTTTTTGCCATACTTTTTACCACCGCTTTTTGCGTGGTTAACACATTATCTATAGACTGAACGGTTTCCTGTATTTTCGTGTCCATTTGATTGTCTAACTGAGTTTCAATGATCGTCTTTGAAAAAAAATACCCGATCAATGAAATTACGAGTAAGACAACTAATATGACAGGAATTATAAATGAAATAATCGATTTAGCAATGGTTTTGTTCGTGATTTTCTTAAGCATATTTCTACGCCCCTTAAAGTATATTTGAGAGACTTTTTTGCTATTAACTCTCATACTTTAACGGTAGCACAAATAAAGGTCAATAGAACTAGTCCATTTTTCATAGTCATACTTATAAGGGTATAAACATTGATATATCAATAAGGATATAAATATTGGTATATCAGCCTGCTTAAGAATAAATTTCATAACGTAAAATAAGATGTCAACATTTGCATAATGACTGTGACCTTCCCTTCAGACGGACGCTTTCCCGAGGGCTTGTCTTCAGCTAACTTTTGCTCGGTGAATCCTCGCAAAAGTGGATCTTCATACTGCGCTTCATCCTCAGGGAGTCGCCGTTTTACGTTTCAGTCACTTTTATCATTTATACATTAAATAGAATGTATATCATATTGTTTATAAACATCATTACGAAATCGACTCACAATATAAAACAATACCATTTCCGTTTAATTGCGTTGATCTTCTTTAGTGTGTACCAATTTTACATAAGTCTTGCCCGGAGCTGCTGCCATAGTACCAAAAATCAATAAAACAACTACTGTCATTAGCGATGAAATTAAATGTATAAAATTACTATAGTTAATAAAATCCAGAATGCTAGCATCGTAAATCTACATCAATATTAGGCCCTTTATTTTAAATCATGAGCTTACTCGTTCCTTGTTTTAAATACACAATTGATTCGATTGGTAACATTCTCTTTCCCTATTTCTTTATATTTTCTAGTCTGAAAAATTATCGTTTAAATGAGCTTCTACACCATAACTGCTTAGGTTTTAAACATATTTATTAACTGTGTTGTTATTTCGGGTTGACAAGCTTGCCATAAGTTTCTCCCACTCTTGCTGCTACAGCGAAACTCATAGACAAAAAGAGTACGAATCCTAGTGCGCAAATTAACATTAAAAGATTTCCATAATCAATAAACATCCAGCAGGTGAAAACAGCTCCCATTAGCACAAAAAGATAGTAAACAAAAAATAAAAGATAGTGTTCAAATAATGATGCTCTTATAACAAGTTGATCTGTTGGCAGTTGATTGATAGACACTTTTTTAGTTAAATTTCCCTTAAATATGTGACCAATACGACATGCAAATAGAAAAAATACGATTAGCGAGCAGACTAAAATAACTGTATTAGTGACACTTGACGTTGCCAACTGAAAATAATCATCAATCTCCCCAAAAATTCTTGCGATAGCTAGACTTATACCTAATGCCCCGAAACTAAAATACCTCGTTTTTTTCTTTGGAATCGTTGGAACTCGAAGCTGCTCTACTATTTTTTCGTCATTAATTCTATATCCTTTATGTGGAAATACCCAAAAAATAAATGGAAATATTACTTTCCATATAGGGTACATGATATCAATGAGATAATAATGCCCCTCAATATAGACTAATCTATACCTTATATTATTGTATATAAATTGTAAATCAGAATTCATCATTATCTCCATTCGATTGGATTGCTTGCGTATTAACTTCATTCACTGCTTTATTTCGGATTGGCAAACTTTGCATAGGTCTCATCTGGCATCACGTTTGTGATATTAAATATTAGTATAAGGAAAAATGCGACCATAGAGCCTAATAGTGCAATTATATTACCATGCTCGACAAATAACCCAATTGACAATACCCCCACCCCTAAAAAGAAAGCATAAAACATTGTGAACTTTAAAAAAACCACTATAGACAATGGCTGTATCAGAAGTTGCTCCGTCTTTAATGTCTCAACAGCGATTTTTTTATTAATCTTTTCTTTAGTTCGCTTACTATAATAAAGTCGAATGTATAGAGTAATAGCTAAAGCAATTATAAGTATTATGCTATTTATCATTGCTGACGTTGGTATATTTAGATAATCCATGATAGGCCTTAGAAAAAAGGCGCCCCCTGCCCCAGCACTTCCAAGAGCTACAGTTTTTCCTCGATCATCATGTACTTCCTCAAGTTCACCTAACACTTTGTCATCTTGCAGTTTATAAGCCGGGTGGGAAAATAACCAAAAACTATAAGGAAACAGCCCTTTCCAAAAAGGGGACCCTGTATCCATTAAATAGTGTTCGCCATCAATCGTCACAATCCGATAGGTTAGGTTTTTCTTTATTCGTTTTATTTCTGATGGCATGAGCTATCGCTTCCTCAATTCATTGGGGCTATTATGTATTATGGTGCCGAATAACAAGCCATAAGCAGAAACCTCTCAAGGCTCCTGCTTCCCAAAACAATATATAGATGGCTGCGTAATTCTATTTCAACGGCTCTGTCACTTTTCCTCGCTTAATTGTTTGTCCATTTTCTTCTTGCCATTTCTGATACAACGTTTGAAAGCGATCCTCTTCCGTATCCTTAAACCCTTCAAACACTACTTCATCAACGTTTTCGTGATTAAAATACAGCACTTGATCCGGTACTAATCCTTGAGGGTAAAAGCACGCTGAGTAGTCGAACCATGTTTGTTCGCCCTCTACTTCGATAATCGGTCCTCTATTTAAAATCATCAGTTTACTCGTTCCTTGCTTTAAATACACAATTGATCCGATTGGTAACATTTTCTATTCTCCTTTTTCTATCTGAGAAATTATCGTTTAAATTAGTTTCTACACCATGACTGCTTAGGTTTTAAACATACTCATTAACTTTTATTATTTCTGGTTGGCAAGCTTGCCGTACGTTTTATCTGGTATAACATTTCCAATATTAAAAATTAATACAAAGAAAAATAAATACATTGAACAACATAACGCAATGATATTTCCATACACAATAAACATTCCGACAAACAGTACACTCAGGCCTAAAAAAATAATATATAATAATGTAAAACCTAAAAAATATGGTATAGATGGCCGTATTATAAGTTTTTTCATTTCCAATTGTGTCAAATCGACTATTTTATCAATTTTCTCTTTATTCTGCTTACTGTAGAAAAGTCTCGTAAATAAAATAACGATTAGAGACAAAAGCAGTATTAACCCGTTTATAAGTGATGAAGTCGGCATATCAAAATATTCCACTAACGGCGTAAGAAAAAATGCCGATCCTCCTCCAACCGATCCAATCGCTAGTGTTTTCCATAACCCATCACTAGTTTCTGGAACTTCGTCTAACACCTTGCCATTATGTAGTTTATAAGCCGGGTGGGAAAATAGCCAAAAACTATAGGGAAACAGGCCTTTCCAAAAAGGGGTTCCTGTATCCATTAAATAGTGTTCGCCATCAATCGTCACAATCCGATAGGTTAGGTTTTTCTTTATTCGTTTTATTTCTGACGTCATGATTTCCCCCAACTCCACTTCATAGGATTTAGCGCACTGATTCCATCTTTAACCGCCTCACCAGCACTACTTGCAGCTTCCCCAACACGATTCACTGTTTCACTTGCAAAGTCTAAACCAGCTTGAGCCACCTCATTTGCAGTGGCGATACCATTTTGTAATTCATTCCCCACATATTCTATTGCCTCTCCTGCTGCATTTACCCCCATTTCAATCGCCGCATCACCAACAAAACCTGTATGTTGTTGTGCCATTTGACCTAATCCCTCTACAGTTTGTTTAGCTGTATTCACGCCTGATTGAACGGCGTCGTTAGCATTATCTGCGGTATTTTGAACATAGACACTTGCATTATCTATTTGTTCATTAACTGCATTAGCACCATTTTGAATCGCTTCACCTGGGTTTTGGGCAAAATTCCATACACCTTTAGCCATAGAATCTAGACCTCTTCCAATAGCGTCCAGTCCATCTTGAAGACCAAATAAATTATTGTGATATGCAGCGTTAAATCCTATTGCTAACCCAGTTCCAACTGCAGCCACCCCGACTGCTGCCCACCCAGCGGGAGTACCAACAAACACTGCAGTTGCAATAGCCGGTGCAAACCCTACTCCAACAACTGCTGCATTATGTACAAACGCCTCTCCATAAGTCTTATCATGATTTGTGATATCATCGTGGAAACCGAAGGCAGCACCAACTCCCGACAGTCCAATCCCACCCCATTTACCGAGCCATTGCCCAAAAGCTGAGAATTTTTGCCCTCTCACGGTAATCATACGTGTTAATAGCGCTGTCCCTTTTACCTTTTCTCGTTCTCCATAACGTCTAATCAATTCACCAATTACTGGTAAACCCACTTCTCCCCCTATCCACTGAGAATTTTCCATCAAATAGTCCAGAAAGCTAATATCTTCCTCAGTCATTTCTTCATTGGGGTTATCGTCCCATTTGACCATGCCGTTAACAATCTCTAAATATTTTGATCTTGTTATTTCACCGTTTTTTAATTGATTGTATGCGTAGTCGAGAACCGTTTTACCTTCGTCACTTAACCCTTCCAACGTGGCATTTTTCGCCTTTTCGATATCATCTAATGACATGCCTTCGATCGTGTCTGCATTTAGTTCGACGTCGGCTGTGTCTTTATTGTAGATGCTGTCCATGATTGAGTTGTAAGAGGCCATGTCTTGTAAAGCGTCACTGTTGAAGTTTGTTACAGATAGGTCTCCGCTTTGAAACTTTGATTCAATGTCAGATAGATAAGTTCGCATCGTTTGTAAGGCCTCTCTCGTTTGTTCTAATAGGGTAGCACCGTAGTCGTCAAGAAGGTGCAACTGTTCGACAATCTCCTGTGCCCGTAGTTTCCCTCGCCTTACACTATCCATCACGTCTGATTCCGTGATTTTGTTGACCGTTACTATATCTTGAACACTCGCTAAAATACTGTTTGCGTCATCCGTTAGTTCGATAGTCTTTCTTTCTACTTTGCTAAATCCTTGTTGCACATCATTCATAAGAAATGCTTCGTCAATAAACCCTTGCTCATCTGGTTCAAAGGTTTGAATGGCTGATTTAATATCTTTCAATTGAAATTGATAGTCGATAAGAGACTGGTGAAGGAAAATTAAAAAGGGTTGGTGGCACTCCTCATAAAAGGCTCGAATGGCCTCCCCGCCTTTCCCTCTTAACGCATCATCCAATGCTGAAAAATCACGTACTGCCCGTTGGACAGCAGAAATGTGTTCGCAAAATGATGTAATATCGTTTATCGTCACATCGATTCCAGTTTGTAGTGTGTTAACATCAAGAACTTTCACGCTTAGATCCTCCTACTAGCACGATTACTTGTCATCATTATCTTGTTTTCTAATACGGTCGTTTACTTTATAAGCCCCATCTCATGTGCTACGTGCTCGTCAGTAGCTTCAATAGAGGTCACTGCTTCTTCTGTTGATTGAATATTTTTCGTCATTAAAGCCGTGAATTGCGCGATAATCTCGTCATACTCCTGTTTAATCTCATTAAACTGTGTTACGATCTCTAGCTTATTTCCTCCTTGTACCTCTTTGGAAAAGGATGTGTTTAAGTTTTGTGATGATGATTGTAACTCTTGTATGCCCTTATTTACAGGGCCCCGTTGAATTTTAATTTCGCCGCTCATGATAGATTTAACACCTCTTGTCTCTCTGTTATTAACTGTCTATGCTTTGACTCCATCGTCGTAATATTACTTTCGATACTGCCTATTTCCTGTTTAATAGCTGTCACCTGCGCAGATAAGTCACTCTCTGCCTGACTAATTTGCTCATTAGGGATACCTACAAAACTTGCTTGTATATCTCCCTTTTTTAAGTCATCTAATTGACGTGCATTTTTGCCGTGCAGTGTGTGTGCCGTTAACTCTGGATCAAGACACACATCTTTCTGATCTTTAAAATTACTTTTATTTTCTTTTAAATCAGTCAACGCTTTTTCTAATCGCTCTAATTCTTCTTTTTTTCCTGCTAATCGCGAATTAGCAGAATTCATGGCGCCTTGCATGACCATTAGGTCTCGATTAATACGATACAAATCTAACATTTGACCACCCCAGACAAACTACATAACTATTTTATTTTAACAACCATTTTTGCAATCGGATTACAATTATATAACATTTCACTTGCAGTTTATAGGGCATTTGGTAACATTTAATAAATGACTGTACGTCATATCCTTCTTTAAAAAGGGGGAAATATCTAGTTCAAAAGTCATATACCCCTCTTAAACTGTCGTGATTGTCTATCGTGAAGCTTTATTTGACACCACTTTCGTTACAGTGTCATACATTTTAAACGTTACGCTTGGGCCAATTGAAAATAAAGCGATCCTTCAATGAGGACATAAACGTCCGTTATCCAACCTAAATAGAGTTAGCTCACCTCTCTATTTTGTGGCTGAAGGTTTTCGGAAAGTTATCTGTGATAACCCACTATTCCCGAAGACATCTATATGATATGTCTCATTAACGTCCGTTTTTCAACAACTAAATTCAATTTTGAAAAAAGCACAGCATAGATGGCTGTAAAGCACAGATAGGCTAAGCCGACGATTAAACTCAGCTCTCTCGGACTGAAGATTTCTAATAAAAATCCCGCCGAGGCCATCGAAATACCGAGAGCGGTGTTTGAAATGGCTTGCATTGCTCCAAATAGTCTTCCCCGCATCGAGCTAGGAACCATCTTCATCATGACGGTATCGATACAAATATTACTAATCCCTCCTACTATCGTGATACACATAACAATCATGAGGGCCGTTAAAAAACTTGGAACGATACTTAACACTATGTGTCCTATGCCTTCCAATGCGATAAAGAAAACTGTTAGCATCAGTAAGCGTCTCTTAGAAATTCAGAAAACAAAGAGCTTATCATAAAGCCAAGACCGAGAAAGGCATACATAAATCCAACTCCTAGTTCACCCATAGCAAAGACATCCAGGGCATAAACACTCATCAGGACATTGTCAATCCCATTTGCTAGCGGCATCGTAATCGCAATAAACAAAAATGTCATAAGGGCCGTTGACTGCCACATGACTTTTTTCGGTAACGCGATTGTTGCGGACTTTTTTGAACGTGTCGTATTGTTTGTCGGCATCTTTATCTTCCATAGAAGGAAAGCTGACAGGAGAAACGCAACACTATTTAATAGGAAAGGAAATGATAAACCAACATAGTGGGCAATCAGTCCGCCAGAACTTGAGCCAATGACTAAAATGCTTCCAACCAATGCTTGTTCAATTGAATTTACATGTATAAGGCGGTCGCGTTTTACTAATACAGGGATTGAGGACACTCTTATTGGAGCATACAACGCTTCTCCACATGCCAATAAACAGGCAATAGCATATCTTCTGAATGTTGGGCAAAAGAAATGTGATGACTAACGGAGCACGTAATAAATCAAGCGTAATGAGTAATGTCTTTTTAGAAAATCGATCTGCCAGTATACCACCTAATGGCGCAAAGAGAAGAAAAGGGAGCATCCTTAAAGCCAGCACAATACCAATGGCCATCCCTGAGCCTGTTAACTGAAATAATAAGGAAAAGAGCGCTACTTGTGTAAAGCGGTTTCCAATCCCATTTATAATGCCTGCCCAAAAGAGAAACTGATACTTTTCTTCTTGTTTCCACGCTTTAAATATGACCAATCCCTCCATCTCATTTGAATTTCATCTAATTTAATTTATATCTAATTAGTTGACTAAAAAAATAGTAACCTACATAAATTCAACTAATTAGACAATTATCTAAAAACATCTAATTAGACTATAATCTAATTAGATGTTTTTTACAAACGTTTTTATCTAAATCTAAACGTTACCTTTTCGTCTTTATCAGTGAGTATAATGAGAAAGTTGACCATAAAAAAATCATGTGCAGTCCTGTCACTCCACATGATTAAAGCCCTTTCGCTCTATGTTGCCTCTCAAGAATTAATTAACGCTCTCATTTTTCTCTCTCTGTTTGATAAAAACAGTGGCGGTGATCCAAGCAGTCAAAGGGATGACGAGGGCGACGCCTATTCCTGCACTGAAGATCGTGATCATTTCCGCACTGAAAACTTTTGAATTAGCAATTTGTCCGATTGAATAGTCTAAGTCTTTAAACCAGATGAGAAGAGCTAAATAACCTCCGAAAAAGGCGAAAAACAACGTGTTGGCGCTTGTGCCGAGGAGGTCTCTCCCAATAGTTATGCCAGATAAAAACAGCTCTCGTTTTTTGATGGCTGGATGATGCTTGATCATCTCATGCATAGGAGATGATATAGAAATGGCAATATCAGTGATAGCTCCGATCGTGCTCATAATAATAACAGAGGCCCCTATTTTCACAAAGTCTACCCCTAAATAAATAGAGAAGACAGCAATTTCGTTTATTTCTTCTTCACTAAATCCTTGTATCATCGCACGGTCTGTCACAAGAACAATAACCACGAGTAAAATACTAATTGTGATGATTGAAGAAACAAATGCCGTAACTGTTTTTATGTTTATCTCATTAATATAAAACAAATTTATACAGCTGATGATGACACATGCCACAACCGTTAGAATAATCGGATTAAAGTATGGATTTATCATAAAAATAATCGTGAAGAACAGGACGATAAAATTTAAAAATAATGCGAAAAAGGAGCGCGATCCCTTTTCACCGCCAATCCACCTCATTAACACATATAAAATAATGCCAAGTAATACTAATGCATTCATAGTTTCGCCCTCTGCTTATTAACAAAATAAAGTGAAGCATAAATACCTAGTGGAATCGTTAACACGATGCCAATACCGCCCGATAAGGCCCGGGCTAATTCCAGCGATAAATTCATCGATAATGTATAGCCTAATGGTAGTCCATTTTTTAAATATAAAATAAGACTTGGAATCGAACCACTGATATACGCAAAAAATAAAATATTCGTCATCGTCCCCATGATGTCTTTCCCAATATCCAATCCAGAAGCTTTTAGTGCTTTATTTGATATCGTTTGATCTTTTTCATACAAGCTAAAGATCGACGCTGACATCGTGATAGCCACATCCATAACTGCCCCTAAAGAACCGATAAACACACCGGCCATAAATACCATTTGCGGTGGCCGTGTTAAAAATTGCATCTCTTCATAGCGCAGTCCCCGCTCGCCTGTAATCCACATGACGAAAAAGGTGATGAGAACCGCACTAAAAGTTCCTAACAACGTAGCGACAACAGCGGCGTATGTTTTTTGGTTAAATCCATTGACCAATAACAATGAAATCGCAGTAAATAATAGGACACTGAATGCACAAATAGCTAAGAGACTGATGTTCAATGTCGAGATATAAATGTCTAACGCATAAGAGAGGAGGAGCGCATTGATGGCTAAGCTGACCATAGCAAAGAATCCTTGCTTCTTCCCGATGATCAATAGTGTAAAAATAAAGAGCCATGCGACGTACATAATATATTTATCACGTTTCACATCCTGGATGACCCCAGTTAATGAGGCCGTGCCTTCTGCTACCTCATCTATGTAGACAAAAACCTCATTTCCCACTTGATACTCTTGATCATACCCGCCCGATAAGGAAAACTCGTTAATTAATTCAATCGTCTCTCCCTTTTGCTCGCCATTCTTTATAGCCGCTGTAATATGCTGGGTGTACAGCTCATCTTCATTCCCCGAGCTGTCAGTCATCTCCATTGCATCTACAACCTCTGTGCTCGTGACTTGGGCAATTGGTCTTTCGTACAAGGTATGATTAGTATGTACAAATATAATAGAAGCTGTAAAACAGCATACGATAATGCCACATATAAGCCATTGTTTATAAGATATATTTTCCAGTCTTCGATATAAACTCTTCAAAAAATCGCCACCTAAAGGGATGCTGTTACTCGGATAATCATCCGTCTTGTCCACGTTCATTCTTAACACTCTGATAATAGATTATTTCACAGAATGGCCATGATTGACAAGTGTACTCTAGCATGATTTTTAGGGACGATTAAAGACTCAAGAGTCGGACTTTTTTTCAGAAGGGATGGAAAAGTCGTTTTTAGGAGACTTCTAGTTAGGCTGTTCTGTTATGTGCTAACCATCTTTTTATCTCATCAATTCTAATATATGTAGAGGCCTAAACTCTCGTATAAGCTTAGGCCTCTGCTTTCATTTTAAGTCCTATTTAGTTTTTACCTCTTCATTGAAGCACCTTTGATCCTCTTTAGTATTATGGACGGTTCCGTATGCATGTTCAGGCGGTGCATAGATTGAGTAAAGTTTCAGTGGAGCATTGCCTGTGTTCGTGAGATTGTGCCATTTGCCGGCTGGAATAAAAATTGCATCATCTGCAAACGCCTGTTGCTGAAAGTCTAACCGGTCTTGGCTATCTCCCATTTGGACGAGTCCTTGCCCTTCTTCAATTCGTAAAAATTGATCGTGGTCATGGTGGACTTCCAATCCGATGTCATCACCTACGTTAATACTCATTAATGTTAATTGCAAATGCTCACCTGTCCATAGGGCTGTGCGAAAAGTGGTGTTTTGCTTCGTGGCTTCTTCTATGTCCACCACAAAGGGTCTTGGTCCATAGTCCGTTATTCGTTGTTGTTGATAAGAATGGGACGAACCTCTGTCACTGCGCTGAGGCCACTGCTGGGACTGCCAGCTGTTGTACCATGCATCATAGTCTTGCCAATTACGTGTCATAGGTTGTTGCCATTGATCGTAAGGCCATGTATTCCAATACATATTATTCTCCTTTCATGCTTTTTCTCTTTATCCTATGCAGGTGACCAGTATTAGGTAAATGCCATGAAAAAGAATGGGCGAAGATCTTAATAAAAAGTAGCCAAATCACACATTTTCGTACGATATGCCAATTATCAATAACAAAAAACATTTTTCAACAAGTGATAAAGTCTTATATATTATTTTCTAGTCACATGGTACTATCACTATACGTACGCTTAAGCACTAAAAATTACCATCGGAGGTTTATGATGACTGCAATTGAGCAATTACACAGGTCTGATTATAAAAAGAAAAACCTATTATTACTCTTGACTTATTCCGTTGCATTGTTAACCGTTCTTATACTTTCTATTTTTACAAATGCCGTAGAAATGTTAATTATCTACAGTGCCCAACTACTCATATTAGTGGGGGCTTACGCACTTCAGCACTATTTAAACAAGCCCTTTCCTTTCCCTTATATTGCAATTACCGTTATGAATGTAGCTGCTATCTCAGTTATCTTCGTTATCGGGAGTCAAGAAACCGTTCTATTAATGTTCCCATTTACTGCTCTTCTTGCTGCCGTTCACTTAGAACGACGTATTTTTATATTGGGGTTTACCTTTGGACTCATAGGCCTTACGCTTAATAAACTGATGGCAACTGGGGAAACAAAAGAAATCATCGATTCCTTATTTAATTATTCCATGCTGTTATACTTGCTGCTCGGTATTATTTTAGGCGTCGTTATTTCTTTAAATCAACGTCAATTTTCCACATTAAAGCAGTTTACAAAAGATGCTGAAGAAGAAGCGACCCGCAAAGAGCAAGAACGTGTATTATTAAAACAAAACGTCACAGCCATTATTGATCACGTGTCACAAGCTAATGAAAAAGTTCAAACGAATATGATAGCTCAGAACGAACTAAAAACAACTATTTCTGAAGTATCAAGTGGCAGTGTCGTTCAAACGGAACAAATAAACAATATATCGGAGCAAGCTTACAAAGCGTTAGAGTCTATGGAACGCCTGTATTCTTCATCCATCTCATTGTTAACAGAGTCAGAAGACGTCAAAGCGTTGTTAGATCAAAACCAGGTTCAAATGAATGACCATCATAATGAAATGCAAGCATTAAAAGAAGAAATTATTTCGTTAAATTCTACCTTCAAAGTGCTTAGCAACAAAATTACTGAAACAAATGACTTTGCCGGGACAATAAAAGATATTACTGAACAAACAAATTTACTGGCACTTAATGCCTCAATCGAAGCTGCCAGAGCAGGAGAAGCAGGTAAAGGATTTTCTGTTGTCGCCAGTGAAATAAGGAAGTTAGCCGAGATTACCGGGGAGACCACTGAAAAAATCACCCTCAATCTTCATGAATTAAATGAAAGTAATAATGTGGCAGTGGAAAAAATGGCCGCCAGCCGCTTAAATATCGAAAAAGGGACTGAAACAACCGAAGACGTTTCTCGCTCGTTTACGACAGCTACATCAACTTTAACGGCTCTAACGGGCAATATAAAAGACTTAACTCATGTGGCCGATGACGTGAAGGAAGGCTCCAACGAGATTGAAGCAGCATCAAGTGAACTAGCCGCTATCATCGAAGAAGCAAGTGCCGCCTTAGAGGAAATGACTGCTACTGTGGAAGACTTAACGAGCGATAATGATAAGGTAGCTCACTATATGAATACGACCACTGAAGATGCTAAACAGCTGATTCAATAAAACGAATCTTTGTCCTCTAATCTCACGATGTTGCAGCTTGCTGTCATAAGCTTGTTTTGTCTAAATACGCAGTACATTTAAATTTTGCTTAATAGCCCTCATTCCTAATAAAGCTCAACTTAAACCAAAGAGAACCAGCCTTGAATTTTTCATTCACGGCAGGTTCTCTTTTTTATTTAAAAAGCTTTTGAGATAGCCCCCTAAAGAGACTTTGTCTTTCGGCTACAACTAGGCGTGTGAATAAATACGAAGTGTATCGCCTTGTTTCACTTCTTGAATTTCCGTCTCTTCTAAATAAAGGGTACCTGGTAACTCAGGCCTTTCTAAGCCATCGAACTTCAACGTGATATGTCCTAGAGACGTAAGGTTCGTCTCCACAGCCTCCCCTACAGACGTTATTTTATATTTGGCGTCACCGATTTGAAGCATGTCCCCTGCTTTAATCTCGCTATCTATTTCATTGACTGTAATAGATAAGCAATAATCTATAAGTTCTGCAGGTGCACTTTCTCCAAATAACACTAACATTTTATCATCTAAAAACTCAGTTACCGAAGAACCGATTTTATTAATGTGGGTTTCATATTTTGTATGCATGACGGACGCTCCTCTTCTAATCACCGAATAAACTATTTTCCATTTTAATATGACGCATGTCATCTCTATCTATCATAATGTTATTCATATAGTCCAAAGCTTGCTAGCCAGGCAATAAAGACTGTTGGGGCCCCTGTCAAAAATCTACCATAAAGAACAGAGGGAACACCCACTTCTACGGTTTCAGGTTCTGCTTCAGCTAAACCTAAGCCTACTGGTACAAAATCTGCTGCTGCCTGAGAGTTAATAGCAAATAGTGCTGGAAGTGCAAGGTGGGCTGGAATATTTCCTTTGCCAATTTCGACACCAATTAATGTTCCTACAACTTGAGCTATAACCGCACCAGGTCCTAAGAAAGGTGATAACAATGGAAATGAGCAAACAAGTGCTATAAGCATTAGCCCCCATAGACTCCCTGCAAATGGAGACAAAAATTTAGCAAAAAGATCACCGATACCTGTTTCAATAATAATACCAATTAACATGGCCACAAAAGCCATAAACGGAAGAATTGTCTTAATCACGGTATCAATGGCGTCGCGTCCCGCTTGATAAAAAACACTCACTACCGCTCCCATACCAATACCTATTTTAGCCATTAGCCCTCTTGGCTTCTGTTGTTCACTTATCTTTTTCTCTGATGTATATTTGAAATCACTTTTGGCAGCCGTTTCTTCTGGAACTGTCTGTTGAACACCATCCACATCTTCATTACTAACTATTTCGATGTTTTCACTTTTGACTCCAGACACGTAAATATCTTCTGTAATGTGTTTTGCCAATGGGCCACTTTGGCCAGTTGACATGACATTAATGGTTGGAATACGTTTTTGCGGGTATAAGCCACAACGCAATGTGCCTCCGCAGTCGATAATGACACACACCATTTCATTTTCAGGTATGCTTGTCTTGAAACCATTAACGAGTTCACAACCAGTAAGCTCTGCAATACGCTCTGCAATGTGGGGCTTCTCTCCCCCCGTAATGTAAACAACTTTGTTCTTTTCAGCAGTAGGTGTTATAACGAGGGGGCCGCCAAATCCATTTGCCCCTTTTGTTATTTTTATTGAACGATATGTTGTCATTTCCTCACACCACCTTCTTATAATTTTACTACTTGACCTAATTTTACATTTTGTTGCTTAGCGACGTACGCCGTCATATAATCTGTTACCCAACCTCTTAAGAAGTTTGTAAAAATACCTACTAAGAAATAACGAAGGGCTAATTCTGTAATATCATGACCTAATGTGGTTATACCAGCAGCAATCCCTAAGAAAACAAAAAGTTCGCCGGGGTTGACGTGAGGGAATAACCCATTATGTGTATGACAAGAATACGAGGCGGCAGCATAATAACTTGGTTTATGCTTCTCTGGTAAAAACCTTCCTAATGATAAAGTCATTGGATTAGCTAACACGAAGGTTCCGATAATAGGTAATATAAAATACCTTGTAAATGGATTTTTCCCTGATTTTCTTGCTAATTTCTCAACTCTTTCATCTCCTACTAAGCGAACAAGTGAGTTCATCGCAACTAGCAGCATAATTAATAACGGCACAATCCCTGTGACAAGATCAACAAATACTTCTCCACCATGCCTGAACAAATCCATAAATTTCTCTGCACCAATAATAATAATGTCCATATTATGTCTCCCCTTCTCTTTTTAGCTCTTTTTAGGCATTACATAATCAATCCAGCCTTTCTTAACTTTTAATTCTCCTCCTTTTGAAATAACATCATAACTTTTTAGAGCGTCTTCTATCGCAAACTGTGTTAATTTATTTACTTTCTTATAGTCTTTCTCTGAGATTTTAAGCAAGTTTTTCCCTTCAAATCCTTTAAGATCTTTTACTCGAGAAAAAACTGTCACTCCTTGCATTTTGGATGCCCTCAAAATGGTATTTTGTTTGTCAATAGCAAACATCACGACTGTCCCTGCGCGAAACATACCCGTCCTTTTACCTATCGCTACTCTACCAAGAGACCTTAGTTCAGCATATTTTCTATTAAAATGTTTAATTTGTATAAAGCCAAATACACTCTGAATGAGCCATGCTAAACCCATCATAACTATCAAATGCCAAATCATGTATGTTCCCTCCCACCCGTTTTTCTTTATCAATGATCTAAAAACAATAACGAAAGCGGTTACAAATAAGCCAACTTATCACACAAAATACTTTGAAAAAATAATTAACCTATGGATCTCCCTCTACAGCCAAACGCTTTCTCAACAGCTCGCCTTCAGCTAAATCATGTGACAAATCCTTTCACATCATTAGATCTATAGATGCTGTCCCCCTACAGAAGTCACCCTGTAGCCTTATTTAAAAACACCATTTTTTTCTTATTGAGAATTCAATTGTGACGTTCACTCATTTATTATCTCAATAAAATTTACTCACTTTTTTTAGTAACTGAGATAATTCACCGTAAGTAGCGGTAGAGGAAATGTCCGCTATTAATTGGTCATTATTGGCAAGTCGAATAATCTCATCGTAAACACTCACTAACTGGTTCTCAATGGCGTCATTTTGCTTTATTGGTAGACCTAACAAGAAAATTAGCTTTATTTCTTTTCCAGCCGATACAACTTTCTCTGGAAAAATTCCTAGTGCTAATTCAATATTATCTGAACATTCATGACTGGTATGTGGTAGAGCGATAAAGTTATCGAACACCATGGAGCCTTTTAATTCTCTTTCTTTTAAGCGTTGTTTAAAGCCACTATCTAAATACTTTTTTTCCACAAGTTCATCTACCATGTCATATAAATTCTGATGATAACCTTTTTTACCGTCCAGCTTGAAGAATTTATCTTTACTGATAAGATGGCTTAAAATAGATGGTTTAGGATTATCCGCTTTGGCATTAAAACGACGCATATAGGCGACTTCATCAATTTTTTTTGCCACTCTATGTTCATCAAAGATTTCATTGATCATAATGATAGAACTGTCTGTATCGACCTCTAGCGTCACAGTGGAAAAGACGATATCGTACGCATTTAAGATAGCTTCTGTAACATCTCTTTCTGAATAAATATCTAGCTCCACATTGTCATTAAGCACGCGCTCTAGTTGATTGGTGACTAATTTAGCTGTCCCTCTTCCTGTGCCGCATACAACAGCTGCTTTTTTAATTTTTTTCATCTTCAGTTCACTCTGTGAAATAAACACTTCAAAATAAAAGGCAAGATAGCCTAATTCATCTTCTGAGACTTCTAATTCATACTCATTTTCAATAACTTGTCCTGCGATTTTAGCCATATTATAAGCAACTGGATATTTACTTTTAACATCTGCTAGCATTGGATTATTGAGGCGTAAACCAAACATTAGTCGATTTAACATGAAAGATAAATGATATTGAAGGTCTTCGAAAAAACAAGGATTTTCTTCTATTATTCGTTTGTTGAAACCAATTTGTTCAAAAATTAACTCTAACAGTTCTTTCACTTCGTCCGTTATTTTTATTTTTGCTGTGGTACGTTTATTTGTAGGCGTTCTCCTTCCTGCAATTGGTACAGTTAAAAATAGAATTTCATTTTCAGGGATATGAACTGGTAGTTTGTCTTCAAGAGCTTTAGCTATTTCTCTTCCAATTTGGTAATCGCTCGTATGAGAAAGTTTGCGTAAATTCTCGTTCACCTTAGAGAGCGAACGGTTTTTCAATAAACAATCTAGCATGACGATCACAAATTCTAGAAGACGTTTTTGACTAGCAGATTCAAAATCATACTTAGTTGCGATCCGTGTGACTTCATCTATAACATCTTTATCTAACGGATATGAGCCATATAATAACTCATAAGCATTCTCTAAGATAAAAAAACGCAAATCTAATTCGTCGCCTATTAATTGCAACCCTGTATTTTGCTTCCCGTGAATCTTAAGATTATACGCATTCAAGGAAACAGATGCTTTTTTCAACTCATTAACAAGTGTCGTTCTGCCAATATTCATTTCGAAAGCGAGTTCATCTAATGTGTAAGTTTGATTATTTTCTATCAGTCGCTCGATAATAAAAGCGATCCGTTGTTTTGATGAATCGATAGTGTTTTTTCCTGATGTTAATTGGTGCATAACCGCCTTAAACGCCTCTTCATTTTCTATCACTAAGCGATAGCCTTTCCCTCTTTCGTTTTCTAGACTTACAATTCCTTCCAATTCACTATTTAACGCTTTTATACAGTTTCTAACCGTTCGTGTTCCTACTTCTAACATGTCAGCTAAAAAATCTAGCGAGTTGTATTCCCTTTGCTTAGCAATTATTAGTATTTGAGCACTTCTATTATCTAGCATGATGTCAGGCATTATCTCACCTCATTTTTTCATGAATATCTAGACCTCTAGACATTCATTAAGGCATCTCTGACTGTCCTTTTAACCTCTCGATTTTCCACCAGATATATTGAAGGTTGTCCCTGTAATATAACTGGCCCGTTCAGAAGCTAAATAAGTAACCAGATCGCCAATTTCTGCAAGCTTACCTTCTCTTCTAAGGGGAATCGATTTACTATAGTCAGTAGATAGGCCATCAACTGTCGTTCCCCTGGTGTATGCAAGTGCTTTGTTATAGGTATCTGTTCTGAGCCCAGTTGTTTCCAAAATGCCTGGGGCGATACCTATGACACGGATGTTAAATTTTCCCAACTCTTTTGCCCAAGCACGTGTAAATGAAATGACAGCTCCCTTCGTTGCAGAGTAGCAACTTTGACCGGCTGATCCTTCTTGTCCAGCCTCAGATGTAATATTAATAATAACCCCTTTCCTTTGTTTTAGCATTACTTTTGTAGCTGATTGTGCAAATAAATATGGTCCTTTTTGATTAACTGCTACCATTAAGTCAAAGTCAGCTTCACTTAATTCATAATCTGGCCTTTCTCCTTTATCATCGACTAATAGTCTTGGTAAATTCACGCCTGCATTATTCACCAAAATATCAACCGTACCAAACCGTTTAACTGTTGTAGCCACTGTTCTCTCAACACTTTGCCGATCAGTCACATCACACTTTAAAAAGTAGGAACCATCAGCTTGTTTTCCTTCTTCTCCATTCATATCTGCCACAACGACCGTAACGCCATTACTCAATAGCTCTCTTGACACTTGGAGACCAATACCTGACGCTCCCCCTGTTACGATGGCCACTTCCCCTTCTAAATTTAACCATGATTCTTTCATAATGATTCCCTCCGATTCTTTTTCTCTTTAGGGCACTTTTTTCTAACTGCTTTTATTATAAAAAGACGCCCACTTAAAATTAATACAGAGTTTTTCACACGAATGTGAAAAACTCTGTATTAATAACAAAAAACGCCTATATTTTTATAAAGTTAAGCTTCAATCAGTGGGAGTTTAGTGACCCAGGAGATTAACATCCGTTATCTCCCACTTAAATAGAGTTAGCTCTCCTCACTATTTTGAGCCGGGAGGTTTACGATGCTTATCTTAATTAATGAAGGCAGTGGACATTCTTTCTAGCATTTTAATTTATAACAGAAGAATCGAGATGACTATGTTCATTTAAACCTGTACCTATCTGATGACTTCCTTTAACCATCGCTAGTTGTTGACGACTTCACTAAAAATCTGGTACTATAAATTAAATTACAGTACCAAGGGGTGATTCAGATGATAAAGGATATCCGAATTGTTAAAGCTTCTGCCGAGTCAACGATTGGTGGTAAATTAAATATTATGGCGCTTTCGAGCATGGCCTCTTCCATTGTCTGTTCAAATGATTTGACAATTAAAGAAGACACATTGATGAAAATGTGGCGTACACGAAATAACCGATTTAGTCATGAATTTGCGTATGAGGCAAAACAAGGCGCGAACACATTAGGGATTCTAACGTGCTACCCATCTCAGACTATGAATAAGTTGGCCTTTCCTACTCTATGGGAAATCATAAAAATTAGAAGGTTAAGTCTGGTACCGTATGCTTTAAAAAACCTTCGCTCTCTGTTTAAAATAGTGACATTGAAAGAAGTAGAGAACGATGAATTTCACGTTGGTTCTATTGCAATGCTTCCTGAAAGTCGAGGAATGGGGGTTGGAAAACAGCTTTTGTCCAAAGCGGAAGAACTTGCTATCAAACAATCCCATTCCAAAATATCCCTTACAGTTAGAGAGGACAATGACAAGGCACGACAATTATATGAGAAAATTGGGTATAAAGTGGTCAATAAACTAAATGGAGGACCTGTTAATCTGTATCGCATGGTAAAAGACTTATGAGTAAATCAATTGATAAGAACATTTACTATACTATCCTTCGTCTCTTTTCAAAAAAAGGACCAACATTTACAACGGATGACTTGGCCCGTGAATTATCGACGAGTAAACGTACCATTTACACTTTATTTAAAAATAAAAAAGATCTTATAAATAAAACAATCGACTTCATTTTTATCGATATAAAGAAAAGTGATCAACTAATCCTCACTAATAATTCCCTATCCTTAGAAGAAAAAGTGGATCAATTTTTCAAAAACATACCGACAATGTATAATGTCGGCCTATTGTTAAAGCATGGAGATGACTTACAAAAATACGACCCTTCATTGTGGAAGAAAGTGAACCATCATTTGGACACTATTTGGGATGACTTATTTTTAGTTTTAGAGAAAGAGATAAGCCACGTACAGCTTATCCTTTTAAAAACAATGTTAGACGAAACCTTACGGCGTTTACTTAACCAAGATTTTATTGCTAAAAATAAAATCACCTTTGAAGATACTATGGTCGAACTAGGCAATGTCATTCTCTATGGATTTGTTAAAAATAAGTAGTTAATTATCTAACATTAAGAGCCAATACACTCAATTTGAGGTATTTGGCTTTTTATATGGTCACTGCACCTCTTTTTCAAATAATCATTTAAAGTACCGGTCTGTTTAAAATTGGTGACTTGTTTGTGCTAAAATTCACTTGTGGCATTTAGTCACCTTTCAACCTAGAATAGAAAAAGTCAAGCTGACATTAATGACTGCCTGCTGAAAATTTAGAGTCATCTTAATTTAGAAAGATCGTATGCTAGCATGTTACATTGGAGGTAAATAGGAAAAAGAGGTAAATAAAACCTGAATAAAGCGAATTTTCTAAGAAATGTTACATTACTTTATTAGCAATGTGTGAAAATGGATTGAAGAAAAAAATGGATAATGCTAGTCTGAAATGTGTGAAAATACTCTAACACATTTAGGAGGTTTAGTAATGCACATTATACGACAAGCACTTTTAGGACTTACCATTTTTGTACTAGTATTTACTATCGCCATCACCCCTGACGTTCAAGCACAAGAAGTAGAAACAGCAAATATTGATTTTGACAAGCCGATTGTGCTCGTTCATGGAATAGGAGGAGCAGGTTACAATTTTTATAGTATTGAACGAAAATTAAGAAGTATTGGCTATAATAGCGCAGATATATATGCGATTGATTTTCGGGATCGTTCTGGTAATAATTTTAGAAATTCTCGTGAATTAAGGGATTTTATTGAGACTATTCTTGAAAATTATGATGTGGATGAAGTAAACATCATTGCTCACAGTATGGGAGGAGCAAACACGTTACGTTATCTAACTCAACTCGGTGGTGCAGATAACGTCGACAAAGTCATTACATTAGGAGGGGCCAATCGTTTGGGAGCCAGTTCCGTTCCGAATGGTGTAGATTTCACATCCATCTATAGTAGTTCTGATCTCATCGTTTCCAATAGCTTGTCACGCATTAGCGGGGCGAACAACATTCATGTTATAGGCGTCACCCATCTTGGCCTTTTAAGTAATAACCGAGTGCAAAACTTGATTGTAGAAGCATTGGAAAATTAATATCGTACTTTCTTTACTGAACGCTTTCTTTTAGAAGAGGGCGTTCTTTATATTATCCCCCTTCATAATTGAAGGTTTAAACCTTTATTTACTAATCACAAACCTTCAAAGTGAGAGTTCTCGTTCTTTTCTCGCTGATTGTCCGTTGAGCGAAACAAAGACATTATCTCTCCCTCTATTTTGAGATCTAAGTTTTACGTACGGCTATCTGTGACAATAAGTTATCCTTATAGATATTACAACACCGTTCTCTTCACTCCCTTTATCTTTTGAACTAATTGATTCTCAAAAAGATCTATCAATTCTCATTTATACAAGAGAAACTTTTGGTTGTTTATGACGCGATTCAGCAATTTTCTCGTTAGAACTAATTTTATTATATCTAATTAAAACCTATTAAATTCTGAACATTTTTCGTGACAGAATGCAGTCTTTGTTGTATGTTTAAGATAATCAGCAAAATATCGTAACCGCTTTCACAACAAATCTAAACAACTAAAAATACCCCCAAATATTCAATTATCTTAATTTATTTTTTCTTAATAGTTATTATTGCTTTTCATTCATTCTAGTTTTTATTATAATGATAATGTAAAAATAATTATTATCTTTTAGAGTTTGATCTCTTAGCTCTAGAAGGATAATCATTTACCATTCTAAAAATTATGTAAGGGAGAGGGAAATATGGATTACAAAGATTACGAGAATCTTGAAAAATGCCCGTTTCACGGAAGTACAACAAGCAATCAGCCTAAAGCTACCTCAAATAAAGACTGGTGGCCAAGTGCACTGAATTTGAATATTTTGCAACAGCACGATCTCAAACCGAATCCAATGGATGAAGGTTTTGACTACACGGAAGAATTTCAAAAGCTTGATTATTATGCATTAAAGGAAGATCTTAAAAACCTTATGACTGACAGCCAAGATTGGTGGCCTGCTGACTACGGTCATTACGGACCATTTTTTATTCGTATGTCTTGGCATGCAGCTGGTACGTATCGAATTGGAGACGGCCGTGGTGGCGGTGGCAATGGTTCTCAACGCTTTGCCCCTCTTAACAGCTGGCCTGACAATGCGAGTCTTGATAAAGCACGTCGTTTATTATGGCCGATCAAACAGAAGTACGGTAACAAAATATCTTGGGCTGACCTTCTCGTTCTAGCAGGTAATGTGGCGATTGAAGATATGGGAGGTCCAGTCATCGGTTTTGGTGCCGGACGCCCTGATATATGGCATCCAGAAGAAGATATTAATTGGGGTTCTGAAACAGAATGGCTTACTGGTGATAAGCGTTATTCAGGCGATCGTGAGCTTGATAAACCGCTTGCTGCCGCAGAAATGGGGCTCATTTATGTTAACCCTGAAGGTCCAGACGGTAAACCGGATCCAATTGCAGCTGCCCACGACATTCGTGCTACCTTCGCCCGCATGGGAATGAACGATGAAGAAACAGTGGCACTTATCGCAGGTGGACATACTTTTGGTAAGGCGCACGGTGCTGGCGATGCTTCACATGTTAGTGCAGAGCCAGAAGCAGCTCCAATCGAATTACAAGGATTAGCTTGGCAAAGCACATACGGTTCCGGTAAAGGACGAGATACTATCACGAGTGGTATTGAAGGTGCTTGGACTGCTAATCCTACTCAGTGGGATAATGGTTTCTTCGATTTATTATTTGAAAATGAGTGGTGGCTTACTAAAAGCCCTGCAGGTGCATGGCAATGGCACATTGTAGACCCTGATGAGAAAGATCTTGCACCAGATGCTGAAGATCCGTCCAAAAAAGTACCAACGATGATGTTAACAACTGATTTAGCTTTGCGTCATGATCCAGAATATGAAAAAATCGCCCGTCGTTTCCACAAGAATCCAGAGGAATTTGCGGATGCCTTCGGTCGCGCATGGTTCAAATTATTACACCGTGATATGGGGCCTAAAGTAAGATATTTAGGACCTGAAGTGCCAGAAAAAGATTTCATTTGGCAAGATCCTGTCCCAACAGGTCATTATGAATTAACAGAGTCAGATATTGCAACACTTAAAGAAAAAATCCTTGATTCTGGCTTAACAGTGAGCGAGCTTGTGAAAACGGCTTGGGCTTCTGCAAGCACATTCCGTGCCTCTGACATGCGTGGAGGTGCCAATGGAGCACGTATCCGCCTTGCCCCACAGAAAGATTGGGAGGCTAACGAACCAGAGCAATTGGAAAAAGCGTTAACTGTGTTGGAAAATATCCAAAATCAGTTTGATAAAGAAGTGAGCTTGGCAGACCTCATCGTACTAGCTGGTAGTGCTGCAGTAGAAAAAGCTGCCCAAGATGCAGGTTTTGATGTAACAGTTCCATTCAATCCTGGTCGTGGCGATGCAACAGTAGAACAAACAGATGTAGAGAATTTTGAGGTACTTGAGCCTTATGCAGACGGCTTCCGCAACTATCAGAAGAAGCAATTCAGTGTAAGTCCAGAAGAGCTTCTCGTTGATAAAGCTCAGTTATTGGATCTTACAGCACCAGAAATGACTGTTTTAATTGGTGGATTGCGTGTGCTTGGTGCTAACTATGGTGATACGAAGCACGGTGTCTTCACAAATCAAGTTGGAACGCTTACGAACGATTTCTTTGTCAATCTTCTCGACATGGGGATTGAATGGAAATCTTCAGGTGAAAACTTATATGAAGGACGGGACCGCAAAACAGGTGAAGTCGTTCGCACTGCAACAAGAGTGGATCTTGTGTTCGGTTCTAACGCTATCCTTCGTTCCCTTGCAGAAGTTTATGCGCAAGATGACAACAAAGAAAAGTTTGTCCGTGACTTTATCACAGCTTGGGTGAAAATAATGGATGCTGATCGTTTTGACTTAAGAGTTAACAAAAAAGCTGAATTAGCAGAAAATTAATTATAGGTTACCGCCGTCTCGACACGGCCCCAAAAGACGATTATGTCGTTAGGCAACTTGCACAACATGAGTTCGGTTATTATACCGGGCTCATGTTTTAATGTTGCTTTCATCTTTTCGTATAATAGCATTCCAATATTCTCCACGATATTTAACTTAAGATACTCTACTTTTTACACGCTTTATATATAGTAAAGGAAATCTAGTATCACAATTCCCAAAAACGAAGACGATTATGTGATAATAGGATCAATTTAGTGCTACATTGCTACAAACTTCTTTTTTCCTCATTGGCAACAATACGTAATGGCCTAACATCGATTATTATTTTTTATTCTCCTTTTGATCAAGAATCGTTCGTAGCTCTTCAATTTCTTCTTTTGTAAGCGAATCATCTTCAATGAATTGAACTAGCATCGGTTTAAGAGCGCCTCCATAGATTTTCTTTATAAAAGACTGCGCTTCAGCCTTTTTACATTCTTCTTCGGAGTATAAGGAAAAGAAAACATACACTTTTTTGTCTGTATTAACCCCGACTACTTTCTTCTTCGTTAAGCGATCTAGAAGTGTTCTGATCGTTTTAGGCTTCCACTCTGCTTGTTTTTGTATGGTCTCAATGACTTGATTAGCAGTCTGTGGACCATGTTTCCAAAGGACTTTCATTACTTCCCATTCTGCTTCAGATATATTTGGCAATCCCTTAGTCATCCAATTCCCTCCTTCTGAAAAATTAATATAGGCCTTCACTTTTCAAAATCGATAGGGTAATCTCGGCGGCCTCGCTACCGGTCGAATTATCACTGTTGTGTATGTTAGCTGCGAAAAAGTAAGTATCATCTTCCGTTTCTAAAAAACCGATAAACCAGCCGTTAATGGCTTGTCCGTTAACAATGCCTGTCCCTGTTTTTCCAAACAGCGATCCGTTAGCGTTCTCTTCTAATTGTAGCACCCCTTTAACAAATTCTACATTGTTCTCGTTAAAGTTAAATGTATTTGTATAAAAATCTCGAAGCAACTCAACCTGCTCGATTGCTGAAATACTTAAAGAAGATTCTAACCAAAACGCCTCTATACCTCCTGATATATCTTTATTTCCATAGTTCAGGTCATTTAAATATCCTTGGATGGTGTCCGTTTGTAATTGCCTGTCTAAGTCTTGAAAATACCATGTGACTGAGTTCTCCATTGCGGATTGCAAATGATGATTTTGATTCCACGCCTCATAATGATACGTCTCACCCTGCCATTCTAACGCTGTCTCATCAGTCGTAATAACTCCTGATTCTAATGCCATTAAGGCAGAGTATGGTTTATAAGTCGAATTGGGTGACACACGCAGAAGGCTTTTTTCTAAATCGTAAATTTGGAAGTCATCGTCACGTTTACTATACAGGACAAAACTGCCTTCGTATGAACCGAAATGACTGCTCCAATCCTTTAAGTCCGTATTAGTGTGATAAAAATTATAATGATCGTTAGAAACTACCGCCGCCGTTAAAATAGGTGCTTGAGCCATAACAAATAGCCCTACCAATATAAAAATAGTGATGCTTTTCAACGTCTGACCTCTAGATTTTTTATTAAAGGCAGCAATATGAATAATCCGTCTCTTTAGGTGCTTGCTCGTGCCATATAATTGATTCGTTGAAAACGAAAAGGCAGGTAGAGAATCCCGCTCTGCAAACTTGATAAGCGTGTGACCATATTTTTTATATTCGGACTGATCTAACATTCGTAATACAGCTACATCACAGGCCATTTCTCTATCAAGTCGCATTTCTTTAAACGCCTTCCACACAAAAGGATGAAACCAATAAATAATTTGATAAAGCATAAACACATAATTGACTTTAATGTGGTGGCTTTTATAGTGGTAAAGCTCGTGAAGAAACACATATTTAAGTTCGTCATGAGATAAATACGTATCGATCCCTTTTGGCAATAGAAGATACGTTTTGAATAATCCAAATGTCATCGGTGTTTGAATAGATGACGATTCTAAAACGATCGGTTTTTTCGACAACTCCAGTTCGCCCATACATTCTTTAAGTATCTTTGTGACACTCTCACGTTCGATTGCTTTTGCCGTCCTGATAATACGAGATAACTTAATCGTCGTGGCAAGTGTAGATACGGCAAAACACACCATGCCAATGATCCAAATAAAAATGAGCCCGACATGGATTAACGTATCATCGAAGCGGCTTACTGCCATAGAAAAATCATTCATCCAATTGCCATTAGTCGACTCCTCATTAGCAGTGGGCTGAGTAGAAATAAATGGCGTACTGGTCTGTTCGAACTGAAACGGCTCATGGATGAGCGAGGTTACATTCAAAGGGATGAACGGAAGCGTAAGCACCACTATCAGTAAGAACCATAAATGATAACGCCACTTTTCCGATAAATGTTTATGACCTATTTTTCTTACTAAAAAAATCGCCAGTACCGTCATAGACGATAGACCGATAGACATGAATATATGGTGTAATGTCATGTTAATACTCCATGTTTTATTTTATATCGCTAGGTAATTATCCTGAATCACTTGTAATCTCTAAAATTCTACCATGCTTTTCTCACTCCAATTATACCGCTAATCTCACGGTTGAAAACAGTTGACATTATGGATTACATATGTAATATTATACTACAGATGTAATCTACACTTTGATTTTGTGAGTTCACAGCTAAGTTACACTAATTTTATTTACGAGGAGATGAATGGCAATGAATGTATCAACTAGGACGAAAATAATGAGTTTCTTTTTTTTAGGGGGATTTCTACTACTTATGGGCTGCTCTGAACAACAAATGAATTCAAAAGAGCCTGACAATACCTCTAAAACGCCTTCAGCAGAAGAGGTTTTTAGCAAGCTAGAAGAGAAATACGATTCTCGCCTCGGTATCTATGCCTTAGACACAGGAACAGGGGACAGCGTTGCGTATCGATCAGATGAACGTTTTACTTATGCCTCTACTCATAAGGCTCTTTCCGTCGGGGTATTATTACAGCAAAAATCACTGGCCGAGTTAGATGAATTAATCATGTATACTGAGGAAGATTTAGTCAACTACAACCCTGTTACCGAAAATCATGTTGAATCAGGTATGACGTTAAAGGAACTTAGTGACGCTTCTATTCGCTATAGTGATAACACAGCTGCCAATCTCATCTTTGACACAATCGGGGGACCAGAAGGGTTTAAGGAAGGACTCGAACTCATTGGAGATGATGTCACAGAACCTGTGAGAATTGAACCTGACTTAAATTATGTTGAACCTGGCGAAACTCAAGATACAAGTACAGCTGAAGCTTTAGCCAAAAGTCTTCAAGCCTTTACATTAGAGGGGACATTGCCTGCTGAAAATCAAGAGCTCTTAATCGATTGGTTGAAAAGAAACACAACTGGAGATGCGTTAATACGAGCGGGTGTCCCAGAAGGATGGGAAGTAGGAGATAAAACCGGTTCAGGTAATTATGGCACTCGAAATGATATTGGCATCATTTGGCCACCTGACCGCGAACCTATTGTTTTAGCTGTATTATCGAGTCGAGACGACCGTGATGCTGAACATGATGATCAGCTTATTGCCGAAGCAACCGAAGAAATCATCGCAATTCTCATTGAAGAAAATTAAAGAAAACGTCCTTTAATCAGTAGGATTTCTCGCTCCTCTCCCACTGATTGTTAGTTTAACTTATCGGACCTTTAGGGGCAGTTTATGCCCCACCTAAACTTTTAGATCTGGTATGTCAACACTAAATCAAACAATTTTTTTAAGGGATAAGTTTCGATAGCTTACAGGACTTTGATATTCAAGCGCACTGTGCGAACGGATATTATTGTACCAATTGATATAATCAAAAAGGTCAAGTTCCAGGTGATTAAGGGAGTGGAAATGCTCTCCATTGATAAGTTCTGTTTTCAGAATCTTAAATACTGCTTCCGCCACCGCATTATCATAAGGGTTTCCTTTGTGGCTCAATGAACGTTCAATCTCATTTTCACTTAATAATTCATCAATAGCGACGTTTTTAAACTCAGATCCGCGATCTGTATGAAATAGTTTTACATTCTCTAATGGGCGATTAACCGTTGCGAAGGCGCGTTGAACTAAAGCTGCGTCTTTGCGTTTTCCAACGCTATAACCAACTATTTCCCGATTATATAAATCAATTAAAAAACAGACGTAGTTCCAATAATGTCCTACTTTGACGTACGTTAAATCACTAACCAGTACGGACATCTCCTCATTTACTTGGAATTCCTGATCTAATACGTTTCGTACGGCGTCTTCATTTGGCTGAGAGCTCATTGGTTTGTAGGAAGGTTGGGCATACTTCGATTGGATTCCGAGCTCTTTCATCAATCTAGCTATGCGACGTCTGGAAACCTTGTGACCTGCTTTTAAAAGCTCTCGTTTTATTTTGCGAGTTCCATATACTTTACGGTTTTCGTTAAAGATTTTTAGTATTTTTTCTTTTAATTCTTGTTCTTCTTTATCCTTTTGAGCACCTATTTCTGTCTCATAATAAAAAGTACTTCGAGCTATTTGTAGGACTTCGCACATTGCTGATACCGAATAGTGTTGTCGATTTTTCTTAATCACTTCTATTTTTGTCCCATGATCAGCGCGGCTTGCTTTAAAATATCGACTTCCATTTCTAGCTGTTTATTTTTTTTTCTTAACTCAATCAATTCTTGTTCCTCTGGCGTTCGATTGTCTTTCTCTTTGAAGGAACCAGACTGTTGAAACTGAGTAATCCATCTGTCTAAAGCAGACGGAGTTAATTCATACTCTCGGACAATATCTTGACGACTTTTTCCACCTTCATATAAAGCCACCACTTGCTTTTTAAATTCTATGGTAAACGTTCTTCTTTTTTGGGACATAGTAGATTCGCTCCTCACTCATTATATGTTATTCTACTAGCCCTTATTTTTATTGTCCAACTCAGTGTAGCCTATCCAATCTTCTTAAGTTTTGAGGTAGGGGGTTTACTGCCCCTTAATAGTGGGATAAATAAAACATGTATCGCCAGGTCTTGTTCAGCTTATAGGCTGTTTTACGTCATCGTAAATCGCTATCCCATCGATCCTCATTCCAGGAACAGCACTTCACCTACTCCAAAAAATCCCAACTCTTTTTTTCAACTACACGGGTGATTTCGTATGAAGACCTGTACCACCGCTTTTCTATTTCTATATAAAGTACATGTTACTCTTTTTAATACGACTTGATTTTCGAATTATCAAACTTCAAAGTTTTTTTATATTTTTTATAAAAACCTATTTACTTTCACGTTACGTCAAGGTGTAAAGTGACATTGTCAGGAGGTGATAAGATGGCATACACCATTAAAAAGCTCAGCACGCTGGCAGGAGTAACCACGCGTACACTTCGATATTATGATGAGATTGGTCTTCTAAAGCCGGCTAGAACTAATTCATCTGGCTATCGACTATATGAGCAAGCCGAGGTGGACAAACTCCAACAAATTCTGTTTTATAAAGAGCTTGGTATGGAACTAGAACGGATCATAGCTATTCTTAATGATCCCACCTTTGATGCTACTCATGCATTAAAGGAACATCGCGTTAAGCTACTGGAAAAACGTGAGCAACTTGATGTGCTAATTGCTAATGTCACTAAAACACTCGATACGAAAGAAGGGAAAAAGAAGATGTCCGATAACGAAAAATTTGATGGGTTTAAAAAGACCTTAATTGATGAGAATGAACAGGCATATGGAAAAGAAATACGAGAGAAATATGGAGATAATACAATTAATCAAGCAAATGCAAAACTTCAAAACATGACCGAGGAGGATTACGAAACAGTCACGAGCTTAGCCGAACACATTCATGAAACATTAGCAGAAGCGTTGCAATTAGGCGACCCCTCTAGTGACTTAGCACAAAAGGCCGCTGATTTGCATCGACAATGGCTATCTTTTTATTGGTCTGACTATAGTAAAGAAGCTCATGCTAGTTTGGCTCAAATGTATGTAGACGATGACCGTTTCAGAGCGTACTACGATAAAGAACAAGAAGGTATAGCAGAATTGCTTAGAGATGCCATTTACATCTATACTGGTATGAAAAAATAGAGATTGCATAAGAATGGCGATAACAATTCGCCATTCTTTTCATATGCAAACAAGTCTATCATCACGATTAGAAAGACACAAGTTTGCGCTAACATCATGACTTTTATAATTGCTGAGCACAAATTTCAAACCAGAAGGCGTTTAGTTTCGTCTAACATAGGTGAGGAGGTGATATTTAAATGAACGAACTTGAGCAATGGGTGGCGAGAGATGAAAATGACGTGGATGAAAGAGAACACATTATTGATCAGTTAATGCATGACTACGGCGATGCTATCTTGCACCTTGCGTATACATATGTTAAAAACCGATCCACTGCAGAGGACTTAACACAAGAAATATTTATAAAGTGTTATGAAAAATTGCCTCAGTTTAATCAAAAGGCAACCATCAAAACGTGGATTTATCGGATTGCTAGTAATCATTGTAAGGACTATTTGAGAAGTTGGCATTATCGTAAAATCACGATTAACAATAAAATATGGGATTATATACCCTGTCAATCACCGTATGTTGAAGATGAGATTATGAGGAAAAGTGAAGGACATTCTTTAACCTATGCTGTCACGAATTTACCTATAAAATATAGAGAAATCGTCTTTCTTCATTACTATGAAGAGCTGCCTTTAGCAGAAATAAGCAAGATTACTAACGTCAATATGAATACAATCAAAACGAGATTAAAACGGGCAAAAGAATTATTAAAAGATAAGCTACTAAAGGAGGGGTTAAAGAATGCATGATCCATTTAATAATCTGAAACAGGTCATGAAAGAGACTGTTTTTAAAGACGTCTCCTTCTCAGATGAACGCAAAAACGCCGTGAAAGAAACGATTAACCAAAATCCGTCTCCCTTTCATTCTTGGAAGATTGAAACGATTATAGCTATATTGGTAGCCATTCAACATGCACCTATGCACGGTTACGCTATTTCAACCCATCTTTTCCAGAAAAATGACCTTATTTTTCAAAATAAAGAAGGCGAGCTTTATACACTATTACATTTACTAGAGAACAAAAGCATTCTCACTTCAAAATGGGATGGGGATAAAAAATACTATACGCTAACGTCAAAAGGAAAAAAGTATTTAGCTGGTTATAGACAAGGTAACGTAAAGCGAGACTTATCTCTTAAACAATTAATAGAGGAGGTGTCATTGTGAATTCTTCCAAATTTGATGAATTTCTAAATAAAGTTACGTCCAAAGTGAAATCGAAGCAAGCTCATAGCCTCATAAAAAAAGAGCTTACCCATCATCTTCAGGAACTAAGTCACTCCTTTCAAAAAAGAGACTCTACTAAAGAAGAGGCAGATGAAAAAGCCATAGAAGAAATGGGGAATCCATTTATCATTGGTGAAAATTTAAATCATCTTCATAAGCCAAAAATAGATTGGGTCCTTACTAGTTTATTTGTCATTATAGCGGCTATTAGTTTTCTGCCGCTCATTGGTACTACTCATTCACTCCCAAACTACCATTTTATCGGGCGACAAGTTATCTGGTATTTCCTTGCTGTTCTTGTCATCATTGGCTTCCTTTTCTTTGATTATAGAAAATTGAGGAATTTTTGGATGGTCTTTTATGTCAGTGGCGTAGGGATACTTTTGTATACGACTGTATTTGGTTACATGATGAATGGTACTAAACGGTGGCTATCCATCGGAGCGATTACCATAGATGTGACACCCCTATCTTTATGTCTATTTTTCCTCGCGTGGGCCGGGCTATTTAGCAAGATTAACACATTTAACAGTTGGCTAAAACAGATGATAGTGATAGGCCTTTTTTGGATGCCCATTCTTCTCTACATGGCACTTCCACACTTTATGATGAGTGTTATTTATTTCTTCTGTGTAGTAGCGATGTTTGCTTTTTCTCAGGTTCACAAAAGGTTAGCCCTTAAGTTAGCAGGAGCTAATATGGTTATAGGGCTGGGCTTCCTTATGACATTGATCATTAATTTCCGTGACAGTTATGTATTTACCAGACTCACTGCTTTTTTTAATCCTCATGACGCGGAGTTTAATTTTGTGGTAAACAAAATGAGAGACGTTCTTTCACAAGCAGGCTGGTTTGGTAACGGGCTTTTCAATGATAGGGATTTCTTCACATCTGCGCATACTGATTTTGCTTTTCCGTATCTCGTCTATTCGCTCGGCTGGATTTTTGGAATCGCCCTTTGTGTCATATTGTTATTATTTATTTTGCGCATCTCGAAAAATGCTTTTAAAACAAAAGACCTTTATGGGAGAACATTAGTCATTGGCGGTGCCGCATTATTTGCCGTTCCGGCTTGTTGGAACATTTTAATGGGATTTGGCATCGTCCCACTCATGGAAATGTCCCTCCCGTTTATCAGTTATGGTGGAAGTATGTTAATCTGTTACTCAGCTATTCTAGGTCTTATTCTAAGCGTATATCGACAAAAAGATATTATAGAGCCTACGATAGAAAATTTTAACTAAGGAAAAGGGCGAAAATTGGCGACTATAGAAATGGTTTAAATACGAGCGGCTTAATTTCCATAAAACTAAGAAGGAAGTATCCTCAAAAGTCGGTATCTCACCGATTTTCGGGACACTTCCTTATTACTAAGTTATTGATTTTAGTAGATTCATATTAATCAATAATTCTCCAGTAAGCAGGCTTGACGCGATAATTATGATCAAAAACAAATGGTGCATCTATACCTACCCCATTATTGTACTGTCTTGCACGGTCATCAAGCCATGTATGATTATCAGCAATTCCCCAGAATGTCACACTGCTAATATCAGCGTCTAATTCTTCATATAGCTGGAATAGCTGATCATATCGGTCTGCTTGAGCTTGAAGAAGGTATGCCGGAATATCATCATAAGATGTGTATGCCCCTGTTGGTGGCCAGCCATAAAGGCTCATGTCCAACTCAGTTACCTGGTTGTCCAACCCTAAGCTAGTAAACTTGTCAAAGGAGGCTCTTGTATCTTCAAGTGAAGGCCAGCCAATTTGAATATGCGCCTGGTGTCCTACCCCGTCAATTGGTACTCCCTGGTCTAATAAGTCTTTGACAAGGTTGTAAAGGTCATCTCTCTTTGATGGAACTTCGGTGTTATAATCATTAATGTACAGCTTTGCATCTTCACCAGCATATTTTCTTGCTGTTTCAAAAGCAACCTTAATATAGTCTGTTCCCGTAATTTGATACCATTCCGAATTACGAAGTCCGCCGCCATCATCAATGACTTCATTCACCACATCCCATGATGTTACATCATCTTTATAACGTTCCACAACCGTTTTGATATGTGTTTCCATCCGCTCTAATAAAAGCTGTTTATTAGCTTCACGTTTCGCTGGATTTGTTTCATCTACCATACGATTACCGTCTTTATCGATGAAAAACCATTCAGGTACTTGGCTATGCCAAACGAGTGTGTGAAAACGAAGCTCCATGTTATGTTGTCGGGCAAAATTCACGATTCTGTCAGCGCCTCCCCAATTCCACTCACCTTCTCTCGGTTGGAGGGATACAGGTTTCATCGCATTTTCCGCCACAAGGCTATTATAATGATGCTCTAAAATCTGTGCTCTTCTTCCCTCTAAGTGCTCTGGTTCAACTGCTGCTCCAATATCAAATTGGCCATCATATCGCTCAGCAAGAGAAGCAACTTCCCACGCAAAAGGGCTATTATTGACTTGTCCATTCACACCTGCTCCCGGTCCTTCCTTAGCTGTTACGACACTACTCAAGCCACCTCCAACTAATAAAGGGATCGACAAACCCGCCACACAAAACACCTTAAAAGATTTTAACATCACAACTCCTCCTTCAAAAGAGTAAATTAAAAAGTATGACCTAAACGACACCTCCTTTAGGACATTTGGTGCAGTCGATAAAAAGAAAAGGCTTACATAAAAACGCAAAACACATAACTTTTTACCAACAACCCCATATTAAAGATATTATAACAAAAAATCCCTTAGTTTATCTAGTAATTTTTTGAATTTCTCTCTCTTTTTATAGTGAAAGTACGTAAAGTTGATAGTTTTAATCTCTCTATCTATTCCCCCTAATAGGATTCTAGAAGGTAAAACGATATTTAGTATTCACTTGATTTGTTATCTCTAGAAGTGCCTATAACATATGAGCTTGTTTGGTGTAAATAACAATGCTCCACAGTGCCTTAAAATTAGTTATATCTAAACTTCTTTTCGCCAATTAACAAAACACCCTTCTCTTAGGAAAGGTGTTCGTTTTCTGATGTTATTGACTTGCCATAGCCACTTGATTCCTACATTTTTTTACTCACGCTTTTCTTCCTTTCTATCATCGTCCATATACACTCTACTAGGCGTGGCGCCTTCTTGAAATAAGTACTTTCCACTATAGCCTTTTGTCACTTGATCGACTTGGGCTATGACAAGCTGACAAACACGCATACCGACTTCCAACTGAACAGGGACACGGTTCGCATTAAATAATTCCAACGTGATTTGACCAGCGAAGCCTGGATCGATCCATCCAGCATTTTGAATAAAGACCCCCAGTCTTCCAATTGAGCTTCTTCCTTCCACAAAGGCCGTTAAATCGTCAGGCAAACGAATTTGCTCTAAAGTTGTTCCTAACATAAAGGTCTGAGGTGGAATCGTCATGATTTCCCCAGTTGCTACTTGCATTTCATGATAGCTTGCGGGCTCGTCGATTGATAAAAAAGGAGTAGACATGTCATCAACTAATAAGAAATTTTCTCCCAGACGCAAATCAACAGAAGCCGGTTGGATACTATCATCCTTATATGGCGTAATCACTAGTCGCTCTTCATGTATTGATTGTTTAAGTGTCTCTCCCGATAAAATCACCTGTTATCTCTCCTTAATTATGAAATTCGCCAATTAAATGGATTTTTCAATTGTGACCAATCTTCGCTCATTTCAGCTTCACTCAATAAACAATGTTCCAAGTCGCTAGTTATTTGTTCAACATCTAAATCCATGCCAATGAACACAAGCTTTGTATGGCGATCACCGTATTCAGGATCCCATGAGTCTTGGACTTCCGGGTTATGCCTTAATATGTCCTTTCTCTGCTCCATTGGTAGTGATGCTACCCAATAGGCTAATGGTTCAACCTGCACAGAAGGACCGGCTTGTGAAAGTAATAAAGCTGTATCATGGTGTGTCGCACACCACATGACACCTTTTACCCGAACAACCTCTTTCGGTAAACCTTGATACCAACTCATCAAACGCTCGGTATGGAATGGTAACCTTGACGTGTATACAAACGAACCAATGCCATATTCCTCTGTTTCTGGTGTATGATTTTCTATCCCCTGATTGAGCTCCTTCAACCATCCAGCTGATTCACTAGCTTTTTCAAAGTCAAACAATTGAGTATTTAATATCTTGTTTGGCTCTATCTTGCTGTACTGCGCACGAATGATTTTGGCTTCAGGTTGTAGCTTACGAATAACTTGCTCCAACTTTTGTAAATCCTCCTCTTTCACCAAATCTGTTTTATTCAAAACAAGAACATTACAAAATTCAATTTGGTCAATTAACAAATCGGCAATATTTCGAGTATCTTCCTCCCCAACTGCCTGTTTTCTGCTAAGTAAGCTGTCTCCAGAGCCAAAATCATGCCAGAAGCGATTGGCATCCACAACCGTAACCATCGTATCCAAGCGACAGTATGTTGTTAAATCAATCCCCATCGTTTCATCAATATAAGAAAAAGTTTGTGCAACAGGAACAGGCTCGCTAATTCCTGACGATTCAATCAAAATATAATCCACATCGCCTTTCCTCACGAGATTTTCAACCTCTACTAATAAATCTTCTCGCAATGTACAACAAATACAACCATTAGACATCTCGACTAACTTTTCTTCTGTACGTGAAAAACCACCTTGCGATTGAACTAACTCACTATCAATGTTGACTTCACTCATGTCATTGACAATGACCGCTACCTTCAAGCCATCTCGGTTATGTAAGAGATGATTCAATAATGTTGTCTTCCCAGAACCTAAATAACCACTCAGTACTGTAACAGGTATCCTTTTCATTTGTTACTCCTCCTTTTTTGTCATAAGAAATATAACCCGAGTGCAACAACAGCTGTACTTACTACACTTGTCAGCATCTGCTTCCATACAATCAACAATGACGCCTTCAAGATAAGCTCTCTACTAATCGTCAATAACATCACAAGACACGCGGATAAAGTCGAAGCCAAGTAAACTAGAATAAAAATTTTCCGAACCAAATGAGATCATCGACAGGCATGACGTTCGAGTACAACTGCCACGGCGTTACAACCACACCTGTAATTACAGGAAGTAAATCTCTCCCCGTCAAACCTATTTTACGAAGCTAATGTCGTATCTTCCCTTAAGGCAAAGTAGATATCATGCACCTTTTAAATCACAATGATTACGGATTATATAACGTTTTGCCTAAAATGTAAATAGTAACTATTACGATTTATGTTGTTTGAAATAAAAACGAACCTTCAATTAGTAGGTGTTATCGTACTTCTCCCACTGATTGAAGGTTTAGCCTCCGTTATTCCCTGCTTATATAGATTTTATCTGCTCTAAATATTCAACCTTTTTATTTTGCAAATTTAATTATGGATAATTACCTAGTGGTTGTGGAATATTACTTTTTAAAAAAATAGGAATGATTTTCTATCACGAATAATTTAGTTTACTCGGAATGCATTTTTTTGGTAGATAAATGATTTATTCAGTTTTCTTATTAAACAAGGAGATGAAATAGTATGTTATATGGAAAAAAGAAAGCTATTTTAATATTAATTATTATTTTATTTTTCTTATGTGGGTGGGCAGGAAATATCTCTGTTTTTGCAGCAACAAGTAATCAAATTGACACCTCAGAGCCACCAAAATTAACGAATGAAAAATCAATCGAAAAAGTAATTAATGAAATGACGTTGGAAGAAAAAGCAAAAATGGTTGTTGGCAGGGGGTTCCCAGGCACGTTCGGAAATCCAAAAGCAGAAATTGCAGGTGCTGTTGGAGTCACACATGGGATCGAGAGATTAGGTATACCACCATTATTTTTTGCCGATGGTCCAGCAGGACTTAGAATAAGCCCATTTAGAGAAGGCGATCCTCATACATATTATGCAACAGCCTTTCCAATCGAGACTTCACTAGCATCAACTTGGAATAAGAATTTAGTCACTAAAGTTGGAAAGGCTATTGGGAATGAAGTAAAAGAATATGGGTTAGATATTTTATTGGCACCTGCATTAAATCTTCACCGCAATCCATTAGGCGGGAGAAATTTTGAATACTTTTCGGAAGATCCTTTATTAACAGGTAAGATGGCAGTTTCCTATATCAACGGGGTTCAATCAAACGATGTTGGCGCAACAATTAAACATTTTGTAGCTAATAACCAAGAAACTAATCGGACGGATATCGATACAATCGTATCACAAAGAGCTTTAAGAGAATTGTATTTAAAGGGATTTGAAATAGCTATTAAAGAAGCTAATCCGTGGGCGGTGATGAGTGCTTACAATAAAGTAAATAGTACTCATGCCTCTGAAAATAAGGAACTTTTGACAACAGTATTAAGAGACGATTGGGATTTTAAAGGGTTTGTTATGACTGACTGGTTTGCAGGTACAGATCCTATAGCGCAAATGATTGCTGGAAATGATTTAATCATGCCTGGTGATTCAATAACTCTTACAGAGTTTATGAATGCTCTAAAAAATAGTACTATTGATGAAAAAATATTGGATCGAGATCATATTACAGAGATAATGAATGCTGTAAAAAATGGGACACTTGATGAAAGTATATTGGATCGGAACATAAGGAAAATTCTAAATATACTAGTTAAAACTCCTAGTTTTAAAAGATATCAACATTCAGATAATCCGAATCTGCAAAAAAATGCCGAAATATCACGTCAAGCTGGTAGTGAAGGTATGGTCTTACTAAAAAATATACATAAGACTTTACCGTTAGATGAAAATGCAAAAATAGGTTTATTTGGTAATACACAAATTGAAACAATTAGAGGTGGGACAGGTAGCGGGTATGTTAATGCACCATATACAATAGCGATAGCCGATGGGTTAAAAAATCGGGGATTTACCCTGAATAACGATCTTCTTCAAAGCTATAAAAGTTATATAACAACATTAAGGCATCAGGAAGAATATAAAATTAAACCTAGCATTTTAGGAAGTGAATTTGGACTAGAGATCCCAACAATCCCTGAAAAACCTCTTAAAGCAAAAGAAATTAATAACACCGTAAAAGAAACAGATGTTGGAGTTGTCGTAATCGGCAGAATATCAGGTGAATTTGAAGACAGAAAGAATGAAAAAGGTGATTTTCTTTTAACTGATCGTGAACAAGATATGATTACTAACGTAACTAATGAATATCACGCTTCAGGAAAAAAAGTGATTGTTATCCTTAATATTGGCGGACCTATTGAGGTAGCCAGTTGGCGAGATAAACCCGATGCTATCCTATTAGCATGGCAACCAGGACAAGAAGCAGGTTTTGCCGTTGCTGATGTAATATCTGGTTTAGTAAATCCTTCAGGGAAACTTCCTACCACATTCCCTATGGCATACAACGACGTACCATCAGCTAAAAATTTCCCAGGTACTCCTGAGGAAAACCCAGAGAAAGTGGTCTATGAAGAAGATATATTTATGGGATATCGTTATTTTACAACCTTTGATATTGAGCCAGCCTACGAATTTGGTTATGGATTATCTTACACAACTTTTCATTTTCCTAAAGTAAAAGTTAAAAAATCCAAAGATGAAGTAAAGGTTTCTGTCACAGTTGAAAATAGTGGAGATATTTCTGGTAAAGAAGTGGTACAAATTTATCTCTCTGCTCCTGATAATAAACTAGAAAAGCCAGCAATAGAATTGAAAGCTTTCGGGAAAACAAAACAATTAAAACCTAAAGAAAAAGACACATTAAAGTTTCAACTTGGCCTTAAAGACCTAGCATCTTTTGATGAAGAAAGATCTGCTTGGGTGGTCGAAAAAGGGTCATATCAAATAAAGGTAGGCGCTTCATCCGAAAATATTTATGAAACGGTTATATTCGAAGTCGAAGAAGATATGGTGGTTGAAAAAGTTAATGACATATTAAAACCAAATATAGAAATTAACAAACTTTCAAAATGATATATCCTAATACAAAGCAGAAAATACCTGAATGTATCATAAACATGGGTTCCCTTTAAATCACTCGTCACTAAGTGAAAATTAGCATTGTTAGTTAGATACTGCTGAATAACTTTAAAAGTGAGAGTCACAAGGCTTCTGGCCATTTATGTTGAAGTAAGGTGCAAGATTAAGAAAAAACGTAGACTGTTACTAAAGCATTTGGAGGTCGAGATAATATCATATTTTGTTACCTGACGTTTTTTCTGCCCTTTGTCGGTAAATTAAATAAAAACTTGAATCCGTGATAAGAGGTGTTGATATGCCATCCACCAACCTCGGGAAAGCGTCTGTCTGAAGTGAAGGTGCCCAGGCAATATTGGAATGTTGATACCTTATTTTGAATGATGACATCCAATTCAATTAAAAAACAATTATAGTGAAACCTGTTGTCGTTTAACGTCCATTCTTCCCTCTTATACTTCGCTAACGATCATTTGCAAGAAATTCTGAGGGATGGCGTTGAATAAACTAAAATGTAAAATCTATTGATTGGGATAATACAAATTAGCATGTTCTTCAGTTTATTTTACTCTACGTTCGAGTAACTGAACGATCTCGCGGATGTTCAGCAAGCATCGCATTTCTCATTTGTTTTACAGCAGGATGGGTGGATTTGAAAAATTGATCTTTTGACTCGTAATGCGCAATGAGTGTCCCCTTTTCCAATACCGCCAGCTTATCTGAAATGTAAAAAGCAGCTTTAATATCATGGGTAATGAACAAATAAGATAAGCCGAAATCATCCTTTAAGTCACGTAACAATTCTAAGATGAGGGTTTGTGTCACCATATCTAAACTACTCACTGATTCGTCTAGTACAATTAACTTTGGTTTAAGCGCGATGGCTCTAGCAATATTTATCCTTTGTAATTGACCGCCACTGAATTGATAAGGGTATTTCTTTAGGTCATCTTCGTTTAAACCGACTTTTTCCAACAGCCAAATAACCGTTCTTTTGGTTTCACTTACAGATAGTTTTTCATAATTATCTAATGGTTCACGAATGATATGTTCAGCGGTCATACGAGGATTAAAAGATGAATATGAATCCTGAAACACAACTTGTAAATCACGGCGCAGTTTTCGCTGGGTATGCTTATCTGTCTGATAAATATCATGTCCCTGGAACAAGACCTGTCCTTGCTGAGGACGCTGTATACCAAGAATAACTTTCCCTAATGTGCTTTTACCAGCCCCACTTGCACCAAGCAACCCTAAACATGTCCCTTGTTCAATGGAAAGTGAAATATCATTAAGTACACGATTTGATTGACCTTTCCTTATTAAAAACCTCTTAGGTTGATAGCTGTGATAGACTTCTTTTACTTCTAATAAGCTCATTGTTCTCATCCCTTATAAAATAAAATCTCATTCTCTATACGGTGCTAGTCTATCGTTGAACCTGTAAGGTAGGCCTTGTTTTTAACAACTTTTTAGTGTATTCATGTTGTGGGTGGTCAAATAAATCAAACACATTTGTCTTTTCTACAATTTTTCCCTGCTTCATCACGGCCACATCATCCGCCATTTCTGCAATTACGCCAAGGTCATGAGAAATAAGTAAAATAGAAGTACCATATTCGGAACGAATTTTATCTAAAAGTCGAAGGACTAATAATTGATTATGAAGGTCCAGAGCAGTTGTAGGTTCATCAGCAATAATAACAGTGGGATGTAAACAAGCAGCCATCGCAATCATGACACGTTGAAGCATCCCCCCACTCAATTGAAAAGGATAGTTCTTTAATATTTTTGCAGGATCGGGTAAGTTGACATCGCGCATCACGTCAATGGCTAGTTCCTTAGCTTCCTTCTTAGTTAATGAATAGTTATGCGCTCTAATCGTTTCAACAAACTGTTGACCAACTGTGAAAACAGGGGTAAAAGCATTCATCGGGTTTTGCGTAATAAAGGCAATATCCTTACCACGAATCTCCCGCATATTATTCAGACCATTTAATTCTTTCCCTTTTAGTGTCATACTCCCTTGTATATCAACATTGTCCCGATCTAGTAATTGTAAAATTGCCATACTTGTGACCGTTTTTCCACTGCCACTTTCCCCAACAAGTCCAAGTACCTTCCCTTGATCAATTTCAAAATGAACGTTTTGAACAAGCGGTACCATACAGTCTTTTGTTTTCACTTGCACCGATAAGTCTTTGACTCGTAAAATACTTTGGTATTTTTCTTCCATTATACTCTCAGTCCTTTATTATCGCCGTTTAATCCCAAAACGTTCAGATAGTGATTCACCTAATAAATTAAAGGTAACGACAACTAACATAATCATTAAACCTGGATAAATCATCAATGAGGGATGTGTCCTAATATAAGACTTTCCTTCGTGAATCATCGCTCCCCACTCTGGTGTAGGGGGCTGCACGCCTAACCCTAAAAAAGACATGGAAGATAAATGCATGATTGCCCACCCCATCTCTAATGTTCCCATTACTGCTAGTGGTGGAAGGACATTAGGAATGATATGTTTCGTCATAATCTTCCATTGTGAAGAACCCGTTATTTTAGCAGCGGTGATATAGTTCTGTTCTTTCAAGCTTAGTACAACGCCACGGATTATCCTGGCATAATAGACCCACTGTACAAAAATTAACGCTAATACGACTTGTCTAAGTCCAGCACCCCATATACCAACTAACCCAAGCACAAGCAACAGACTTGGGAATGCCATTACACCATCAGCAAATCTCATTAACACCTGATCGATCCAACCACCTTTAAAACCCGCAATAAGTCCAATGATCAAACCGATACCTAAAGCAGAAAGAAAAATTAATGTAGCAAAACCGAGTGATACTCTTGCACCATATAGAATACGTGATAATGTACATCTTCCTAAATGGTCTGTTCCTAATGGATAATCTAGAGAAGGTGGCTGAAGTTTATGAACCAGATTAACAGTAGTAGGATCATGGGGTGCAAGCCACGGAGCAAAGATCATGATAAAGAATAGTACGAGCAATATTAATGAACTAAAAACGATTACTTTTTGACTTTTTACTATGGCACGAGCCCTTGCAATCATCGTAGTTGCCTTCCTTTTCTTGAAATACGTGGGTCAATATACATTTGGATAAGATCAACAACTAAATTGCTGATAAGGAACAAACCTGCTGATAATAAGACATAGCATTGAATAACTGGCACATCACGGTTAAAAATAGCCTCAATAAAATACCGCCCAAATCCTGGCCATGAAAAGACTGCTTCTACAATGATAGCCCCCGTCATCACTATTCCTAAATTCATCCCTAGTCCTGTAACCATAGGAGAAATGGCCACTCTTAAGAGATATTTCCCCATTATGACTTTTTCATGTAGTCCTCTCGCACGGGCATAAAGGACATAGGGTTCTTGTAAATTTTCGAGTACGCTTGCTCGTAGTAGGCGCGTATATAAAGCAATTAAAGGTAACGCCAAGGTTAAAGATGGTAAAACGAGATGCTTCCATGTCCCTATTCCTTCTACCGGAAAAAGGTCCAATCTTACAGAAAAGAAAAAAATTAATAAATAGCCAAACCAGAAGGAAGGTATAGAGGCACCAAAAAAGGAAAGAAATCGACTAAAATGGTCGATTCCACTGTTTTTCTTTAGTCCAGCTAAAAAGCCAATCGGGACACTAACTAGGATCGCAATGATAAGGCTTCCTACAGTTAACTGGATCGTTGCTGGTATGCGAGAAGATACCTCTTCCCATACAGGTTTATTCGTTACATAAGATACGCCAAAGTCAAGCTTGGATATCTGAATAACGGAATTCACATACTGTACAAGAAGAGGTTGGTCTAAACCAAACTCTTGTCTTTTTTGGGCCAATATCTCATCTGTTGGTTGAATATGTGCAGCAGTTAAGTAGGCTTCTGCTGGATCCACTGGTGATAAATGAATCATTCCAAATGTTAATAAAGTAGCGAAAAGAAAGATTGGAATGATTGTCATCATTCGTTTCACAATGTAATTGCCCATAAAAAATCTCCTGTCCCTTACTCTTCAATCGCCATACCTTCAAATGGGTGTGCATCTCGATTGGCTGAGAATGTAAAATTCGACACATTCTTTTGATAGATTGCAACGTTACTAATATATGAAATAGGCACAATAGCACCTTGCTCTTGTAACGAACCTAGAATAGATGTATATAACTCTTGACGCTCATTTTCATCAGTTGTTTGTTTAACATCCTCAATTTGTTGCAGTATCTCATCTTTATTAGGATAGGCTGAAATAGCTTCATTAAATCCAAAACCTTCTGTAGCTACGATGTTTACAAACGTATGAGGATCATATGGCGCACCATAGTTGCTATAGAAGTTCATATCAAACTCATTTTCACCGAATCTTTCAACTTGAGTGGCTAGTTCAACGCCGTCAATATTTAATTTCACCCCTAATTCCGCCCATTCAGACTGCAAGGCTTCTGCCATTGTCTTTTGAATCGATTCAGCAGAGTTAAACATTAGGTCAAATTCAAGTGGTTCACCATCTTTTTCACGAATATTTTTACCTTCTGGCAGCTCCCAGCCGGCTTCATCTAGTAATTGCTTTGCTTTCTCAATATTATAGTCAATCGTGGTTACATCCACATTTGAAGTATAAGGCAAGTTTGGTGATAAAATATAGTCTGCCTTCTCTTCCAATCCAGAAGTCACGCCCTCAACCAATGCTTCTTTATTAATCCCATAATGTAATGCTTCACGTACTCGGCTATCAGAAAGCTGTTCCACATTTGTATTCATAACGAGTTGTCTAGTAGCCACCGGCTCAGAAATACTCGTTTCATATGACCCTGTTGATTCTAATTGTATAAACGAATCGAAACTGATAACCCCTTCACCATAGACGAGGTCTACATCTCCCTTTTCAAAAGCCAAGACCCGTGTTTCAGCGTCAGGAATCACTTTCACTTTGATTTCCTCTACACTTGGAATCTCACCCCAATAGTTTTCATTACGTTTAAACGTTGCAAATTCATCTTCTTTGTAGTCATCCAGTACCCATGGCCCAGTACCAACTGATTCGGCTACACCTTTGGACGTATCTTCATCTTCAGGAAAACCCGCTTCTCCTAGGAATCGAACTGGCCGTACGACAGCTAACTCCTGAATGGTCGGATAGTAGGGTTCTGTTAATGTTAATTTAAACGTAAATTCATCCACCACTTCTGTTTGATCGATCTTCGGGATAAACCCTAACCAGCCATGCATATCAACATTTTTTAATATCGCATCAAAGTTCTTTTTTACAATTTCAGCATTAAACTGTGTACCGTCAGAAAATTCAACATCTTGACGTAATGAGAAGACATATTCTTTTCCGTCGTCAGAGATGTCCCAAGACTCCGCTAAATGGGGTTTTAATTCTCCTCCATCTTCATAGCTAACTAACGGTTCATAAATCATCGATTGTGCGAATAATTGAGATGGGTTATAAACATGTGGATTCATTTCCCCTAAGTCTCTAGGCCAAGCTACAGTCACCTTATTTATATTTTCATCAGAAGTAGATGCATCCCCTGTTGATTGACTTGTACAACCAAGTAAAGTAATTGATAAAATTAAAAGAAATACAACCATAGATATAGCTTGATGTTTTTTTCTATGTATTGCCATCATCATTTATCCTCTCTATTATGAAATTGATAATCATTATCAATTATAAAAATCGATCATTCAACTGTCAATAACAATTTACGCTGGGAGAAGAAAAGGCATATGGCTTTATGTTTATTACATGAATCGATCCTTCACTATTTTTTGATGGACTCCAGTTACGACTATACCGATTTAAAAGATTCACCGCCTTAAGGGTTATTGGATCATTGCTTATATCAAAAGGAACGAAGCAAGACTTTTCAATTAGCACACCATTTTCGGAGTTGATCGTCTGACTTGTTCCAGATATACTAACCCGTTTCACTTAATGGTAATCCATATTCACTACTACTCTTTAGGAAATGATTTTCTTTTCTTTTAGAGTTTCTTCTTTTTCCTCTACTTTTGAATCAAACGAAATCAAGCAAACTGCAGCTAGAACACACAACATCCCAATAGCATGAAACGAGGAGAGACTTTCTTTTAGAATCAAGAATGAGAACAGGACTGCACTCATCGGCATGACACTGGTTAAAACACCTGCTGTGCTTGCTGGAATTTTTTCAATGCCTTGATACATCAGAACAAAAGCAAAAACAGTGACAATGATTCCAGAATAGAAGATCAACCCCCAATCTTTTAACGATATTTCCATAAGGGCAAAACTTGTCGCTTCATAGATCGCAAACGGCAAGAAAAAAATGGTGCCAAATACGCTTAACATCGTTGAAACGGCTAACGGGGAAACTGTTTTTGAAATCGATTTTCCAAAAATAATAAACAAAGCTTCACCAATAACAGCACCCAGGATTAGTAGATTTCCTAGTATGGGGGCTGCACCACGTTCAATGTCTGAAAACGCACCAGATATATTAATGACGAGCGTTCCGCCTACTGCTAACAGAATGCCGGTGATAGTAAAGCTTGTGAGCTTTTCTTTTAGTATGATAAACGCAATAATAGCGACAACAGCCGGCAGCGTGCTCGTAATTATGCCTCCTTCTATGGCGGTAGTGTACTTTAACCCATACAACATAAAGATACTGAATAAAAAGACACCGGATATCGCTTGTAAAAATAGAATTTTCATGTCCTTTTTAGTGAAAACCGGAATTCCTTCTATTTTTAACAGCAATGGAACAAGGATGAGTGCAGCAATGAGAAACCGTAATCCTGAAGCAAGAAACACAGGAACGTTTTCGACAAGCAATTTTCCTGCAACCACAAAGCTTCCAACAATCGCCATCGCGAAAATAATTTTTAGATGAGCCGAGAACATTACATTCATATCTATCTTCCCTCCAATGACCTGAATAAACTTACTTGTTCTAACCTACCATGGTAAACTGGTTGATAGTAGTACCACTTATCACAAAGTTGGGTAGTACCAATTTTATTATTATGAGGGAGGTAAACATGATTTGGGTTCCGATTGATAGAAAACGAGACATTCCATTCATCAGCCAAGTCTATACACAAATACGCACACGTATCTTACAAGGGAACCTTCTTGCAGGAGAAAGGCTGCCATCGACACGCCAGCTCGCAAACGAATTACACGTTTCTCGCAATGTTGTGTTAGGAGCCTATGAGCAATTGATCGCTGAGGGCTATATCGAACCGCACCAGGGTTCCGGAACCTTTGTCGCTGAAGGAGCTTATTTGGAACAAATACATAACAAGAAAAACGATCCTTTTTTTGAACGTGATGAATTCGCAGACAAAGAAGATTTAATCGACTTTCGCTCTGGTCTACCGGACTTACAATTTTTCCCGAGAAAAATATGGGCGAAATTGTCTTATGATGCTTGTATGGACAGTCCGAATACAGTTTTGAGCTACGGCTATCCAGAAGGCCTCCTCAAACTAAGACAGTCGCTCTCCCGTTATTTAGTGAAATCACGTGGGGTACAGTGCGAGCCTCATCAACTTGTTATTACTTCAGGGGCGACCCAAGGATTAGCGCTTGTAGCAAAGCTGCTGCTTAAAAAAGACGACAGAATTCTGATGGAGGATCCTGTTACAAAAGATATTCAAAAGATTCTATCAACACTCGGTTCCATCCTTCATCCAATCCCTGTTGATGAATATGGAATGAGGACAGAATTAATCACTCCAGATCTTCACCCAAAATGCATCTTTGTCACCCCTTCTCATCAATATCCATTAGGAGGTACTTTGCCTATTCAGCGCCGAATCCAACTGATTCAATACGCAAGAGCAACAGGCTGTTATATTATTGAGGATGATTATGATAGCGAGTTTCGTTATGAAGGGGCGTCGCTCAGCTCTTTGCAAGGTTTAGATCCCAATCATGTTATCTATATCGGCTCCTTTAGCAAAATATTATCGCCTGCACTGCGTTTAGGTTATCTCCTCCTACCTCCACGTTTAATTAAAGAGTCCCGCAAGATAAAATGGTTTATGGATCTACATACTCCGTCATTAGATCAGATCACTTTAGGACACTTTATGGAAAAAGGCTATTTAGAACGACATATCCATAAAATGAAAAAAATCTATAAAAAAAGGCGTAATCATTTGATTAAAGTAATGGAAAATCATTTTTCGCATCAAGTGAAAATAGTGGGACATTCGACTGGCTTGCACCTTGTAGGAGAATGGCAACATAAAGTTTTTACAGAAGATTTCATTAAAAAAATGGGTGATAAAGGTATTCGCGTCTATCCAGTGGAAGATCATGCGATAAAAAAGGGCAAGCATCAAAACAAGATGATCTTAGGATATGGTCATTTGTGCGAGGAAAAGATTGAGGAAGGGGTTCGAAGATTAGCTGAGTGTTTGAAGTGAGGAATGCTAATCAACGTAAACAAAAAAGAAACTGTCTATAATTTGAAGCAAAACAACCAGTTAATCTATATTTGAAAGAAGACGTGTGAAAAAAGGTGTTCATTATTGGCATCAAGAGCTTAATGTTTTTTTTGACATATAGGCATGAAAAAGCTTAGAGAATATTTAGACTCTAAGCTTTGCTGGTGAGGTCCGTTATTGAACGCTCCTGTTTATTTAGCATAGCTTTGAACTAACCTCTAATCTGTAAAAATAAATTTATATTTATGGCCAACTCCTTTCTTAGCCTTATCTGTTAGGGTTATGCCAATCCCATTCTGTCTATGTTCTAATTCAATTCCATTGTCGTCTATCGTATCAGTTTAAATAAATCCACTCTCCGTATTATAATATCCAATACTTTAAGTGCATTTGAAACTGGTAATAGTTCTATAGCAAGGTTATAACCACACTGATTGTATCATTATAGGATCGGCACTAAAGGACTCCTGTATTTTTAGTTCCTTCAGCGTCCTATTGAAATAATCCTCTACTTCAATCACATTCTCACTAAATGAAAAGTAAGCAATGATATGTAAAGAGGGCGATGATACATTATTTCCCACCAAACAGTATGACCATTTTACATAATCCTCTGTAGTAACCATTCATTTGTTAATTTTATAGAATAAAGCATTTGTATCCAATTTTTCAAGCCCCTTTATAATACTATTCCTTCTTAATGAAACACTCTTCGTTACTGCAAAGTTAGTCATTGAAACTTCCCGTTGTAATAAAAAGCCCTCCCTTATCAAACCTATTAACTATAAGGAACATGGCTAAATCCCTTGTACTTTTCACTCAAAATTATAAGTATGAAATAAACATTTCATATAGGCTATTTATCATTGTTCGTTTGTTCGTGTTGAAAAGAAAATTGTGACAGTCATTCGGTTAGTATTTAAATAAAACTTTCCCTAAAACATTTTCAATTGGAATTGGACCTATATCTCTGCTGTCATGACTATGATTCCTATTATCACCCATTACGAAAACGTGGTCTTTTGGCACTTCGATTGTCTCAAAAGGAAACTGCATGCCTTCCTTTATGTAGTCTTCTTCTAATGCCTTTCCATTACGATAGATTTTACCATCTATGTATTCTAATAAATCACCTGGTTCTCCTATAACTCTTTTAATCCAATAATTTGTTTCATTATAATCGCTGTCCAAAATCTTCCTCACAATAGGACTTTCAAATAAGTTGTCCTTCATCGTTCTTTCTTTGCTTAGTCGACTATCAATAATCACAACATCGTTATACGTTGGTTCTCCACCAAGCGTGTAACTGCTTTTTAACACCATGACACGGTCTCCACTTTCATTATCTTCGTCTGGATCTTTTCCATCTAGCGTTGGCTCCATTGAACTCCCCATAACTGAAAAAGGCTGAATGACAAATGCACTTAATATGATCGATAACGTTATTGCAAACAAAAGGGCTTTACTCCAACTCACAACTTCTGAAACTATTTTAGTCAATTCTTTTCCTCCTTTAGAATAATCATCAAATTTTATAAAGCTAAGCTTCAATCAGTGGGGGTTTTACTGCCCCTTAAGTGTGGGATAAAACGAACCTTCATTTAGTGCCGTTTTCACATAACTTCCATTAATTTGTCGTTGAGTCATCAGGACATTAGCGTTCGTTAACGCTTAAATAGTTTCTGAAACAATGGGTCAGGCTGAGGCTAGAACCTAGTAGAGATTAAATTTCATATTTTTCTAAGGTAACCTCTTCATTTGAATTTTTTATAACTATATCGAAATTCTTAGAATACGTGTGCATAAATAAGTCATATTGAATTCTACGCTGTTCATGAGATTGTTTGATATAGTTAAAATCTATTCCCCTTTCAGAAACATCACGAAAGCCTCTTCTTATAAATTCCGTTTCACTATCAGTATATAAATAGACGGTTAAATCAAACAATTGGGGATCTAGAAATGCAACACTCATGCCCTCTACAATATTAATATGATGTCGTGAAGAAATTAAAGTACTTTTTATGTAGTGGGTATCTATTGTGTAAAAATCTAAATCTTCTTTAATCATCTTTATATCTCTTTTCAAAGCTAACAAATTGTGAGCCGCAGGGTGACATGCTGTCATTTTATAAGAATAATTTTTATTATTATATTCGTAATCTATAGTCGTGTACTTTCTGACATCGGTGATAATATATGGATCAGTATTTAATATATTTACATCATGCACTAAGACATTGACAAGATTTTTTGTAAAAGTTGTCTTACCAGAAGCACCATGTCCTGATATACCAATTATAATTTTATCCTCTCTCTTATTTATTAAATTGGCTAACTTATGTAATAATTTTTCCACGATGATCCTCCCACTTTTTAATTCACTTTCCTGATCGTTGAATAACGTCAAAAGTGTCAATATAGACTTTTCTTTAATAATATACTACCATTTAACCTTACATAATAATGGAAAAAAACATTAAATTTGTTCAATCATTAAAAGACCTAATAACAAAAGAGCCCTTTAATTGCTTAAAAAGGCTCTTACCTCACTTTTACATGTTATTTATCAACTCTCACAAGTGACGCCACACACTCCACATGTGTTGACTATCGGTCACTACATTTTACCCAACCATAGATAACGGGTTTATGAATTTATAATGGACTACTACCTCGTTATCCTCTTCCACTTCAATCCTCTCAACTAAACTTTCACTGAATGTTCAACGTTTTCTTTTGGTCATCATAGATACCATCTTTATTCAACTAATGCACTCGTTAGTTAAACAAAGATAACTTAATTAGAATGGTTACATACATTCTCTTCTTTTTGCAATTTTTACTATTTTAGTCAAATTGCAATAATTTGCAATTTTTTCTGTCTCCTGGTATGATAAGGAAGAATTATTTTTGTTCGGTGTAAAGGATAGTATGAATATCATCTTTTCATCTTGATAATACTTTGGGCAATTATAGTAATACAATGTGTGGTAACGCACTAGGAGGCAACAAAAATGGAACAAGGTACAGTTAAATGGTTTAATGCAGAAAAAGGTTTTGGCTTTATCGAACGTGAAAATGGAGATGATGTATTCGTACACTTCTCTGCAATCCAAAGTGACGGCTTCAAATCTTTAGACGAAGGACAAAAAGTAACGTTTGACGTTGAGCAAGGTGCTCGTGGAGCTCAAGCGGCTAACGTTCAAAAAGCTGCTTAATCTTAAATTCGTTTATACAAACAGGCTCTTTATATAGGGCCTGTTTTTTATGTCCTCTGTATAATACTCAATGAAAAATGGTTTCCTAATCTAGAAACCATTTTTGTAGTTGACCATATGGTGTTACCAATTCGTTTTTCTCTTTTACGTAAAGAAGATAAACAATTACTATTCACTGTCCCAGTAGATGTAATAAATTCTTAAAGATAGAGGTGAAATTGATTATTTTTTCTTCTAGAAATAATGACTTAAATAATAAATTGTATACCTAAAACAATGAAAGCCCTACCTCTCTTTCATCCTTACGGCTCCTTGTCCGTGCCAGTGTGAATCAGGATTGCAAAAATCAAGTGACTATTTTATCAAGTTATTTAATGAAACTTCAAACGTTCGTAAAAGAAATTTAAATAATAAAAATGGATTAGATTGTAGAAATTACAAAAGAGGCTAATGCTCTAAAGGTGAGCTGGAGAAGTTGAATGTCTTTGAAAAGGTTTACTTCTAATAATAAACATATTCCCAAAAAATTCAGGATGTTTTCAAGAGATGTAATACGTTATCTTAAATTAACCTTAAAAGAAACTTTTTATTTGATTTTCAGTAATCCCTTTAATAAATCCCAGTTCACTAATCAAAAATTCATGTGCGTTATCTAACATTTTTTTTTCGCTTGAATTAAGTGCCTTTTCTTTCTTCATACGCATTAAATCACGTACAACTTCAGCACATTCTTGTATTTTACCCGTTTTTATTTTGTCCGTGTTCATTTTATACCTTTGTTTCCACGGCAGTAATCTATCTGATTCTCCATGCTGAAAAATGTGTATAATGTGTTTTAATGCAATTATGTCAGTAACAGGGCGTATACTTAAACTTAATATTTTACCTGTAGGGATCATGACTTCCATATTACCGATTAACATTTTTATGACATAATACTGTTGTTTTTTTCCTGATATTTCCTTTTCTTCTATGGCTTTAATTGTACCTGCTCCGTGCATTGGATAAATAATGTTTTCGCCAATTTGAAACAAATAATCCACCTCCATATATGGTAACCTTCTTACACCTTAACATATATATTATTTTTTATCAAATTTTTAATAATATCATAAATTAACTTTAATAGTCAACTTCTTTTTCTTTGAAAATCAGAAAAAGCAAAACAATAGGAATCGTGTGGGATTACCAATAAAGGGAAGGTTAATTTTCCCGAGTATATTCTGAAACCTCAAGAATGATTTTAAAATTATCTCTTGGATCATCACTTTTTATATCCATTTTATTAAATCCTCCAAAATATATGTGTATATATCAGTAGTTTAATACCAATTGTTTAAATTCCTTTTAAAGTAATCTGCTCGTTAGTTGAATAACAATTCTAGTGTAAAAATAGGTTTTTCTTTAATACTAAACTATCATATTTTTTACATAAAAGTAAAAAAATGAGTTTATCAGCTCTTAAAAATTTTTAATAACAAAAAAGCCTTTCAATTGTTTAGAAAGGCTATTAACTCACTGTTATATTTTCATTCATCTTCCTTCCCAAGCAATGCCACGCACTCCACATGCCCCGTCTGCGGAAACATATCCACTGGCTGGACTTCTTGTGTCGTATAGCCCCGTTGTTCGAGGAACTTTAGGTCACGGGCTAGTGTGGCTGGGTTACAGGAGACGTAGACGATACGTGTCGGTTTCATAACGGTCATGGCTTCTAAAAGGGCTTCGTCACAGCCTTTTCGCGGTGGATCAACGACGATAACATCCGGCTTAAGGCCTTGTGCCTGCCACCATGGCATAATTCGTTCTGCTTCCCCTACAACAAATTCAGCATTATCAATATGATTGAGTTTGGCATTTTGTTTAGCGTCAGATATGGCTTCAGGAACGATCTCCACACCGTATACTTGCTTCGCTTTTTGGGCTAAGAATAAACTGATCGTACCGATACCACAGTACGCATCGATCACCGTTTCACGTCCGGTGAGCTGGGCGTATTCTAATGCCTTGTCATAAAGCACTTTCGTTTGAGTAGGGTTAACTTGATAAAAAGACCGGGCAGAGATAGCGAATTTAATATCGCCAATCGTGTCATAAATCACGTCTTCGCCCCAGAGGACCTCTGTTTTATCGCCAAAAATCACATTCGTTCGCTTCGGGTTAATATTTTGCACAACGGAAGTTAAATTAGGAAGCGCCTCTTTCAGCGCTGTAACTAAGTTCTTCTTGTTTGGTAGTTCTTTCCCTTTTGTTACGAGTACCACCATGAGCTGATCGTTTTTTTTGGCATGACGCGTTACCACATGGCGCAATGTGCCTTTGTGCGTATGATCATCGTAGCCTCGGATACCATAGTCCTTCGCTAATTTTTTCACAAGCTGAACGACTTTGTCATTGTCCTCATGCTGGATAACACAGTTCGGCATATCGACTATTTGGTGACTGCGTTCAGCGTAGAAGCCTGCTACTATCTCTCCATTCTGTTCGCCAACTGGCACTTGCGCTTTATTTCGGTAGCGCCATGGCTCTTCCATCCCAAGCGTCGGATGAACTAAGACATCCCCTAGACCGCCAATCCGTTCCAATACATCTTTCACTTGCTTTTGCTTGTACACTAATTGGCCTTCATAGCTTAAATGCTGAAGTTGACATCCGCCACACCGTTTAAAAATTGGACAGGGCGGTTCTACTCGTGCTTCACTTTCTTGTTTCAACGTCATTAGACGAGCGAACCCGTAATTTTTTTTAACGTTGATCACTTTCACTTCCGCTGTTTCACCTGGCAGAGCTCGCTTAACAAACAACGGAAAGCCGTTGATTTTAGCCACTCCTGAGCCATCGTGCGTCATATCTTCAAATGTCACGTTAAGGACATCGTTTTTCTTCACTGGTGTCTCTCGTTTACTCATGGTCATTCGGTTCCTTTCCATGTATCAATGGTCTGCACTTGATTGTACCATACCTTCCCTATTGAAAAAATCTGCGTTACTGATATGATAGATAAGTTAAGATTTTAGCGATTGTGACGATAATGTATATGGGAACAAAAACATATTAAAGCAATACGGTTATAACAATTGTTTTGCTCAAGTCGTGCGACATAGCCTCCAACTATTAGACGAATAACATCGCAGGTTACATTCTCTAATGTTAAACATTCCTATAATACAGAACAATAACATGACTATTATATGAGGTGACAAAATGGCAACCATTAAACGAAATGCACCATGTCCGTGTGGCAGTGGCAAGAAATATAAAAAATGTTGTTTACTAAAAGTCCAAGCAGCTCCGGCTTTTTCTCCTCTTGACCGAAAAGCATTCAATGAGCTTTTACCACGGGTTTTTGACTATAGTAAACAGTTTGATGACGTACTTCAGCCCGTTTATGAAAAATATGTGTCCAGCTTTAATATTCTACCGGCAAAGGATGCGAAAGTATTCTCTCAGCTTATGTTCCACTGGCTACTATTCAGCTACCCGTTACTTAATGGAAATAAAACTGTGTTAGCTAGCTATATCGACACATATACTCATACTTATTCAGAGACTTTTCAACGCTTTTTGCAGAAATGGGAGACGTTAACTCCTGCATTTTATAACGTGACGTATGCTGACAAGAAAGCGATGGTCATTGAACACGCTTTTAATAAGGACGCGTTAACTTTAGGAAAAACTCCGGCTTCTGCTGACTTACATGAAAATGATTCCGTCATCGGTTACTTATATCCAGCTCCTGACGGACATGCATTAGGCAACGATGCTCTTGGAGTTCCTGCCTATTTAGCGAGTAAATTCATTAGTATATGGCCGACTATGGTGCAGGTGTTAAAAGATAACGCTGATGAAGCGACTCTCTTTGATCGCCACTTCCCTGAAGTCCTTCATTCAATTGCCGTATTCGTGGCAAAAGGGGACGCCTTACACAGTGAAGACAAGCTGCCTGAAAGCAGCCAAGCGGTGCTGGCATTACTCTATGACAGACTTGATTGGGAACATGTCTCCTATCCTATCTTTTTAGAAACAAAAGCACGTTGGATCACTTACACCTTAGAGGAAAAGCCGCGTATTCAAAAGCCTGAAACGTATGCCGCTGCCTTACATTATTGGCTCGGTAAACACCTTCAAACTGACGCAGCACTTTCCCAAAAAGCTGTGGCAGATTTATATAGTGTCTCATCTGGCACAGTCGGTACACGATATAAAAGCTTAAACGAACAGCTCTAAACCAAAGCAGCATCTTGACAGAAAAACTGTCCTAGATGCTGCTTTGTCATATCGTTTCCTATAAAGCTAAACTTCAATAAATAGGTGTTTTCGTTTTTCTCCCGCAATTGATCATTGCCTTAATCAGGACATTAGCGTCCGTTATCTCCCACCTAAAGAGAGTTAGCTCTCCTCTCTATTTTGAGTTCTGTGATAAATATACGTGTATCAAAAGAAAGCTATCATATGAAAGTGGATATTTTCTTTTTTACTGTGAAAAAGTAGTATCTCCTCTCCAAAAGTTTCTATCACTATTAATATGATGAGAGGTTAATGCTCTTAAGAAGACGAGCTGGATTTCCACCCACGACCGTATTCATCGGCACATCTTTCGTCACAATGGCACCAGAAGCAATGACTGCATTATTGCCAATAGTCACACCTGGGTTTATAACAGCTCGTCCGCCAATCCAGACGTTGTCACCAATAGAAACTGGTTTTCCGTATTCCAAACCAGATTCCCGTGCAATCGAATCAAGCGGGTGTGCGGCTGTGTAAATATGGACACCTGGTGCAAGCATACAGTTATCTCCAATCGTCACGGGACATACATCCAAAATTAAGCAATCAAAATTAGCATAGAAATTGGTGCCAACGTGGATGTTATAGCCGTAATCACAGCGGAAAACAGACTCGATTTTGATATCGCCACCTGTTGAACCAAATAGCTTTTTTATTAAGATTGTCCGAGTCTCATATTCTATTTCAGATGTATCGTTAAATTCACGTATTAGCTGGCGGGCCAAGGCTCGCTCTTTTACTAGCTCAGGATCTTCAGGATGATAGAGATCTCCCTTGATCATTTTGTCCTTTTCTGTCATTTAGCTTACCTCCAACCCTCAAGATGAATGTCCAACTGCTAAATCCCTTACAAGTTTACATCACTATGTATGGTAAACTAAAGGCATATTTTTTATAAAAAGGGGTGATGACGTGTGATAACCTATCCGCCAAACCTTAAAGAAAATGCTCATATCGGTGTTACTGCCCCATCTTCTGGTGTCCCTGACGCTTTGCACCATCTCCTACACGAGGCGATTAAGCGTCAAACGGAGCGAGGATATAAAGTCACTGTTGGTGATGCCGCATGGACACAGCAGAATCTACCTCTGCATCCGCAATCACACGTGCAACAGGGATGAAACGACCGCTATGCGGGAAGATATTTTAAAGACACCTCCTGGGGCGTCTATTACACAAATGTCATCTAATCACTACCAACATGAGTGGCAATTCGATAATCCTACTCCTCATATTTTTCACCTAACAGAAAAAACAGTTTGGAAATCTGTTAGTGGTCACTCAGAAACCTTAGAAGGGCATCTTCTTGGAGGCTGTATCGATACAGTGAAACACCTTATGGGGACACCATACGGAGATGTTAATAAGTTTATTAATAACTACATTCCTAGTAAGAACGTCATTTGTTTTTTTGAAAATTGTGAGCTATCACTTCCTCAATTGCATAGGACACTTATTAATGAAGCTTGCCGGCTGGTTTGATCATTGCAACGGCATCATGTTTGGCCGGAGCTCTGCCCAAAAAATCGAGGGAGACTATGAGCTAATAGACCTTTACCGAACGCTTTCTACTGAACTTGCTATCCCTATCTTATATGACATTGATTGCGGTCACTTGCCTCCTCAACTGACTCTTATAAAACGAACCTTCAATCAGGACTTTAGCAGCTATTAGCCCACGCCTCTATAGATTTCGCTCTTCTCCATTTTGGGCAGAGAGTTTTACGGACAGTTATCTGAGATAAAGAAAAGAAAGGAGAAAAACATGTCTCAACCATATGATAGTTTAATAGAACAATTACTCGCCAATGCCAACGATCGAAGCTGGTATCTTTCCTTTCAAGAAGTCGTTGAAGGGTTAACTGAAAAGGAGGCTTTTTGGAAACCGTCTTCCCATTGCCACAGTATTGCAGAGATCGTTCAGCACCTTATTTTTTGGAATGACACGTGGCAAAAGCGTTATGTCATAAAGATGTTACAACAGTTCCGTCGCTTGAGAATAATAAAGATACTTTTCATGTCCCAGCCGAGTGTCATTTTAATGAATTGAAAGAGCAATTATTAATTAGTTTGTTACGATGGCCATCATTATTGAGTCAAAAACAGCTGATGGAAAAAGTAGAAGGGTTTCCCGTCCATGCGGAATGGTGGTCGTTAATTGGGAATATGGGGTCTCATAACGCCTATCATATCGGACAAATAGTGTATATTAGAAAGCTCCAACGTTCCATGTAGCTCTCGGGACATTGACACTCCTACCGTTTGGTGATAACGTCAGATTGAGATAAAGGGAGGAATTAACTCTCTTTGCAACTTAGAAAAGGACGTGAACAGCGTGATCGAATTGATTTCAGGGTTATTGTCTGACGGTTCAGAAGAGCATACGAGAGCTCTTGCATTATTGGGCTTTATCATACTTTTTGGTATCGGACTCATTGTCATCTATATATTAGGGGGCTTAGGGCTGCGGAGACTTGCTAAACGTGAAGGTTTCGACAGTACATGGTGGGCATTTGTACCTTTTGTAAACCTTTTTTTATGGGGACAAGTCGTCAAAGAGAAAAGTAATAAAAACTGGGCAGAAAGCCTGCCTCATTTGCTAGTAGGAGCAGGTGTTGGTGTCATTGCCTTCAACTTCATCCCTTTTTTTGGACAGTTTATCATCATCGCCAGCTTAGTCGTCATTTTTTACGCAGCTCACCTTTTATACGATACGTATACAAGGTACCCTTTTCCCTTGTTACTAGCCAGTATTTTTTCCTTTGGCTTAGGTATTCCGATCATTATGTTTTTTATTAGAAATAACGAACGCTACTTAAGTCAATCCTAAGAAGATATAGTCATTACTACCCCTCTGCCGAATGAGCAGGGGCTTTTTATTTTCATTCCTTACTTAGTCTAAAGACCTACTTTTTAAAAACTTCGAAATTATGTTTAATTCCCCCAGGTATATAGGCCGTTGACAGCTTATTCTATTGGTGATATTTTCATAGTTATGTCAATTCGTGTAAAGGAGCGCTCTTTTTACTTTTGAGATTGCTGTCTCCATATATCATCCAACGACGACAAAACATTTTTTAGAAGGGGCATGATTTATGACCACACTTTTTCAAGGGCTTCAAAATAGCCAAACTACCATTGAAATAGCTGTCTATTTGTTTTTGATTATTATCATCATCTCACTTTTTGTGGGCGCTTTATTATTTATCGTATTAGCTTTTGCCCTGCGAAGAATTGCTGTTCGCGAAGAAAGAACACATGCATGGATGGCCTTCGTTCCGTTTATGAATTTTTATTTACTTGGGGAAATGGCCCGGGATGAGAGCGATAAATCTTGGATGAAAGAGATCCCACTCATTTTGTTGTTCGGTTCTATTGTCTACCTAGTCTTCCCCATTGTGCCAGTGATAGGGATGCTTTACCCTCTCTGTTTTAATGGCCTGATTTTGTATGCTTCATATTTAATTTTTAATAAATATAGTCATAGTGCCATGCCACTACTAATTATATGTATTGTGACGTTTGGGATAGCAATACCTTTTATTTTATTTGCAATTAGAAACAACGAGCAAGTGACCATTCAACTGCCCCCAAATCATTAAGAGGAGTTTAATTCATGTTACATTTCCCATTTCATTTAAGCACTATTATTGGTTTTCAATCATTTATAGATGCTATAGATACAATGTTTAGATTAATGATTAGTGTTATCTTACTATTGATTGTATTACTTTTAATTAAATTATTTATCGTTGTTGGCATGTATACTTTAGGATCATTAGGTCTTCAAAGATTGTTAGAACGGGAAAACTATAAAAAGTCATGGATCGCATTTATTCCTTTTGTCCAATTTTATTGTCTCGGGATACTTCTAAAAGATCGTAAGTTATATGAATGGGAGCGACCACTTCCAACGATTTTAGTTGTCACTTCCCTATTAAATACACTGCCTTTCTTCTTTATAGACTCGTATAATGATACATATACTCAACTTTTTTATTTAGTACTACCAATGCTCTTTTTAATGGCTGTAGTCATCGTCAGTTTTCGAATCTATCAAAAATATACGCAATCAGCGCTGATTTATACGATACTGACCATCCTAAGCCTCGGCATGCTGTTTCCATTATTATTATTCACTTTGCGAAACAACCAATATTAACCACTAACGAAAGAGGCAGATAGCTGAATTCTCTCCTTGTGGTGCTGAATTTCCTCCTTGTGATGCTGAATTCCCTCCTTGCGATGCTGAATTCTCTCCTTGCGATGCTGAATTCTCTCCTTGCGACGCTGAATTCTCTCCTTGTGGTGCTGAATTCTCTCCTTGCGATGCTGAATTCTCTCCTTGCGATGCTGAATTCTCTCCTTGCGATGCTGAATCCCCCCTCCCGATGCTAAAAAAAGGATTAGGACATAGTCCCAACCCTTTTCAGCCTTCTTATTTAATAATCACTATCCGCTTTTTCGCCTTTAACGATTTTCACACCCGCACTTGCGCCAATGCGGCTAGCTCCTGCTTGTACCATCGCCTGGGCATCCTCTAGGCTGCGAACACCGCCGGAGGCTTTAACGCCGGCTTTGTCTCCCACCGTTTTACGCATTAATGCTACATCTTCCACAGTCGCGTTACCTGTGGAGAAGCCTGTTGACGTTTTAACGAAATCAAGTCCTGCTTTTACAGCTAATTCACACGCACGTACTTTTTCGTCATCTGTAAGTAAGCACGTTTCGAGAATGACCTTCGTTAATGCTTTTCCTTTTGCTGCTTCAGCAACAGCACGCATATCTGCTTCAACTAACGCATCGTTTCCATCTTTTAACGCACCGATATTCATAACCATATCTATTTCTGTAGCGCCGTTTTCGATAGCATTGGTTGTTTCAAATGCTTTCGTTTCCGGTGTGCTTGCCCCAAGTGGAAAGCCGATGACTGTGCATACATCCACACCGCTATTAGCAAGTAACTCAGCCGCTTTTTTTACCCAAACGGGATTAACGCAAACGGAAGCAAATTGATACGTTTTGGCTTCCTCACATAAAGAAATAATTTTTTCCTCTTGTGTGTCAGCTTTTAATTGGGTGTGATCGATGAGTGATGCGAGTGATTGACTCATATTAAACATCCTTTCTTAATTGAATAATTTTATTTGTAAGAAGCTTATTTCACTTTTCACTAGAAAAACATTCCTGCAATCGATGCGTTTAATAGCGATGCGAGCATACCTGCCATAACAGCTTTTAAACCAAGTTGTGCGATATCACCCCGCCGGCTCGGTGCCAGTTTTCCTAACCCACCTAGCAAAATACCGAGTGAAGAAACATTCGCAAATCCACATAAAGCAAAGCTTACGACGAGAACCGTTTTTGGGTCTAAGCTGTCAATCTCAGGTGCAAAGGCTGCATAAGCAACAAATTCATTTAAGATCAATTTCTGGCCAATAAAAGACCCAGCTTGGAACGCTTCTGACCACGGCACACCGATAGCAAATGCTAAAGGTGAAAATAAAATACCGAATATATTTTCTAAAGTAAGACCTTGAATGTTTATAGACGAGTCTGAACCGAACAGGCTTAACATATAGTTTACAGACCCATTGATGACACTTTCTACGCCTCCAAGTATACCATTAAGTAAGGCAATAAGGGCAATAAAGGCGAGTAACATAGCCCCGATATTTAATGCTAACTGTAACCCTGTGCTCGCTCCTCGAGCCGCTGCATCAATGACGTTATATGATTCCTGATCTTCATCCATCTGAAAATCTCGCTCATCAGACGTCGCTTGTGGATCAGTTTCAGGCAGCATAATTTTCGCTAACACTAAGCCTGAAGGGGCTGCCATAAAGCTTGCTGCCAACAAATACTCCAACGGAATTCCTAGAAGCGAATAACCGATTAGGACAGAGCCTGCTACAGATGCCAAACCACCTGTCATAACAGCAAATAGCTCTGACCGTGTCATTTGTGGTAAGAATGGTTTAACGACGAGCGGCGCTTCCGTCTGTCCAACAAAAATATTAGCTGCTGCCGACAAAGATTCAGGGCGGCTTGTCCCAAGTAACTTTGCTAAAGCTCCTCCAATACTACTAATTATTCTTTGCATGATTCCTAAATAATACAAAACAGAAATGAGTGATGAGAAAAAAATGACCACTGTTAGAACTTCAAAAGCAAATACTGTCCCGACTCCTTCAGCTTCGAAAAGACCTCCAAATAAAAAATTGATGCCCTCTCCCGCAAAGCCGATGACTTGATTTACCAGGCCAGTAAACTGTTCAAGTACCCACCTTCCAGTATCAGAATAAAGGACAAGAAAGGCAAATAGTAATTGAATTGTTAATCCTCCAATAATTGTACGGAAATTGATTGCTTGTCGATCACTTGAGAGTAAATAAGCGATTCCAAGGACAACTGCCATACCAAGTAATCCCCATAAAATAGCCATAAAAACACCTCTGTTATGTTCTTTATGTTCAGACGTCTGACATCTATTAACTATAGCAGAGACGAATGATCATTGTAAACATTTTCATAGAAATGCATTTACCTCATTCACCTTAACTGAGGCACTAGTGTCATGGTCGTAGTAATCGGCTATTGGCTTCTAAATTAATGATGGTGCTAAATAATCTTGTGAGTAGCAAAATATTTTTACAATAATGCTGCAATATCCATTTGAGAGAGGCTAAAAGCTTGGGTACGAGAACTTTTCATTTTTTGTGTTGGCTCCTTTTTATAATGCAACTTCTACTTTCTCCCCTTCGTTTAAGCAATAACTTACGGTCGCCCTCGTTGCTTAGCATATTCTAAGCGACAAATTTAATTGTACATTTGAATTTAAATACTTTATAATGTATATTTATACAAAATAGTTTATAAGGAGGCCTTTATGCTACTCATTTGTGAGTCATCGAATTTAAGTGATTACTTAGTGGATCATCCCATGCTCACTATTTCGCACCCTCTCATCCAAGAACAGAGCAAGATACTTTTTGCAGGCTGCAATACAGCCCATGAAAAAGTCGATAGGGCTTTTACCTTCGTTCGTGATCACATTGCCCACTCTTGGGACATTCAAAGCACACGTGTCACCTGCACAGCGTTGGATGTTTTAACTTATAAAGAAGGTATTTGTTATGCAAAGTCTCATTTACTCGCCGCTCTACTTCGTTCTGCAGAAATACCTACAGGTTTTTGTTATCAGAAACTCATGTTATTTGATACACCCGCAGACGGTTATTGCATTCATGCTTTAAACGCTGTCTATATTTGTTCTATCAAAAAATGGATACGATTGGATGCTCGTGGTAATAAACCGGGAGTTAATGCTCAATTTTCTCTTTTCAACGAGCAATTAGCATTTTCCCTTCAGTCTAATAGAGGAGAGATTGATTATCCTATTATTTATCAACACCCTCATCCAAAAACGATCACGACCTTAAAAACTAACGATCATGCAGTTCACATGTATACAAAGCATTTACCCACCTCTTTGTAGTAGATGCTTTCTCTTCCCTCCGTTTTTAGACACGTCACTTCCTGCTTTTAACGTAAAAACAGGTATTTTATCCTCGTTCTTTTTACATTATTTATCCCATAAGTCGATTATTTTTATATAAAAATAATTATTTGAACCTATTTATACCATATTTGTCTTCGATTATGATTAATAGATGGCAAATCGTGTCATGATTTTAGACTTTTCTCATGTGTACTACGTATAGTGATCTGCGTAGTAAAAGTCGTTTTATGTATATCATCGTCAGTCACCAAGTCTATTACACATCTAGGAGGTTCCGTGTTTTGAAGTTTTTAAAGCTATCGAAGGAAGTTAACATTAGTATTGCCATTATTGCGATTCCTCTCATAATTGCCTACCTTCTCATGAGACCATTGCATGAAGAATATATTGCTAAAGGCGATATTGCGCCGGTTAGTGATATTGGGGTTAATGGAAGTGTGCATTTCACATACATCTATTCAGGCTATATTGATAATTATTTTGATAAATTATACGTGTCTTATCATTATAAAGACCTAGATTTCATTCCTTTAGATGAAGAGGAATTTATCATGTATACAGAGTATGATGATGACATGGTGGTGGATTATTACAAGGAAGAGACCATTTCTAACGCTGTTTATGCAACTAGTTTCGGTGATGATAATGACTTCCAAGAGAGGATCGATGATATTCTATATTACTCATCTGAATACTACGGGGATTCTCTTGGCTTAATGGTGGCTATTGGCTTAATCGAAGAAGTGAATGAACTTGATTTTTCCCAAAATGGCACTGTCACAATAGCAGGTACGGGTACGATTGAATATGATGAAACCGTCGGTTCTATTGGAGGTGTAAGACAAAAGCTTTTAACGGCTGTTGATAATAACGTGGATATCTTTTTCATTCCAAAGGATGAAGATGACTATGGTATTTACAGTAATGAGCGGGAAGCTCGTGATGTCTTAAAAGAAGAAGGCTTAGACCTTAACGTCGTTCCAGTGGAAACATTAGAAGAAGCAATAAACTATCTAGAAAATTATTAATCGGAAGGTTGCAAGTAAATGAATAAGTCTAACTCTCAATCTATTAGTAAAATTTTAACAATCATCTTAAGCGTCGCTTTTATTATTAGTATAATTGCACTTATCAATACGATTATTTACATGGTTAATTTTTCTTTATATACGTCCATTGTCAGATTTGATCGCGTGATTATGCTGACAGTTACGATGTTTTATTTCATTAGCGCCATTTTGTATGCGATATGGATCTATAAAGTGCATAAAGATCTAAAATTCTTTTCTCCTTACTATTCCGTTAGTCCAGGGGAAGCTGTTGGGTTTTATCTTATTCCTGTCTTGAATATATATTGGCAGTTCCATGTACCAGCTAAAATAGCCTCTTTCCTTAAGAAACAATCTTTAACAAGCGGGTATGGGACCGCCTTTGCATCATTATGGCCCATCGCTCTTCTTTTAGGATTAGTTCACAACGGCTTGAACCTATATACGAATAGTGACTTTTATATCGATATTTCAGCTGTATTCATCACTGATTTTCTTTTAGTTTTATTTGTTTTTATACTTTTACGTACTAACGCTATGGTTATAAAAAGTGTGGAGGTGCTCCACGCACAACATACTGAAAATATTTCTGAAGAAAATACGACAAGTTATCATTGATAGGAGTTTCTGATCCAATGCCATTACTGCGTTCTGAATTAACTGGTAATATTTTACGTTTCGTAATATATATTTTTTTAAGTATTCTTTTGGCAAGAGTGCTTTTTTCCTTCGTAGTGATTATGTCACCTAGTACTCATCTGCCTGTATCTTTTAGAAAAGTCGTTGACACTTTGAATGTTGCGTATCTCATGTTCGTGGCGCTCGTACCTATTATGTATATTATTTGGATGTATAAATTACATAATGATATGCGGGCGATGAATGACGATTATCCCGTTTCCGCTGGTACAGCACTTCTACATTTACTAATACCACTCTTTAACTTATATGGTATTGCTAAAGTACACTATACACTTGCGAAAAATTTGGGAAAGAATTCACTCACTTCCCATTTACAAAAACCGATTGTCCGCTGTCTCATTTTGTGGTATATTTTTCATTTCCTAACTAGCTTTATAACTCTATCAAATAATACATTGTTATATGGTACGGAAATTCTCCTTATCCATGATATCAGTTTGTTGCTCATGCATGTGTTCATTTTGCTTGGTTATCGCTATATGTCTAAGGGGTTACATGCACTTTTTGACTCGTCTAAAGAAACAGAACAAGAACAAAAAGAAGAAGAACAAGACCAACATGCAGTCCAAATTTCCCAGTAGAAAGAGGTTATTAACTTGCGTTCCACATTAACAGGTCAATTGTTAAAGTATTTATTAATTAGTATGATCATTGTTTTGATAATACAAACTGGATTATATGTCATTCTTTTTGTATCTCCAACGGCATTAACTGGATTTGAAGGGCTTTTCCTACTTATTTTATATGCGTACCTTTTCTTAGTTATTGCCATTCTAGTGATGTATGTCATCTGGATGTATAAGGTTCATAAAGATATTCATGAGTTAAACAGTTATTACCCTGTTTCAGCCATGACGTCACTCCTGCTATTAATCATCCCCATTGTCAATTTATTTGGTATAGGCAGGGTTCATAATCAAATTGCGAAATTTTACCGCCGTCAACCTTCTACGGCCCATTTGCATAAGCCGATTGTACGTCATTTAATTTTTTGGTACGTGCTTATCTTGATGATGCATCAACTGACACGTTATCTTTCCGCGAATAGCGTCACATTTGATCTGTATATCATTCAAAACATCGGCTATTTAATCGTGAATGTTCTTATATTAAGAGGCACTATGTTTATAAATACTGGCCTCAACACCCTTTTCGATGTTGTGTCAAAACAAGGCAAACAGGTGATTAAAAAGAATGATGGATTAGTTTAAATAATAGGCCTCTCCCTTATGAAACAATCATGGGAGAGGTTTTTATTTAAGTTAAGATATTACTAAGTTTCAGTGTTTAAAAGATTAAAGAAAGCCTGTAAATTTGGCCCGATCCATTTGTTTGTGTGAACTGCTGTAAAGATCCCGATTTCTAGATTTAACTCTCCAACCGACTCTTTAATAAATTCCCCATTTTCTATTTCTTTTTCTACAACAAACCTTGGCAGCATCGCTTTTCCTAAGCCACATGCCACACATTGTTTAATCGCTTCAATACTCGGTAATTCGACCTGTTTCATGTCTGAACTATCAGTTTGTTTTAAGTAAGTGTTCACATAGGGACGCCAGCTGCACGAATACTCAGTTACAAGCATCGTCTTTACAGTATGGGATGTGCTACTTGATGAAGAGATAAGTTCTAATCGATCACGTTTCAGTTCGTTAATCGTCAAGGTGGGGGGACTCCAATCAGGCCCTTCCACTAGAATAGCAGCCTCTATTTCCCCTTGTTTCAATTGAGCTGTTAAGTTCTCATAATTTAATGACTTCAGTACGATGTTGACGTTTGGAAACCGTTCCATAAACTTTTTAATAAGGTCCGGGAGCCAATAAATCATTAATGACTCACTGACACCAAGTGTTAAATCTCCCCACGGTGTTTCATCCTCGTTTAAGACCTGTTTTGATTTGTCATACAAGGCGATAATGTCAAGGGCATAAGGGTAAAAATGATGTCCTGCTTGAGTCAACGTGATTGTCTTCCCGAGGCGATCAAATAGCGGTTGACCCAGTTCTTTTTCTAATTCCTTAATGTGAGTTGTAATGGAAGATTGAGCATAGCCTAATTTGTCGGCTGCTTTTTTAAATCCTTCTAATTCAATGATTGTTTTAAAGGTGATGAGTTGTCGTAATTCCATGTTCGGCTCTCCTCTCTATCGAAATAACTGAATATTAATATCGGAACTATCTATTTTACCGATAACTAAAACTAGTATATGCTGAAACTACAATCCATTCAACTGAAGGAGGCACAGCATATGAACGTGCTTACAGTCGTAACCCATCCACGAATAGAGTCACTGACATTTTCAATGGCTGATCACGTGATGGAAGGGATAAAAGATAACGGTCATCATACTGATATGCTCGATTTGTATCGATTAGGCTTCAATCCAGTATTAGGTATTGAAGATGAACCAGAGTGGACAGCAAAGTCACAAATGTTTTCTTCTGAAGTTCATGAGGAAATGCAACGATTAGAGCAGTATGATGCTTTAGCTTTTGTTTTTCCACTTTGGTGGTGGAGCATGCCGGCACTGATGAAAGGCTATATCGATCGTGTATGGAATTATCATTTTGCTTACGGTTCAGGACAACTCCCCCATAAACGGGTTTTATGGCTCAGTCTAGCTGGTGCACCAATAGAACGTTTTGAAAAAAGAAAGTATGACACTATGATCAAGCACTATTTTAATGTAGGGTTGGCGGATTACTGCGGCATCCCTATCTCTAAATTTGAACTTTTTTATGAGACAGTCAAACCCACTCCTCAGCACGTGCAAAAGTGGCAGGCAAGATCTTATGAATTAGGGAACACCTTTTTTACTAACTTAGAAACGTTAGGAGCCGTTAACAAATGAAAATCATGCTGCTTTTAGGAAGCTCACGAAAAAAAGGAAATAGTGAACAATTAGCGAAAAACGTGTTAAAAGATGTGCCACATACAGAGGTCTTTTTACACGACAAAACGATGAATCCGATTATTGATAAGCGTCATACAGCGAGTGGTTTTACCCGTGTGGAGGATGATTATGAGGAGCTGTTGCAGCAGTTTTTGGCACATGACATTGTTATTTTTGCTACACCGTTATATTGGTTTGGCATGTCAGGACAAATGAAGACCTTTTTCGATCGGTGGAGCCAGTACTTAAGAGATGAACGATTTGATCTTAAAGCCAAATTAGCTGAAAAAAAAGCCTATGTTATCATTACAGGCAACAAACCGGATCCAAAAGTATCAGCTCTTCCACTTATCATGCAGTTTAATGCTATTTTTCAATACGTTGACATGAGCTTTGACGATTATCTCATTGGGACGGGAAACAAGCCTGGGGAGGTAGCCACAGATTCAGAGGCTTTTCAAAAAGCACGTTTATGGAATGAACGTTTTCGTGCCTTTAAACTATAAAACAAACCTTCAATGATGATGACCCCACAAGATTTTTCAACTCTAACTTTAGGGGTTAAGTACCAATCAGTTGGCGTTTTCGTTTTTCTCCTACTGGTTGGTCGTTGAGCGAATCAAGATATTAGCGTCCGTTACCTCTCCTCTCTATATTCTGACAGTAGGTTTACGGACGCTTATGTGTGATAAAAACAATTATACAGTGATTTTCTGCTAAGTTCGGGTACTTTCCCAGACTCACCTTCAGCTAAATGATGGGATAGATGTTTCGTATCATTTCACCTTCAGACATCTCTAATACCCCGGGAATCACCATCTTTCACTACACCTTTTTCCTTTTGAAAACGGACGTGTGATAGCGTTTAGTTATCATTGTTCTGTTTCATGTTGAATATTTAATTTATGAAGATTCTCAATGGAAAATCAAATAACAGGAACTATTATTACGATTCACCGCGCTTCCATTTTATCGTTCACCAGTAGCTGTTCAGGTTCTTTTAATAATGGTTCCCATATAGTTTTTTTGCATAGTTGGACAAGAGGGCCTGTAAATAAGACCATAAAGACAGTGCTTATTCCTACAACTGCATGATATGAAAATCCAATGATGACACATACGATGTCTGTCGTTATGCGAGCGATGGGGAACGCTATTTTTCCCCTACTTACTTTTATGAGAATAATAGCCATTGCATCGTATGGTGCGATACCTAAATCAGCTGTCATGTAAAGGGAGATACCAATACAAGCCACAATGACAGCACTGACCATGATAACTAAGCGAATCGCCAGTGAAGGGGCAACAGGAAAAGTCTGTTCTACAATAGGCATAAAAAAATCTGCAATGAAACCTACCATCACCATATTCACAAATGTCCCCAAACCAATCGTATGACGTCCATATACTAATACGACGAAAAATAACACCATATTAACGAGTAATTGATATTGTCCGAATGACCAACCAAGATAATGGCTAATACCTAAATTCATTGTGGTGAAAGGATCTGTCCCCATATTAGCATAGCGAAACAGCGCAATGGAGAGCCCAATGAATACAATCCCAATTATCATCATCACTATTTTTTTCTTTAATACATCTGTCATCACATTTTGCTCCTTTAATCGCTTACATAGTCATCTGGTATACTATTACTATCGTTAGAGTAAGGGGGCTTATATGGAAAGAGACTACGTGTTAAAAATACCCGAACGTGAATTTTCTGAGTTTAATTTACTCTTTTGTGGTTATGCAGAATGTGATCCATTACATCATTTCGGACCGGCTGTAAGGTCTAACTATATTATTCATATCGTGATCTCAGGTAAAGGCTCCTATACGATTGGTGACAGAATGTATCAGCTCAAAGCAGGTCAAGGCTTTTTAATAGAGCCAAATGTGTTAACACATTACCAAGCTGATGAGCATGATCCATGGCATTACGTATGGATTGGTTTCAACGGTCATACCGCCAAAAACCATTTAGATCAAATTGGATTAGGTGGCAATAAAGTCACCTTTGAAACGAGCCAAGCCCACATTTTAAAAAACATTGTCTTTAATATGTTAAAGTATGGAAAACATACCATATCCAAAGAATACTACGTACAATCGCAGCTGTATTTATATTTCGCAAACTTAGCTGAAACGACCGCTATACTCACTCATGCAGAGCAGGCCAAAGACAATCATTATGTAGAAAAGGCCATCCGATTCATTCAAACCCATTATGAACATCCGATAAAAGTAACGGATATCGCTCAATATGTCTCACTTAACCGTAGTTATTTGTCAAGTATGTTCCAAAAGAACACGGGTAAAACGATCCAACAATGTCTCACAAAGTTTCGTATGATACGTGCTGAAGAACTATTAACCTTAACAGATTTATCCATCGTGCAAATTGCTGAGTCATGCGGTTATCGTGATCCCCTTATTTTTTCAAAGGCTTTCAGGAAAGTAAACGGATGCAGTCCCTCACAGTATCGTAACCAAGCTCCAAAAAGGATAACAGAATGATTCCCCAAACAGCTGATATTCAAAAGTTATCGTTAAGGAATACTCATGGATCTACAAATAACTAGGAAAGGACTTTTTTAATAAAACAAACCTTCAAGCAGTTGGTGTTTTCATTTTTCTCCTACTGATTGGTCGTTGAGTGAATCTGGATATTAGCGTCCGTTACCTCTCCTCTCTATATTCTGACAGGAGGTTTACGAACGCTTATCTGTGATAAACTGTCTTTGTTAAGTATAGGAAGAAAACCGATTTGTTAACAGATCTTTTTGTTAGCATTATAAGTGAAAATGTTAGATAGTGACGGCCTTTTAAAATGAAGGGAGGCATAATTCTTTTTAAAACCGTATATCTATTTATAACAATGTCGTTTTAAAGCAGAGAAAAGAAAATGACCCTTTGCTTTCTAGACATAGGTTAGGAAAGACGTGGAGGTATCTCATATGCGTCATACCGTTCTTCCAGGCGAAACATTAGCTCAAATATCTCTTGATTATAGAATTCCCCTTCCACACATCTTATCTGTTAATCCCGGCGTGAATCCAGATCTGATTCATCCAGGACAAATGATAGAGATTCCTAACTTTCCAAACCCCGATACATTGCCTTATCACATCGACGTGTCTGTTGGAAGTCGTCGGCTCAGACTTTTTCGTAACGGTATGTTAGAAAGGGACTATCCCATCGCCGTTGGAAGAATGTTATTTGAGACCCCACTTGGTCAGTACATTATTATTAATAAAGCACCTAATCCAGGCGGCCCATTCGGAACGATGTGGATGAGCTTGTCAAAACAGCATTATGGGATACACGGCACAAATGAACCAACTTCCATCGGGCACGCCGTATCACGTGGGTGCATTCGTATGTTCAATAAGGATGTAGAAGAATTAGCCGCTCTTATTCCAATTGGTACACCTGTGGCTATCAACCCTTAAATTTCCTTATTCTACATCTGGGCAAAACCTCTCTAAGATTTTAGCTAAATTAAAAACGCCCTTTACTAATGAGAAAAGGCGTTTCGTTTCTATAATAGAGCATGTTCTTATAGTTGTTACGTCTTTCTTTTTGGATGCATGTACTTTAACCATTTTCTCAACTTATAGCTCATAACACCGTAACTTAATAAGCCGAGTACCCCAACACCTAATCCAATATAGCCTAGCATGGCCTCAGATGTATAAAACCCAATTCCACTACCGATGCCTCCAATTAAGGTCACTTGGAAACAATGGCGCTTGCTATTTTCATACATCGTAAACTGAAACTGTCTTCGCTGCTCTAATTCTTTCACGTCTTCCATACGCTGGGGCAATCTTAAAAAATCATTAACAGTGTGGACAATTTTAAACATCGGCTGAGATTGGAGCCAATACCATACGAAGTGCCATTTCGTATTACCTCGTTTTTGCAACCACTTCAAAAAGACTGGTTTTACTTCATCAATAATCTCATCTTCTTCAATTAACATTGCTAAAATCCCCTCAATCGTCATAAATGAACGTCCTAAAAACACAAATCTTGTCGGGACTTGGATTGGAAGGGCTTGTATCATATTTGTCATCTCTAACTTTAAAGACATGATATCCATTTCCTGCAATTGAGAAGGCTGAAAAGTCATAAATTCAGCTAACACCTTTTCCATCGTCCGTGGTTCAGCGTCCGGTAGGAGGAAATCAAGTTGGATAAGAGCTTCCACAGCCTGAGAATAATTTTTCGATAGCAAACTTTCTATTAGTCGTTGAAAATTCATCGCATCATTTTTTGAAATCGTCCCAACCATCCCAAAATCTAGTAAGATAATTTTGCCTTCTTTTGAAAGGAGAAGATTACCTGTATGGGGATCTGCATGAAAACTACCTGGCTCAAGCCATTGCGGCAAAAAAATCTCAGTAATTCGCTTAGACAGCTCTTGCTTGGTGATGTTTAGATGATTTAAAGCAGCTTCATCGGTTAATTTAATGCCATCCACCCATTCCATCACTAACACTTTGGATGTGCTAAGCTCTTCTACAACAGACGGAATCAAGACCCCTTCATAGTCTTCAAACCGTTTTTTAAATGTTAAAAGAGATTGCTTTTCTTTAGAAAAATCTAGCTCTTGTTCAATTACTTGCTTCAATTCCTTAAACAACACATTTAGATTTATAAATCCTTTCGGTAATGGGACAAAATGATTGGCAAACCAGATGATGATACTAAGTGAACGAAAATCCGTTTCGACAATCTGCTGGATGTTAGGCCGTTGCACTTTCACCGCTACTTTTTCACCGCTTTTTAGTGTGGCGCGATAAACTTCACCGATAGAAGCTGATGCTATCGCTTCTGTCTCCACATGTGTAACATGATCTTCTACTGGACTTTTCCACTCTTTAACTAGAACTGTTTCTATTTCCTTCCACGAGGATGGCGGTACTTGATCCGTCAAATCTTGAATTTGCTCAATAAACGGACGAGGTAATAAATCAGCACGAATACTTAATAGCTGACCGATTTTTATAAGCAGCCCCTCTAAATCGAAGAGTATTTCCCTGAACCTTCTCCCGATATCTTCCCATAGATGACCCCATTCTGACTGTGTTTTTTTACGAATTTTGTACCAATAAATGCGAATAAAAATAGTAAGAGCGAATGCAATGATTTTATACATGCGCTTGAATCTTCCAGTCGTTCCCATCTTCCCCTCCCGTTTTGAATGTCTACGTTTTAATTAGCTGTATCTTATAAACAGTATAGCAGATCGACATGACAAGTCAGCTGTTGTCTTTAGTGAATCGCTAGAATTAGCGGATTAGTGTGGGTAACATGAGACTATGTTTCCTTGTTTACTTCTAAATTGAGTCACTCACTATGCATTTTCTCCTGAATCTCTCTATCTCACTGATCCCTACTCTTTGCTTTACAATAAAAGAGGGCCTTGATAAAAGAAAAAAAGCTACTGATAATTCTACTAATGCCTTCTATGTAAAAAAATTTGCTCATCTCTGTCATTTTTGCTTCATCAAAGTCCTTTTAAGAATTACTCTCAATAGTTTGCAAAGAACCCTTGATGCACTGTTAAATAGCGTCTATCTTTTCAGGAATGTCTTTTGCAATATCATCAATCAAAGTTTGAATCAGAAGACCTCTATACCTGAGTTGTATGACTGTTTTCATTTCCCTCTGAATGAAAGGCAAAGAAAAACCAAGCAATGTTCACAATAATCAATGAAAACCCAACAATTATCACACTATATAACATGACAGTGTCATTAGACGATGATAACATTAAAGCGCTTATCCCAACTATTGGCACGCTAATTAATATGCCACCTCCGCATAATACAGCCATCACATACTTCATTGCTGGAACACCTATCCCATATAATAGTAATGGGATGAAATAGACGATCAAAATGCCTCCAATCGCGGTCCACATCCATTTCTTTTTAAAAAGTGAACTCGTTTCAGCAAGCTGAAACATTGAGAAATTCAATGTTAATTATTATCATAACCTTATTTCCTACTCCATGGATATTTAAAGAAAGAAACGGCCAATATCTACAAGATGATTGACCGTTTCTCCGTATGTCATTTTATTTTATCCAACCTTGTGGTAGTTCCTTTTTAAATTCCGTACGATCACCGTCAATACCGATTTCCAGCGTCGGAGCCATTGTACCGCCCCAATGTTCGAATTGGAATTCAGGGTCCTGGTGGCCGATCTCATTGATGTCCATGCCATCCAAATCACCAAATTGCGCAAAAGCGATGACTTTAAGATCGGGTAACACTAACCAAGAGTAGGCTTGATACGGGTTTTCTGGTGGATTGGCTAAAACGAGCCCACTTCCATTTAAAGGTTCATAACCACCAAATAGTGTATCGGAAACAAAGCCATACAGGCCTTCTGGTCCTTCAATTCCTGGTGCATATTTATTAATGTGCGTATCAGTAAACAGATAATACTTATCATCTTTGACAATAATATGTGGACGCTCCAACTCATCATTCACACAATTGGCTTCCAATAAAGGAGCATGCACTTTCAAGTCAGAAAAATCACCGTCGACCACTTCAGCAATCCCTATATTACCATTGAAGTGCTCAGAACCTTCCGGAACGTCTTCATTTTCACACGTACGTTCAGAAACGCGGCCACCTGAATTGCCTTCAAACAGAATATATTCCTTGCCCGTTTTCGTATCTTTGAACCACTGTGGATCACGAAACGCATAACCGCTATATCCATTTTCCATAGCTTGTTCATATGATTGATAGTCTTCACCGTCCGGCTCAAGAATGATACTATGTTCATCCCAATTTTCAAAATGGACGCCGTTTTTATCGGCGACTACATCACCGACAGACATGGCCAAACGCTGCTCATACGTAAGATTTTCTTCCCCATTTCGACCAGTCGCGGTATAGAATGCGTAGATTTTACCTTCATCTTCGTCCATCATAGCTGAGCCAGCCCATTCCCTTGAACCGAGGGAATCCTCTTCAGGGAACAGCTCGCCGCCTAGCTCCCAATCTTTCCCGTCACGGGAAACAAAATATTGGATTTTCGCAATGTCATGCACTTTACCTGGCAACACATCACTCGGAGCACTAAGTGTAAAGAGTACTTTCCAACCATTAACTTCAGTGACATTACCATTACGGTCGGTCAGAGGCCACGAATCCCATATGTGATAGTCAGGTGTCATTTTTTCCAATTCCTTAATGTTCGTATATGGTATGGTATTGGAATCATCCAACTCAATTTGGTCCACTTGTTCACGTGTCCAGTTGACAGGTGAATTAGTGTCCTCAGCCTCAACAGAAGTCATGCCGGGAACGCTGAGAGTTATCGCCAAAATACTAAGTGTTAGGACTTTCGCCTTTTTTAGAAAACTTTTGCGAGCAAGCATTTATGGATTCTCTCCTTTCAATCATGTACTTACAGATTAAGAAGCATTGAGTAGGGTTTAACGATAGGCACCGAATGGTCTGATTTCTCCATAACCCATCTCCTTCTCAATTTTTGTTTGATCACCGTCAAAGGACAGTTGTAGTGTCGGCGCGAAAGTACCCACGAATTGTACTTCCCCATTCTCATCAAGAGGCTCATTGATGAAGCTGATAACCTGTCCGTCTGGAGCTACCCACCAAGAATAGGCCTGACCCGGGCTTTCAGCAGGATTACCAATCACTAGACCACCGTCGTTGAGAGGTTCGTAATCACCTCGTAACCCACCTTCATTGACAAAGCCGTACAAACCTTCTGGACCAGTCAAACCAGGTGCGTATGTGAAGGTATGGCTGATGGTTAACAAGTAGTACGTGTCACCGTCCACCACTACATGCGGACGTTCCAGTTGATGATTGACCCCAATTGATTCGAGAAGTGGCGGCAACATTTTTAGTTCGGAGACATCCTCGTCAAGTACTTTGGCTATCCCAATGTTGCCGTTGTAAAGTTCCGCTCTATCTGGAACATTAGCGTTTTTACGATATGCTTCATCACCGATATTTTCCGGCTTCAGCCCATTGCTTTTAGGGCCTGCCTGTCCTTCCCAAATAATGTATTCTTCCCCTGTGTTAGGGTCCTGAAAGAAAAACGGATCACGAAACGCACTGATGATATTTCCGTTACTTCCCCATTGTCCAATCGTCTCGTAATATTCACCATCCGCTTCAAGCATGATCTGATGCTCATCTTCTTTAGTTAGATGAACGCCGTCTTTGTCTGCACTGATGTCAAACGTCGTTTTAGCAAGGCGTTGTTCAGCCATTGCCTCCCATCCAGGTTGACCAAAATGTTCAGAATTACTCTTACGTCCTGTTGCAGTATAAAAGAAATGTACTTTTCCATCGTTGTCCAACATGGCGGAACCAGCCCACTGCATGTGACCGTAAGCTTTGTCATAGTCATATGGAATACCTGCGTAAGTCCAGTCTTTTCCGTCTTTGGAGTAGAACATGCCGATTCTAGCCTCAGTATGACGCTCCCCCCAACCTAAATATCGTGGAGCAACCAAGGCAAATGCAATTGTGTACCCATTCACCTGAGCAAGTGAACCGTCCCTGTTCTGAAGTGGCCACGTGTCCCAAACCCATTTATCGGGAGCAACGAGTTCAAAATCCTCATCCGTCTCCAAAAGAGGCGCCGTCGTATCTTTCGTCAAAGCCACATTCTCAGCTTGCTGACGTGTCCAAACCGCGGTGTAATCATCTTCAGCATCCCAGTCTGAGGTGGCAAAAACGGTGCTGGCCATCAGAGAGCTTCCTAAAATCGCCGTGCATACTCCCCATTTCAAAAAATCACCATATGTTTTTTTAATTCCCATTTCCCCTTGTTCCTCCTTTGATAGATTACTTTCTCCGTCCAATTCATGAGCTTATATAGTCTCCTCTGTACGTATCTTCCCCTCCCTTTTTTACCTACGGAAACAAAAAAACCTAAAACTAAGTTTTAATAAAATTTAGTTTTAGGTTTCTACTAGGTGGTATCCATCACAACCAAGCTGTAGGTTATTTATGTATTAAATTGTAATCAAATCAGCATTGTATAGATATGGTTTATATTGATTGGAATTTAGTCTTAAATTGATATAGTGGACGATTGATATAGTTTAAGGTGAATCTATCAGCGCGATTACTGGGATATTATTGGTTATCGTGCCGCCCTCTCCCAAGACTGCTGTAATTCCTGCAGCAATTGATCGCGATTAAGCTGATTACCCACATATGCTTTTATGGCAAAACCGAACTCACCCCTTGTTCCCTCTGGGTGTTTAAACCAGTGGAACGACAATGTTTTATCGGCTTTGACATACCACATGACATCTTCCGCCAGTGGTCCTAAATCGTTTGCCTCTATATGTTTAAACGCTGGGATAAATTTGAATTGTTCCGTTATAAACTTTTGACCTTCTTCTGATGAAACCATCCAGTTTAAAAATTTTTTTGCTTCTTGTTTTTTTTCAGGTGTCGATTTTTGATTGACAACCCAGTAGTTGGGCACATCAACTGCTAAAACGTCGTTTTTTGGACTATCATTAACTGGTATGGGAAGAAACCCGATGTTCATATTTGGCGCCAATTGGTCAATCAGAGGTTGAATCCAATTACCTTGTTGAATCATCGCTGCCTCACCATTGGCAAATAGGGTCACTTCCGTGTGGTAATCGGTAGTCAGTGGGTCATCGTTTCCGAATTCCAGTGTGACATCCAACAGTTGAATCAGGCCTTTGAATGTTTCATTGTTTTCGATAGTTTGTGAGCCGTCATTTAACCCTGCTATAAAAGCATCTGGATCATCCTGACGTGCAAAAGCGCTCCCCATCAGATGGTCACTCAATTTCCAATCTTCGTAATAGCCGGTTGCAAAAGGCGTAATACCAGCTGCTTCTAAAGATTCTGCGGTTTCTATTAATTCGGTCAGCGTTTTAGGTAATGCCTCAATGCCAACCTGTTCAAATAAATCTTTATTGTAAATGAAGCCGTACCCTTCAACGTTTACAGGCATCCCATATATGCCTTCATCGATAGTCATCGGCTCAAGTGCTCCTTCATATGCGTTCTCTACCCAAGGTTGATCGGATAGGTCCTCTAAATAGTTGCTCCATAGTTTAGCTTGTTCATATCCACCGTTGGTAAAAATGTCAGGACCTTCACCGGCGGCTATCTGCGCTTTTAAATCGGTCAGATCATCGGCGGCTCCACCTACGGTACGAACATTAATTTTAACACCCGGATTTTCCTTTTCATAAGCTCGAACCATCTGTTCGAACTGGGTTGAAATTTCCACTTTCGGATTACGAATTTCCAGTGTGATGGGCTCCTCCATGTTGTTTAGTTCTTTCCCTGCTGTTTCGTTTTGTGTCTCACATGCTGAAAGTAGAAAGAAGAAGCCAGCCAAAAAAATTTGCAAACCTTTTTTATTCATTTCTATCCCTCCATAAAACGAACTTTCAATCAGTGGACGTTTTCACCCTTTTCCCACTGATTGGTAGTTGAGAGTGTATCATCAGGACATGAGCGGCCGTTATCTCCCGCCTAAATTTATCTCTTCTCTCTATTTTGAGCAGGGAGTTTTACGGACGGTTATCTATGATAAAGTAACTATTAGACGTATACACGCCAACTCAAGGAGAAAATTAAGTCGTGATAGTTTGACATTTCTTCTCATCATTTCTATATTCAATTGGTGTCATGCCTGTCCTTTTTTTGAATAGCTTAGAAAAGTACTTTTCATCTTGATAGCCGAGCTTTAAGGCAATCGTATAAAGTTTATCATCTGTTTGACCTAAGTACCGTTTGGCTTGTTCTATTCTAAGTTCAGTAACATACGTTGAAAGAGGCATGCCCATTTCTCGCTTGAATTTTCTAGAAATATGCTCTCGACTCAAAAAAAACTGGTTTGATAGTCTTTGCAAACTCAGCTCTTCCATATAATTCTCCTCGACAAACGCGACAATATCTTGGATGCGACGAGCACCATCCAAATCAGACATACGGCGTATAGATCTGAAGTTTTGATCGTTCATTGCCTTTTGCGCACATTGAAATGAAGTAGGTAGCTCTGCGACTAGTTTTAAAGGAACTTCGCCAACAAGCCGAACGGGGACAGCAAAGTGTTGGTTCATCCATTCCTCTATCGCGAGCCATTGGCCATGGACGGTTATTAGTAGACAGTGTTGGTAATTATTTTGCAGAGGAAAGGCATTTCCCCACCCCTGATCACAAAGCTTATCTGCCAGTAACTGAATATATGGCTCTACATAGTGCATTTGGTAAAAAGAAAGCAAAGCAAGCTCGTATTTATCCGCTTCCGGGAGCGATGAAGCAATTTCATCAACGTCGAAATGCTCTCCGTTACAAGCTGCCGTCACTTCCCGGTTGACACGCAGCCTTTTGGCATCTTCATAGAGCCCTGATTCTTTCTGACGACGCTCCTCCTCTTCATTTTTCCAAGCTTCCACAGCACCTGCCAATGCTTTATTGAGTAAGTCTGGTTCAATCGGTTTCAATAAATAATCAAAGCTGCTGTACTGAATCGCTTTACGCATGAAAGAATAGTCATCATATACAGTAATCAAAATGACTTTCCCAGAATAAGAGATGGTACCTAACCACTCGATTAATTCCATGCCATTCATTTCTGGCATTTCCACGTCGGTAAAGATGATCTCAGGAGATTCTCTTTCAATCAGTTCTTTTGCCTCTTTACCATCGCTCGCTTCCAATACATCAGTAATACCGTAATCTTGCCACTGTCCCAAAGACCGAATAACCTCCCGTACGTTAAACTCATCATCCACGAGCAATACTTTCATACTGTTCATCCTCCTTTGCAAGAAGCGGAATTATTAAACGGACTGAGAAACCTTGTTTCTGCATCGTATCCAATTCAATACCTGCTGGCGGCCCATAGTTGAGGACCAATCGATCATGAATATTTTTCAGACCGATATGCTCGTATGCATATGTATCCTTATCAGTTAGGAAATAGATTTTTTCTTTTAATAACGTTAACTCTTCGTCTGAAAGACTGGGACCGTCATTTTCTACAGTCAAATATAAGCAATCTCCTCTTATTTCACTATAAATGTCTAAATGAGCTTTACTAAACCCTTTTTCATAGCAGTGTTTAAAGAAATTCTCAACGAGTGGCTGGAGAATCATGCTCGGCACTGAAATGTCACAAATATTGTCATCTATGTTTATAGCGTAGCTTAAATGGGTTCGAAAACGTTCTTTCTGAAGTGCCATATATGCTTTTACATAATCCACCTCCGTTCGCACAGTCACCCAGTGGTCTGCCCGAATCGTGTAGCGCATCATTTTGGATAAAGAAGTGATTAATTGATACACTTGCGGAGAATTGGATCGTAGGGCAACGGCGCCTATGGACTGTAAGGAGTTATATAAAAAATGTGGATGCACTTGAGATTTCAGCGCTTTAAGCTGGTTCTTTCGATTCTCAATCTCCAATTTATATTCTCGTTCTATATGAAAATTAATTCTAGTCATCATCTCTTTCATATGCTTTTCCAGATGTCCGATTTCATCTTCCTGATTATCTTCAAAAGGGCTTTCCATGTTGTCACCTTCTATTCTTCGTACTTTCCTACTAAGGAGCTTGATTGGTCGGGTAATTTTATAAGAAATGATGCTAATCATCATTAAACCTAGTAATACGACTCCTACCCCGACCATTATATTTGTATAAGCTGTTTGCCTCACTTCGTTGAATAAAACATGACTCGGGGTTATTTTAACTAATTGCCATCCTTCTAAAGGTCCTGACTCAGACAACGTGTTCGACAAAATAATGTCATCATTCACATAATGCTCTTTCTCACCTATGTGTGACTGTAAATACTCATCAGGTACAGGCTTGCCAATTAGGGATGGATCACTGGCATACATAACATAATTGTCTGCATCTACAAGCAGTACCGCTTCTTGATCATTTTGAATAAGACGCTCGCATATCCGAGCGTATTCATCTAAATCACTATTAACGGTGATGATGCCGAGCAATTCGTTGGACAGGACATCTTCAATTTGATGATGAATCGTTAAAACCATTGAGTCATCTGACTCAGGAATGATAGCGGCATTGTTATAATTCTCAATTTGTCGCGGGGGCTCAATCATATAATTAGAATCTGAGTTAATCATTCTCTGAATAGCATCTTCCTGGAGTAAATCTGGTTGATGGCTCCGAGCACTTACCGTGGCATTATAAACAGTAAATAAATCTTCTTCAGCAGCAATGTAAAACCGAACTTGTCTAAATTCATTTCGCATCAGATAAAAAGTTTCCATACTTTTTTCAATAGTAGTCGGCTTTGAATGAATGCTATTTTCAAATCCATATTCTAAGATTCGGAATAAATCATGGTCGCGATATAAAATATACGGAAGGTTAATGATATCTTGAAAGTATTGCTGCAGGTCTTCAGACGTTCTTTGCATGTAGTCTCGAGTGTTTTCCAGTTCATGATACTCTACATTACTTTTGGTATACCCATAAATGACAACTACTGACAGGAAATAAGGTATAATAATACAAATAAAAAGCATGATCAATAAGCGACTATGAATGCTTTTCATGAGGAAGTCTCCTTTCGCACTGATCACAGACACGTGTTGAAATGATAATTTTTATGGGAATACAAACTCAAAACAATTAGTTTTATAGCAAAAGGAAAGCCAGTCTATATGTATAATACAGGTGCAGATTAAAACGAACTTCATTCTGTGGATGTTTTCGTTCTTCTCACTGATTGGTAATTGAGTCAATCACGACATGACCGGGCGTTACCTCCCCCTCCCGCTTAAATTGAGTTAGCTCTCCTCTCTAGTTTAAGGAGGGCGTTTTACGGACGGTTATCTGTTATTTAACGAACCTTTGATTAATTTAAGGCTTGTTATTTGACAACATTGGATAAAAAATATAGAAAAAGTATCTCCTAGATGGTATACCAAAATAAACCATGTAATCAACTAATTAAAAATATGATTTTCCTATTTTCAAAGCTTGAGATAACGAGATATCCAAATCATTCTATGATTAAAAAACCCTTTATTATCAATTATTCCTGCTTGATTTTTTAAATCGTTCGGTATAGAATTGGTTTTTCTTGTTACTTAAAGAAAGGTAAATAATACCCATTAATTAATGATTCTTCCTGTGACTAAAATCGAATGAAACGTTTCGCTTACACAACTGAATAACAAGGGGTTACTATGATGAGTTTAAACTAGTCAGGTTGATGTACTTCTTAGCTCAATTTAATAAAGACTATCTGACTGAATCATATTGATTAACACACTTGCGGTGATAAATCTGAAAAAACGTTTTGTACTCCACATTAAACCGAATTCCAGGTATGATTATGTGATTTGACTAGTGGAGTAGGGCTAGTTATGTCTGATAGATTGGTCACCATTTGCCGGATGACACTTAATAGCTGACTCACAATGGTGCTTTCTTTAACCGGTAGGGATGTGAGGCTCAAAAACTCAACTTTCAGACACTAAATACTAGTTTTTAGACCTTTGTTGCTATCCATTCAAAAATACTATAAAACGAACCTTCAATCAGGAGACGTTTTCGCTCTTCTCACAGTGATTGATCGTTCATTAAATCAAAATATTAGCGTCCGTTATCTCCCACCTAATAGATTTACCTCTCCTCTCTATTTTGATTCGAGAGTTTTATGGATGCTTATCTGTGATAAACCAATGAAACACTTAACTTTAGGCAGGAGTGAAGACATTTGAAGAAGATTATCGGTATTAGTTCTATGCTGACTGTATTAATCACAATTTCTATATTCTACTATTTTGGAGATACAAGTAAAAATATCTCTTATGATATTGAGAATCCCGGCTTCGAAACAGGAGACTTATCCGGATGGGAAATTGTTGAAGGCGATGCTTTTCAGGATGAAAATGTAACAGAACAGAATACATATTGGGATGAAGATATTCCTTTTGAACATGAAGGGGATTATCATGTATGGGGATTTCTCGGAGAAGATGAAGAAACAAATCCGGATGAACGGACAGGTGTTATGAAGTCGAGTCATTTCCTATTGTCAGGTACAGGGGAAGTTAATTTCCTCATATCAGGTGGGGAAGATGAGCATCACTTATATGTTGCACTTGTTCAGGCAGAGGATGAAAAGGTGTTGATGAAGGCGACTGGACATCAATCTGAGACGTATAGAAGGGTCGTCTGGGACGCATCCGACTATATTGGAGAAGAGGTCTACATCAAAGTGGTCGATCAAGCGACAGGTGATTTTGGTCATCTTAATGTCGACGATTTCCGAGTCCATGTGAAAGAAGGAGAATCGAAAAAAACGGCGGATATGGAGCTGGATAAGAAGGAAGAGCTTGAACGTGATTCTTTCCGCCCACACTACCATTTTACAGCGGAAGAAAATTGGCTGAATGATCCAAACGGTATGGTGTACTACGAAGGTGAATACCACCTTTTCTATCAACACAATCCGGAAGACAATGTATGGGGCCCGATGCATTGGGGCCATGCGATCAGTGAGGACTTGGTCCATTGGGAACATCAAGATATTGCGCTTTATCCAGATGAGAATGGTACGATCTTTTCCGGCAGTGCTGTGGTTGATGAACATGATACGAGTGGTCTTTTTAATGGTGAAACCGGCCTGGTGGCCATCTTTACCTATGATGATGAAGGTTATCAAACACAGGGTATTGCCTATAGTCATGACAACGGACGCACGTGGGAGAAGTATGAAGGCAATCCAGTACTTGACATGCCGGAAGAGGTCGATGATTTCCGTGACCCTAACGTTTTCTGGTATGAAGATCATGAGACATGGGTAATGGCGTTGGCAGCGGGGCAGCATGTTTATTTTTATCAGTCCCATAACTTGATCGATTGGGTGTTTACCGGTGAATTCGGCGGAGAAGGTGCCCTAGATGGGGTATGGGAGTGTCCGGAGTTGTTTGAAATGTCCGTTGACGGGAATGTGGATGAAACCAAATGGGTTCTGCAAGTGAGTGTCATCGATGGAGGACCTGCCGGTGGTTCTGGCATGCAATATTTCATAGGAGATTTTAATGGAGAGACATTTGTTAATGAAAATGCAGAAGATCACGTGTTATGGACAGACTACGGTGCCGATTATTATGCGGCCGTTTCTTGGAGCGACGTTCCTGACGGGCGTCAAGTGTGGCTCGGATGGATGAACAACTGGCAGTATGCAGAAGCAACACCTACTGACACGTGGCGAGGAGCCATGTCCCTTCCCCGTGATTTAAGTCTGACACGGACGGAAGACGGCCTTCGAGTCGTTCAAGAACCGGCTAAGGAATTAAAAGCCCTTCAGGGAGAAGGTCAACACTGGACAAACGAGATTGTGTCTGAAGGGACAGGCCTTTTGCAAAATGTGCAAGGGGATTCGGTGGAAATAATAGCCGAATTTGAGGTTAATGACCAAACAACGGCAACTGAATTCGGTCTCGAAGTTCACAAAGGTGAGCATGAGCAAACGACGGTTGGCTATGACGTGCATCACGCACACCTATTCGTTGATCGCTCTGAGTCGGGAGAAACAAATTTACATCATCTTTTTGGAGACAGACAGCATGCCCCTATGTCCCCGATGAATGAAACCGTGAAAATCCACATATTTGTGGATCGCTCATCAGTTGAAGTATTTGGAAATAATGGCACAACAGTATTTACAAATCAAGTTTTTCCTACTGAAAACCATAGCGATATCGATATATATGTACAAGGTGGAGATGTCACGCTAAGATCACTCCACATTTACCCATTAGGCGCAGCGTCATTTACAAGCTTTCCGGAAGGGCCATAGGCAATCGATTGCTGTCTGATGGAAGATTATCAACGTGCTATCAGAATAAGTGCTGACGTAGTAAATTACGCAACAGTAATTTCTAAGGAAAGCGATGATGATTGAAAACCTCTGTTAAATTAATCCGGCCCATAGTAAGTAGGGTCGGATTAAATTCGTTAAACCGTTAACTCCACAAGGTTCCCTTCTGGATCTTCAACTACACTTTCATAGTAACCGTCTCCTGTCACACGCGGACCGTTTACAACAGAGTAACCGTCTTTTTTAAGCCGTTCAGTCAATTCGTCGACAGCCTCTTCACTACCTGTAGAAAAAGCAATATGCGCCCAGCCTATCATCGTATCAGAAGGTGTGTTATCCACACCTTGTTTCCTCATAATTTCTAATCTGGCACCACTTTCAAAACTTCTACTCCACCTAAATCAATATATTCCTTCATACTATCACCGTTTATAGGATAAGTTTTAGCGCAAAATTCAGAAAAATATTAATTAGTTTCCAAATAGAAATATTGAACTGTAGTATTTTTCTAGAATATTGTGCGCTTAGAAAAAAGCTTTAGAAAACATAAAGAATAATCATGCCAAAGTAGAAGTGACTTCACCGATTGTGAATTTATCTCCCAATATAGAAATAAACAACTTAATATACCCCGTTATATATGATTTTACCTCGATATACAGAGTAAAGCCACACACATCTATACATGGCTTATATTTTTATTTCCATCTTTCTTTGAATAAAAAGCAAAGAAAAACCAAGCTATGTTCACAAGAATTAATGCAAATCCAAGAATTATGACACTATATAACATAACATTGTCATTAGACGGAGATAACATGAGAACACTAACCCCAACTATTGTCATGCTAATTAGTATTCCCACCCCACAAAATGTAGCCATAACATATGACATTGCCTCAACACCTATTCCATATAATACTAATGGTATGATGTAGAATATCAAAATACCCACAATCGCTGCCCACATCCCAGTACTCCCGTATTCATTAGCATTTGGTCCTGTATTAGCTAAAGAAGAAAGGGAGGATAAAACAACCACAGAACAGAAAAGCATTGCAGAAATCACACTCATTACCATTACATTGAATTTCTTATGTTTAAAAAGCACGTCACTCAATCCTTTCATGCATATTTTTTTATATTCCTCATTTCCAAATAAGATTCAATTTTTAGTGTGCTACCACAGCTTCAAGACTAATCTTATATTACAAAAAATGGGACTATGTCTTTATTGTAACAACCAACTGTGATCACCGATTAAATATAATGTAATTTACATATAATTTTACAATTAATCCTTTTTACTCATGCACTATGTTAAAAATTTTTATCTTTATCAAGCCCATCTTGTAACTTATTTCACAATTAAACACAGAAGAGGCTGGGACAAAACCCAGTGATTAGGAATGGCCCTCACTTATGTGAGAGCCATTTTTAAATTCCATGTTTTCTTTATTTGAGGTTGCTTGTCAAAAATACACTCGCTTGCCGCGGGCAAGGCTTCAGCTAATCGGGGGAAGATCACCCCCGATGGATCTTCTGCTCCTGCGATTACTCGTCGCAAATAAATTAGCTCTTGCTTTTCCCGCAGGCGTCTCGTGTTTTTGACAATCAACGGGTTTAAATAAAAATTATAATTATGTACACAAAAAGGATACCTTCTGATAAAGTTAAAGTCACCACAACCAAACAGAATCGGAGGTATCCTTATGTTTAAAGATTATAACATGAATCAAGTCATTTTGCCGATAGATTTAGCCTATAAATTACAGGAAAATGATATTGCTTTTGCAGTGAATGATTTGGTGGAGTCTATTCCTGATGAAGCTTTTAATTGTTTTTATCGTAAGACGGGCTATCCAGCTTATCATCCGAAGATGATGTTGAAAATCATTTTGTGTGCGTATACCCAGTCTGTGTTTTCCGGAAGAAAAATTGAAGCTTTATTAAAAGACAGTATACGCATGATGTGGCTGGCTCAAGGGTATGAACCAAGTTATCGGACCATTAATCGGTTCAGAGTTGATCCTGATGTGGCGGATTTGCTTCGCCAGTGTTTTATTCAATTCAGATCTCAGCTTGTTCAAAAAGAAATGATTGATAACGACGCTATTTTTATTGATGGTACAAAGATTGAAGCCAATGCCAATAAATTGACGTTTGTCTGGAAAAAATCCGTTGAAAGATACAGCGCCGGTTTAGTGGAGAAATCCAATCAGCTCTATAAGGAACTTCTGGAACAAGATATTTTGCCTGCTATTGAACAGGATAACTTGGATGAACTGTCTACCGAAGAGCTGAATGAGATCGTCGAGAAACTGGACGAACGCATTGAAGAATATGATAACCAGATTGAAGCATCTAAAGACACAAAGGTGCGAAAACAACTCCGATCAGAACGGAAAACTCCCAAACAGTACCGTAAAAGGTTCAAGGATTTTGTGGTCCGTAAACAAAAATATAAACGTGACCTTGCAATCTTGGGAGAGCGAAACAGTTACTCCAAGACAGATCATGACGCGACGTTTATGCGCATGAAAGATGACTACATGAAAAATGGGCAACTGAAAGCCGGCTATAATCTCCAAATTGCGACTGAAGGCCAGTACACACTCGCTTATGACATCTTCCCAAACCCTACTGATACCCGGACTTTTATCCCTTTTTTGAACAGAATTGAAAAAGGCTTCTTTTCGTTGCCTTCGTATATTGTCGCCGATGCCGGTTATGGTAGTGAACAGAATTATGACGACATCTTAAATAACCGCCAACGGACACCTCTCATCACCTACGGTATGTATCGTAAAGAGAAGAAAAAAGCGTACAGGCAACATGCTTTTAATTTAAGTAATTGGCCGTATGATCAGGAGAACGACACGTTTGTCTGTCCCAATGGTAAGAATGTGACATTTCAGTATTGGTCCAAGAAAAAAGATAAAGCCGGCTTTCAACGCACGTTTAAAGTGTATGAATGTGAAGATTGTGGCGGGTGTCCTTTGCGACCACAATGCACAAAGGCCAAAGAGGGAAATAACCGGAAGGTTTATTATAATGAGAAATGGGAGAACCAGAAAGCCTATATTCGAGAAGTGCTTTCGGAAACGAAAAAAGGTGATATCTACGGCAAACGTAAAGTTGATGTAGAGCCAGTCTTCGGATTTCTGAAGGCTAATTTGCGTTTCACCCGGATGTCGGTGAGAGGTAAAGACAAGGTTCAAAATGAAATAGGGTTCGCACTTATGGCGGTGAACTTGAGGAAGTATACCGTCAGACAATCTCATCAATCATCTTTACTACACAAAAACGGTCCGATTTATCGAATGACGATAATTCGGACCGTCTTTTACTTAATTTGAGACTGTTTTGTCCCAGCCTCTTTTTTCGATTTTGATTCTTTGGGCTTACTTTTTAAAGTGTCCATATTTAAAATATATAAATACTAGCAGATGGCAATACTGAGTGTGCTAATTACTTTGCAGTTGATGCTGAGGGAAGATCCAGCACGTAATTGAATTTCTTGATCTGATTTCATTGATTGTAAGGAAAGTACTTGTTTCATTGTATTCACCTCCTTTCAATTAATTATCAGCTTTTATAGGGTTAATAAATTAATGCTTGTCCTATATTTGAATTAGTTGATAATAACATGGAGACATTAGGTACAGGGAGCCAAGAAAACCATTCTTTTGAACCAATATCGTTAAGTGCAAGGACCATTCCAGAAGCACCAGAAAATATATCTCCTGATAGTCTATAATCATAATCTCCAGGAAGATAGTATTTACCATCATCTTCTAATAAATATAAATTTATAGTTTCTAGTGCTTTGTCTACGTGACTGTCCTTTTGAATTTGCAGCTCGGTATCAATAGCATTAGCAACAACAATGAGCCCCCCCAATCCACGAAAGAGACCAGAGCTATAAAAGCATTTAGATTTAGAAAGTAAACCTATTCCATGGAGTTCTTTTTCCCAGTTCTTATTGCCCTGTAGATGACGAAGTAGAATTAGAGCAAGACCGATACCTGCACTTCCACCAGCTAGGTATGGGACAAAACGTGAGCCATCTTTTACTTGGTATAAGCCTGAGTCTTCTAACTTACACTGGTTCAAATCTTTTACTATTGCCCGTTCAGATAAAGATAACCAATGAGGGTCATCTGTAATTCTATATAAGGCACTATAGAATAGTGACACTCCTGACCATCCATCAATAAGTCCGATCGGTATAAAATCAACATCACTTGGTTTTATATAAACATCTTGTTCAAGAAGCGTTTCTAATCGACCTGCAATATCAATTGTTTTTCTCATGTAAGTATTTTTCTCTAATACCGTTGAAGCAGACAGTAGAGCTAAACCAGTTCCTGCTAATCCTGTTATAAGCGAAATATCTTCCGTCTCTAGGTTGGTAGCTAATGAATCATAAATTTTTTCCGCCTCGCTTACCATCCCAATCTCATAAAGGACACCAGCTACACCAGCTTTTCCTGTAAATAGCCCATCATCTAATGTGTTTATATATTCATCTTTGCTATATTTCATAGTCCAATCACGGGCTTTAGTTGGCAAGGAACCGGTACGAGATAAAGCCATGATAACTCCATAACCACCAGTTAATACATTCCAAAGACCATTAGTTGTTTCAAATTGTCTAATATCTCCCGGTAATAACCGCTCTCCATCGCTAAGGTCATTAACGATACCTTCTCTTATTTTACTAATAAGCTCTGGTAAGTCCCTTTTAGCAAAGTATTGACAAGGAGAAGAAAGTACACTTTCAATTGGTTTTGCAGATCGCTTTGTGCATTCGTCTTCCATTTCTTTCACTATAGCTAACGCCTCTTCACCAAATGTATTGACAATCCATTGATTATGTTTTAATAGAATACTTTCAGCCATATCTTGGACTGGACCAATGGGTACAAAGACTTGTCTTGCTATACGTGAGAGCGCAAACCAATCTGATTGTTCTCTTGTAATATCAAAAGCACCAGTAAAACCAGGAGTCATTAATCCAGAGTGTTTCGCATCTGTAATATCGCTTGCAGATTCAAAATCAATTAACTTTACATCATCGGTTGTAGTTACCATTATATTTGCTGGTTGTAAGTCGCCCATCCCAATTCCCCTAGAATGTAATTCTACTAAAGCATTCTTTATTTGCTTTAAAATATGAATAACCTTCTTACAATATCCCTTGGAATCTTCCTGGGTAGAAAAGGGATAATATGCTGCTAACCAATTGTGTAAAGGGGCTCCAGGAACATATTCTTCAGCAAGAAAGGTATGTTCCCACGCTTGGAAGGTATCCTTAAATTGAACCACATACTTTAACCCTTTTAATTGTTTTAATATTTTCGCCTCATGCTTAAGCCGTTCTACAGCGTCTCTCCCTTGTCCGTCAAGTCCAGCACCGGGTCTTCCTTCTTTCAGAACAATCTGCTCACCAGAATCTTTCTGATTGGCTAAATAGAGACCGCCACCATTACTAAAATGTAAAGCTGATTTTATTTCATAACTATTCAGTTTAGAAGATTCTACTTGCTTAGCTTCTTGCCTTAAGGTCATATCTTGAACAGCTTTAGGTTCTTCCACAAAAGAAGGAACAACATAGTAAGCTTCACGAGAGTCAGGTACATATTCACCAGAAGGCGTTTGAATAGCTGGTATTTTAGAGGCTCCTTCAAAAAAGTACATTTCTCCGAAAGCGCCATAGCGGAAGTAGACATTTCCATCAAGCCACCGTTTATCACTAAGAATATAAGGCCCTTTTGGCATACCTTTTAAAAGATCGTGTAATTTAGTGACTAGACTTATAAATTGATCTTCATTTGCTGGATAGATGGTGATGAATTTACCTGAGCTTCCTCTATGACCGTATTTTGAGTTCTTATAAATTAATTCCCATACATTAGAAACATGTTTAAATGTGACTGATTCCTCAAATAGAAAAGTAGAGACAACATCCAAGGTCTTTTGAGCTGCTTTAGAAGTAGAACTAATATGGATCTTCCAACCTTGAAGTGGCAATATTATGTTGGACTTGAAATAATAGCTCCAATGATCATCAGAGTTTTTTTGCCATCCTTCAGCAATAAAAGGTACATTTAATTTTGACTCCTCAACTCTCTCTATTTGAGGTTGGTAGTATTTCTTTCCAGGCAACACATATTTCAAATAACGCATGTCCATCTTTTTTCCTCCATCGCTCACAATTAAATCTGTAAGCTTCCATTAACAAAGTGCAATGCTCACCGTACTAGCCACCGTATTAGAACAACATACAAAAACACTGTTGCTTGAAAAGAAAATTAGATTTGGAGTATTACGATTTACACTTAATGTTTGAAGTTCTAGCACATTTGACATCTGTTTGTAAAATGACATTTTCACATACCCTCTTTTAATTAGTTTTCTATCGGCACACATAAAAATGCGCTAATAGTACTTTTTTCTTTACAAATAAAACTTAAATTTGACGTATAGCTATTGGAAACTGCATTTTTCATTTTCTGCAAACATAAAACACTATTCATTTCATCTTTGTTTGACATGTTTACTCCTCCTTTCATTTATTTTATATTTACTCCTTAGTAAAAGAGATAAATATTTACTGATATTTGTATTCGTGAATTAAAACTCTTGGATCTGTTTGCTTGCTTCCTATAGCAACTTCATATGCGGATTTTATTGTATCTCCCCAGTAAGGACCCCAAAGCATATTTTTTAATGATTTAAAACTCATACTCGAAACAGAGTTTTGAAAATATTCACTATTTTGATAAGAAATCCATGGTCCTCCTGACATTCCACTCTTACCTTTACTGTTAATTCCTTGAAGAGTAGAATTTTTAAACAGATCTTTTTGAGCTTTACCTTTACTTATTATTGGCTTTCTAGAAGGAATGATTTTATTCTGAAATCCAGCAATAGAATAAGATAATTCATTAGAAAGGTTAAATTTAACTGGAATAGCATATTTATTATATTCTATCAAATCGATAGATTCAGAAAGTACTAGAAACCCTGTATCGTACTCAACTGCCCCGACATCAGCCCATATTTTCGGAATAACACTAATAACTGGCGATAGAGAAGTTTTGAAATTTCCAACATAAGGATAAAAATTTACCTTTTCATAAAACTCTTTATACTCCCAATCAAATAAACAATGAGCTGCAGTAGCGATAACAGGTGTATTGAGTGTATTGAGTGTTTTGACTAAACTACCACTTCCTAGAGATTTTTTTCCTTTAATCCAAAACTCCACTTTACCTAAACAATCCGTTAAAATCTTCTTTTCTGATTTTACTGTTTCGAAAGGAAACATCCCCCTCATTTATATCAAATCTTACAAAATTAGTATCTATAATTTTTTTACAATTGTCAACCTTTTTTTGTAAAAATATATCAATATATACTATTATATTTATTAATTGTATTTTTTCCATAAAAATAGTAATATAATAAAAGTAAAAAATTACTATCAATCTATTATTCTTTAAACTTGGAGTTTTTAAAATATTATTTTTTTAGACCGAAATTTACAAAAAACATAAAAAAAGAGAGGGCTTTTTTAAATGACTAATATTATTAAAAAGAAAATTGGTATTAGAAGGTTTCATGCCTTGATTTATTCATTTTTACCATCTAAATGGACTATTGTCTTAGCAATAACTTTAGTCATCTTACAAGCAGGACTTTCACTAATCATCCCTTTTTTAACAATGGGTTTTATAGATGATATGAATCAAAGCGGACTTAATTTGCAAACTATTATAATTATGGCTAGTATATTAATTGGACAACTTATTATGTCATCATTTGCATTGTATACCATGAATTATATTGGGCAGAAAACCGTACTTTACCTTAGAGAGCAAACTTGGGATAAAATATTACACCTCCCTATTTCATTTTTTGATCAAAACCATTCAGGAAATTTAATGAGTAGAATGACGAATGATACATTAATCCTTAAAGATTTTATAACTGAACAATTAATACCATTTTTATCTGGAGTTATTTCTATTTTCGGATCCATCATTTTACTATTGATAATTGATTGGAAAATGACCGTTTTAATGATGATCATCATTCCTCTTGTAATGATGATTATGGTTCCATTAGGTAAAAGCATGTATAAAATTTCAAGTTCTTTGCAAGATGAAACAGCATCGTTTCAAGGGGAATTGGGTCGAGTATTGTCAGATATTCGACTAGTAAAATCGTCTTTAGCTGAGAATCAAGAAAAAGAAACGGGCCTTAGAGGAATGCAACAATTATTTCGATATGGAATGAAGGAGAGTAAAATATTAGCTATTGTTCAACCTTTATCAATGAGCTTAATTCTTATAGTCTTAGTAACTGTATTTGGTTATGGAAGTCTTCGAGTAGCTACTGGCACACTTTCAGCTGGGGCGATGGTAGCAATTATTTTTTATTTATTCCAAATTTCGGTACCTATTTCTCAATTAACAACCTTTTTCACCCAATTTCAAAAAGCCCTTGGTGCCAGTGAGCGGATAGACGATATTCATTCTACTAAAAGCGAAATAAATTCATTAGAACCAATACACATCAAAGAGAAAGAAAATACTTTAGCATTTCACGGTGTTTCGTTTGGATATTTAGAGGAAAAAAATATTTTAAATTCAGTTAATTTCAAAGCAAACATCGGTCAAATGACAGCAATTGTTGGACCGAGTGGTGCAGGAAAGACAACACTTTTTTCATTACTAGAGCGATTTTATACACCTAATAAAGGAATGATTACTTATAAAGGGAGATCAATCCACACTATTCCTTTAGTTGAATGGCGGAGCAAGTTGGCCTATGTTTCACAAGAAGCTCCAATTATGTCTGGTACAATTCATTCTAATCTAACATATGGACTAGAAAAGTACTCAGAGGAGCGCATAATAGAAGCAGTCACAAATGCAAATTTAAAAGATTTTATTGAGTCACTTCCAAATAACTATAATACAGCGGTTGGAGAACGTGGTATTAAATTATCTGGTGGTCAACGACAGCGATTAGCGATTGCAAGAGCCATGATAAGGGATCCGGAAATTTTAATATTAGATGAAGCGACAGCCCACTTAGACAGTACTTCTGAAAGCTTAGTTCAAGAAGCTCTAGAGAGACTTATGAAGAAGCGAACAACATTAGTCATTGCTCACAGACTCTCAACTGTAAAAGATGCCGACCAACTGATTATTATTGAAAACGGAACTGTTACTGGAGCTGGAATTCATAATAAACTTTTAGATAATCACCCTCTTTATAGAGAATTGAACAAACAGCAACTTTCTACCAGTACATTTCCCATTCACTAATACAAATAAGCATTTGTAAGAGTCTCCTTTAACAGATGCAAGTTTATCTGGCACCACTTAAACAAGGGATAGTACGATTTTAATTGCTTCATCTCATTTATATTGGCTTGTCCGTTAAAGTAAGTGGTATAGAAGTGCTTCATATTTTCCAAATCATTGACCCATACAGCTAAGTGCTCAATTTTCATTAATGTCACTCTCCTTGGAATTTAATGCTTACTGATGAAGGCGATAGATAAACGCGTTAAGCTCGTCTAATGATGTCATATTATCATTGCATACCATACTATCCTTACATACATAGTTACCTCTTGAAATAGTGGATTCATTTTTTCTACCCTTTATCTTTTTCGTAAAAAGACCTACTTCTCCAAAAGAGTGGCAAATCGTACATAATCCTTGTTTGCTGCTAGGGTGATAAAGTCCGGCAACACCCATAAGTCGTCCCTCAATGTTTACAACAAGATATTTTTTATTTGTCCCTAAATCATACCACCCTAAATAACTAAGTGCATGATAATCAAATTGCTCAAGGTCAGGTACCTTAAGTTTCTTTTCTTTCGGAAAAAGTCTCTCTATTTTCTTTTCAGAGACACGGGGGAATGGGATGACATACGGTTTTAAGCTAAGTAGGAACGAATCTGCCTCGTGGGCGTTTTTTACGTCAGTTAGTGCATCTAGCAAAGGCAACGCTTTCCCTCCTTGCCTTTCAACTAACTGAGCTACTTTCTCACGAGCTAATGTGATAACCGTATGAACCACATCTTTATCTTTATTAGTTGATTGAGCGTCCACAATCACCTTCGTCTGTTTTTTTATAAAATTATATTCATGCGGATGTAAAAACTCTTCCATCTTTCATCACCTATCTTATCTATTGAGTGTTCCTGACCTTTCTTTCTATTTAGTTTATAGTTTCTCCTTCTCTTTTAAAATGGCAAGAACAATTTCAAGTTAAATTAGACATATTAGCAAAGGGCATTCCCACGAAAAACGGCAGTTTAAAAGAGAATCATCTCCTTTAAACTGCCAAGTAATCTTTTATCTCATCTTAGAATAAACGATTTTTTTAATCGTTTCAGTTGCAAGAAAATACTCATTCGCTAATTGATCAATTGGTTTCCCGTTCGAAAATTCTGTCCTAATCATGGCATTCCGCTGATCTATCGCTTTCCTACCTCCCGACTTTGCTCCCCATTTACAATACGATCCAGGTTGCTTCGGGATATAGAGAGACGCACCTTGAATATACTTCTGAATTTCCAACACTAATTTTTCCGGTAAAAGCTCTGTTGCTTTCACTTGCTTCATAACCGCCCGCTCCTTAGTCTTTTATTTTTATCCAAAGATTAAGGGCAAAGCCGAGTATATTATGTCACATAGTCTTTAACGAAGACGAAAAATCCACACATCCATACAAAGTATCGTCTTCCATATACTTGGCTTTGCATGGATCAGTTCACTATCCGGCATAAAGCGAGTGTGTGCCATGAGAACCACCTCCTTTATAACGCCCATTATATATGAAAATTTGTATGAAACGTAGTCATTATTGCTCGTACTGATCACGCAAATATTTCTGAAGGACGACAGCATGATTATATGTTTTATCCTTTGCCCCATAGAGAAGGGTTATATTTTCTTTATAAGGCTTTATGTGTGTTAAAAAATCAATGATGCAATCTAATTTTGAAGGGTCCTCGTTTAATTCCTCTTCATATTTATTTGCAAATACATGAAACCGTTCAGGCTCATGGTTAAACCATTGGCGTAATTCGGGAGACGGCGCAACATCCTGACACCACTCATCTAATTGAAGCTCTTTTTTTGATAAACCTCTCGGCCAAAGCCTATCAACGAGGATCCGTTTGCCATCATCTTCTTCAGGACGTTCATATGCCCGTTTAATCTTGATAGCCATCCTTAGACACCTCTCCTTTCTATATAATAGTTTCATCCTTTATCTCGTTTACTGTTCGCTTTTAATCGGTTCACTGTTATTTACTCCAGGGGGCACGATTGGGTAAACATTTCGTTCATTTTCAACCGTCACTACCGTGCCAACGTCATAAGTGGATTCATTGATTTATTACTATTTACGACCATTTCACAACAGGCTCATACACATAATTTTGCAGCGCATTAATGAGCGAGTCGACATCATTTTCCACTAAAATCGTCTCCCTGTACGCGGGGTTCATAAATCCTTCTTCAATCGTATGGTCTAACATGGTGACCAATGGGTTGAAAAAATCGTGGGTATTGAGTAAACAACATGGTTTTTCGTGATAACCGAGTTGAGACCATGTAAATGCTTCAAACCATTCTTCCAATGTGCCAGCCCCACCAGGTAATGCCACAAATGCATCACTTAAATCTGCCATTTTAGCTTTACGCTCATGCATCGTTTTCACTACATAAAGGTCTGTTAAGCCATCATGAGCAATTTCCACATTTTTTAACTTTTCTGGAATGACGCCTATGACGTCACCGCCTGCTTCTAAACAAGCATCCGCCACCGCTCCCATACAGCCAACACGTGCGCCACCATAGACGAGGGTGATCTTTTCTTCAGCTAATCGTCTTCCTAATGCAGCGGCCATTTCTAAATAAATAGGACTTTCCCCTTTACTGGAGCCACAAAAAATAGCTACTCGTTTTATCGTCATATCAAACTCTCCTTTAGCTTTAGCCTATTGTTCTGTTAACAATCATGTCTACTTTTTTGACTAGTTGCTCAGTCAATTGTTCAAGGGTTTCTACTTGTTTTTCTCTAAATGGGGTAAGACCTATTGTTGCTAAATCATGTTTCAGTTCAAAGGGCAGCTCGCCTACAAAACTGTTAAGTGATGTCCCTTTGCTTGTTTCAAAGTATAACCAAATCACTTCGCCATACATATGCCATGTCACATTAACAGGGTCCTGTTGTTCTTGTAGCCGTTGAGCTTTTCGTTCACATAACTCGTCATGGAGTGGTGCGAGGCTGTGAGCATCTCCTTTATACTTACGTAAAAACGCGCGATATTTTTTAATAACGGACACAGAATCATATGAACGCTGAAAAGGTGGATTCTCAATGAGTGACGTATAATGAGCGTTTAACTCCGTGCGAATACACGGAAGAACATATTGAGTGGCACACGATTGCCATGTCACATACAAGTAGAGAAAAGCCGCTTCTGCCCAAGCACCTAAAGCGGACATAGCCGCAGAATAACCCATCCCCTTTTCAAAGCTTGACGGGCAGCTGCCATCCGTTGATTGACAATGGCTGTCACCTCTTGCGTCATTGTTAATAGACCGTTAGCACTTGTTAAGTGATCCAATGCTACTTGTTTAATATGCGAGAACCTTTCCTCTGTATCCTTTAAAATAAGGATCTCAGTTAAAAATCTAGCATGCCACGGTGATCGGTATATGTCATGTTCACTAGGCAAATCACGGGTATGTAAGCACGTTAATTGAATGATTTCATCCTCATATACTTTATTAACATGTGTTTCTTCAAGCAAATTGTCTTCACAATAAATCGTGATATCAATATCACTAAACGCATCTGCGTCACCACGTCCTAACGATCCTCCAGCGGTAGCGTAGTTTATTGAATATGGCCACTCCTCCAAAAACCGGAGAGCAGTTTACCGTAATACGCCAGTCTTTCCGCTCATCTTTTACCTTGCCTCCTTCCGCGCATTTTTGCTTCGTCCTATTAATACTTCGCCTTCTTGTCATACTCTCCTTGTTAAATATTGTCCTATACACCTTTCAAAAAACATGACATTTGTCATGTGACATTCATGACATCGTCAACTAATTGACAGCTGTGACTCATCTTATACTTGCTATAGAGAAAACAGGAGGCGATTGTATGAAACTCATCGATGTACAAAACGTGTCAAAAGTATTTCAACATAAAACAGTCGTTAACGACGTATCACTTCACATTAGCTCTGGAGAAATTGTAGCACTTTTAGGTCCTAATGGGGCTGGAAAAACGACGACCATTTCTATGATTCTCGGTCTCCTCACTCCAACTGAAGGAACCATATCCATTTTTGGACAGAAACCAGGAGACCTTGCTGCACGCCAAAAAATCGGGGTGATGCTTCAGGAATTAAGCGTGCTTGATGGCCTGAAAGTAGGTGAAGTCATTGATTTATTTCGCAATTATTATCCTCACCCTTTGCCTAAAGAAGAGTTGCTCTCACTATCTGGATTGACGGAGGATGTTAAAAAACGGACGGAAAAGTTGTCAGGTGGGCAAAAACGGCGATTAAGCTTCGCCCTTGCTATAGCCGGAGACCCAGATGTGTTATTTTTTGATGAACCAACTGTTGGGATGGATACCCAATCACGACGTCAACTATGGAACACGGTAAAAACCTTTGTAAGCAAAGGGAAATCACTGATATTTAGCACCCATTACTTACAGGAAGCTGATGATATGGCAGATCGCATCATTTTATTAAAGGAGGGCACTGTCGTTGCGGAAGGGACACCAGATGATATTAAAGCAATGCTTACGACGCAGACAGTCTCTTTCGTGTTAGAAGACACGTCACACATCACTGAGCTTAGAGAGCATCCCCATATCATTGGTATGTACGAAAACCGTGGCAGAACATTTGTCGAAACGACTAATACAGATGCTGTTTTATCGTTTATTTTCACGCAAGGATTAAAAGTAAAAAATGTGCAAACGGATCAAGGTAAACTAGATGATGCCTTTGAAGCGTTAACAGTTTCAACGAAGGAGGACGTCTAAATGAAACTTATATGGTGTCAGTGTCGAGCAGAAATAGTCAGGCTTTTAAGGAATCCTTATTATGTTTTCTCATCCTTACTAATGCCTATTATGTTCTACATTATTTTCACTAAGCTTGTCAACACAGGGGTTCCTGATCAAGAGGCGTGGCAAGCTCATTACTTAATGTCGATGACGACGTTTAGTGTAATGGGTTCAGCCATTTTAACACTTGGGATTCGAAATGTTCAAGAGCGGAGCCAAGGGTGGGCCACTTTCATGAAGGTAACCCCTCTTCCCGATCACCTTTACTTCTTTGCTAAAATGGTGGGTCAGTCCGTCATCCACATTTTATCGGTCATCGTCATTTTCACTGTTGGAGCCATCGTTAATAATGTCTCACTTCCTCTTATGACGTGGCTCACTGCAGGTAGTTGGATCGTCATCGCTTCTTTCGCCTTTATGGCATTAGGAACGTTGTTAGGAACAATGAAAAAGGTAGATACAGCTGTAGGTGTTGGTAATGTCATTTTTCTTGGAATGGCTGTCACTGGAGGGATGTGGATGCCGTTAGAGTCCTTTCCTGCCCTTATGCAATCTATCGGTAAATGGCTCCCTTCCCACAGCTTTACTGACAGTGCTTGGGCTATTGTATCAGGCGAGCGACCTGAATTAAGACACATTATCTTATTACTCGGCTACACGGTTGTGTTTATTTTACTATCAAGCTATATTAGAAGAAAACAGGAAGCGGGGACATAACGTTATGATGGCTGACCGCCACACGTTTGAGCTTTTTCCGAAAGACCAAGGTATCCTTCCTTACGTGTTTTTATTGTATGTGTTATTACCGATAGCTAATTTAATGAGTGAACCTCGTTATATTCAATTAATCGGCTATAGTCTCATCGTCATTTTTGTCATCACATATAGACAATTATATTTCACATTAGACACACCGAGCTATTCATTTTGGATCGCCCTCCAATTAGCGATCATTTTGACACTCGTTATCATTAATTCTCTTTTCAATGTATTCCTTTGCTTTTTTACAGCCCATTTTATTAGCTTGTACAAAGAGAAAAGGGCTTTCTTTATAGCATGGTCAGGTTTACTCCTTGTGATTTTACTGAGCACGGGCACGACATGGTTCGCCCTCTCTTTAAACGATTTAATAGTTCTCATTCCTTTTATACTCATTATGTTGTCAACACCTATTGGATATAGAGAGATGACTAAAAAAGCGGCGCTTGAAAAACAACTTGATCAAGCAAATGATCGTATTAAAGAACTGGTGAAACTAGAAGAGAGAACACGAATATCCCGAGACCTTCACGATACCCTCGGTCACACGCTATCTTTTATTACATTAAAAAGCCAAGTCATCGCTAAAACAGCTGTTAACGATCCTTATTTAGCGCAACAGGAAGCGAAAGACATTGAAACAACGTCAAGGACAGCTTTAAAGCAAATGAGAGAGCTCGTGTCAGACATGCAAACGACGAGTCTCACAGCTGAAATCGCACATGCTGAGCTCATTCTTCAAGCTGCGCAAATAGACTTTAAGTATTCGAACGTTACTCTCCCAGAATCTTCTCCTAAACTAGCAGAGAATATTCTTGGTCTTTGTCTTCGAGAAGCGGTCACGAATGTCGTTAAGCACAGTCACGCCTCACGTTGTGAGGTTTCATTAAGTGAGTACCCTTCTCGCCTCCAACTATCTGTTTGGGATAATGGTAAAGGCATTAATAAAGAAAACGGTTCTGGCACGGGATTAAAGGGCATGACAGAGCGGCTAGCTCTTCTTGACGGTAAGATGACGATCAGTTCATCTGAAGGCACGACATTAACATGTGTCATCCCCCTATCCATTAAAGAAATGCGAACAGGAGCGTCATTATGATTAAAATAGTGTTAGCGGAAGATCAACAAATGCTGAGGGGAGCCCTCGGACTCTTACTTAACCTTGAAAAAGATATGGACGTAGTCGGCCAGGCCTCTGATGGTGAAGACGCCCTTTCATTGATTCATAAACTCAATCCGGATGTTTGCCTGCTTGATATTGAAATGCCACTTAAATCTGGTCTTCAAGTCGCCGAGTCGCTTAAACGTGACGGCCATCCATGTAAAGTGATTATTTTAACGACGTTCGCACGCCCAGGCTATTTTGAGCGGGCCATTGAAGCCGATGTTTTCGGGTATTTACTGAAAGATGGGCCAAGTGAGGAACTAGCTGAAGCCATCAGAAACGTGATAAAAGGGAAAAGGGAAATAGCTCCTGAATTAGTGTTTGTGCAGAGTAAACAAAAAAACCCGCTCACAGATCGTGAACAAGAAATTTTGACTTGCGTCCGTGAAGGCAAAACAGTGAAAGAAATTAGTAAAACCCTTTATTTATCAAACGGAACAGTGAGAAATTATATTTCTGAAGCTATCGCAAAGCTTGAAACGAAAAACAGAATGGAAGCCGTGAAAGTGGCTGAAGAAAAAGGGTGGATATAAAACTCTAAAAGCGTTATTTTTCTGCTGACACTTTTTAATAAAGGGCGAACCTGAACTGTCCCCTTATGATCGTTCTTTATTTTGCCCTCATAACAACCCGCCCTAAAAACCAACACATCACATATGAAAAAAAGTGAACGGACGACGGACTCTCCTTCCCGTCGTCCCTCTTTTATTTAATTCTCCTCCGCCGCTGTAAGCTCGCCCATACTTGCCAGATCGGTTAATTGTATTAATCCCATAAAATCAGGTGAGCACAAAATAATAAAGGAGCATCACTTTTTAGTGACCTCGCGCCTTCATATCAAAAAAACACGTTTTTTGTGTAAGACACATTTTCTTATGATGTTTCAATCAGCCCTTCAGACTTTCCATATATCAGTAATTGCTCATAAGGGTCTCCTTGAAGTCCTAATAAACGGCAAAAAGCGGATTCCGTTTTATACCCTTGTTTTTTTAACTTAATGACCTTGCCTTTCATAGTAGGATCCTTCGCTAACAACCGATGTTCAATCATCATATGTAAGTAAGCGTATTGTGCTGTAACAGGCTGATCTTGACCGAATAAATCAAAAGGAACATCGTCTATTAAGAAAGCCGCTTTTGTCACTGGCTGCCCTCTGATTATTCGACGTTTTTGTGTAAATCCTTTTTCGTCTCCATAAAGAGAGGTCACCATGTCATCAAATCGTGTGAAATCCGCCACGTTCAAAATAACATCCACATCGGAATCATAGAGATGAATCCCTAAAGGGAAGGTGCCACAGATACGCTGTTAATTTCTCAAAAACCTGTGCCTTCTTTATCGCCTGATACACACGGTACTGATGGGCATCACCTTTTTTTAAATAGGCTAGCATATCCTGTCCATTCATTGTTCTCCCCATGATGTCGATTCGCTCACTTTAGCAAAAAGGCATGTATCCCTTAAATTCTCCCCATCCATCGACCATTCATCATTTCTGATGATGCCTTCAAGCTCAAAGTTCAGTCGTTCAGGGACCGCGCGACTTTTCTCGTTTTTAACGTCACATCTAATTTCCACTCGTTTCGCTTTTAATTCTTGGAAAGCAAATTGTGTTATTCGTTCCACGGCTTCAGTCATGTAGCCCTTTCCTGTATAACGTGAATCAAGCCAATAACCGATTTCAACTTTCGGTACCTCCCAATCAATTCGATGTAAACCAGAACAGCCTATAAACTGACCTGTTTCTTTTTCAAAGATGTGAAGTCGTAAATCTTCACGTTTTAAAAAGTTAATATGGGCTTCCCGTACATTGATCTCCACCTCTTCAGGCGTTTGCTCTTTGTTCGCAAACGGAAGCCATTTTTTCAATTCATCAGAAGCTGCTATAGCTTCGTGAACGGCTTGCCCGTCACCATATTGCGGTAACCTTATGATAAGTCGATCCGATGTCATTTCATTTGGAAAATCTAGTAATATTGGATTCATTGAAAAATCCCCTCTCGTATGATTTTAAATGTAACGGAATTAACTGTGACATTATAGTAAAAAAATTACAACATATTTGCTATTAACAGCTGTTATACTTTCTTCCCCCCCTCATCCAATTTTAGATCTCTTCACTGTTATTAAAGCAATACTATTAAACCTATTATAATGGCCAAAAGCAATGGTTAATTGTGAAGGTTGTTTAGTTAATCTTTGAATACTTTCTGTTTTGTTCCTCTTTTTCATTTGTTAAGATACAACTACCTCTAAAACTACTTAAAATTTAAATTAATATAGAAATGATGATGCAAGTTTAAGAAAACCTTCCGACTAACATCATGTTTAAGTGCCTTTATTTTAGCATATTTCTCCCATTTTTTTGCTTTGATCGTCATGTCACTCTGGAAGGTCAGCGATCGTTAGTTTACAATAGAAGACAAAGGGGAAAAGCTATAGCACTGAATCTCGCTGAGAGGAGTGCTCTTATTGCCTTTAACACCTGATCAACAAAGACGAAAATTACCTTCAAAATCAAGAGGAGATGACAAACGGCACGAAGAAAATGAGCGCTTTGAAAAACTGTTAGATAAGCTAGAAGATATGACGACAAAGGGACATTTGAAAGATATGGCTTATCATTTCACAAATAAAAAGGAAGTGATAAAGGTCAATCTGCTGGCAGGTGTTGCTCGCGGCGTCGGTCTCACATTAGGGACAGCTATTTTCCTTGGTATCTTCTTTCTCATTTTATACAATACCGTGTCACTGCCTGTTATAGGTGATTATATTGCTCAGCTGTTGGACATGATTGAAACATATCGACAAGAATAACGCTCCAATAAAACTTTTTAGAGGTGATACATATGGACTGGTTAGGGATTGCAGTATTTATTTTGTCATTAGCTTGCGCTGGATTCGTCATTATTTTAATTCCTGTTATGAAAAAGCTTGCTGCTACGCTTGAGAATACAGCTGAAACGGTGGAAACAGTTAATAAAAGCATTGGAGAAATGGCTGGCGAAGCCACAGTACTTCTGTATAATACGAACGAAACATTGGCCGACGTAAATGACAAGATTGGAAAGCTTAATCCACTGTTTGATATTATTCATGATACAGGAGAATCAGCGCATCATTTAACATCCACACTGGCTAAATTTACATCAAAGAAAGCTGAACGTGGAGAAGCTGCTGCTCAATTCACTGATAAAAACAATTTGGAAGGTCTATTGAGAGGCGCTGCATTTATTTATTATTTAAGACAAATGAAAAAAGAACGAGACAAATAATAGTCCTTTGACTACTAAACCTCAAAGCAGTCACCTGTTTTTGAGGTTTTATTTTCTGGACTGTGATCTATATCACTGACAGATTTGAGAGATGATTTTACACTATTACAACAGTTCAAACATCATTAATACATATGGAGGAGATAAGATGACCACACTCTATGACAAGCTAGGTGGCGAATCAGCCATTGAAACAGCTGTAGACAGATTTTATGACAAGGTCTTAGCAGATGAAACGGTAAATCATTTTTTCACCAACACTGAGATGACAAAACAGCGCCAACATCAAACTAAATTTTTATCATATGCATTAGGTGGACCGCACCAATATAGTGGTCTTTCAATGGAGAAAGCTCATGAGAATATGAACATTCAACCAGAACACTTTAATGCGATTGCTAACCATTTAAAAACGACTCTCGAAGAGTTAAACGTTTCTGACGATGACATTGAGCAGGTCATGGAAAAAGTGGCGACATTAGCGCCGAATATTATGTATAAATAGACTCAATTCACTAAACATTACACTGATAAAGCGAATGCCCCTTCCCAAAAATTTTAATGGGAGAAGGGGCATGTTTATTGATTAATCTGCCAAATCACGTTTTTGGAAGTAGGTGAAGCATGCAGCCATAAAAATAATTCCGTAAATGGCTAAGATCATTAAGGAAAAGCCAAGACCGACGTCTTGTAAAATGTGATCTTCCACGGCATATACCGGTAAACTTAAATGCGGCAGGAAAATAAATTTATACCACGCATACTCCTCTAGCAACATTGTTAAACCTTGGAGGATCGAGGTGCTAAATAAAATGAATATCCCAATACCGACTGCCAATGTTTGACTTTTAAATAAAATAGAAATGGCAAAGGAAATGATGACAAACATCAACATATTCAAGAAATAGAGACCAATCTTTGCCGGCAAAACCTCGTTAACAGCCGTTATGACATTTCCTTCGTTCATCGTTAATTCGCTAACAGGAGATGAGAAACTACCTGTCCCAAAGAAAAGTGTGCCAAAGATAAGATTACTGACGAGTAGCAAACCGATAAGCGTTAAGGCAAAAGCTAATACCGTAACAAATTTTGATAAAAGAATTTGCCAACGCTCATAAGGTCGAATAAGCAAATGCTTCATCGTGTTATTATCAATCTCAGAAGACACAATTGAACTGGCAACAATGACAGAAAAAAGTGTAATGAATGATGCCACAAAAAGAAATGAATCGTTTAAGAAGATCATGTTATTGTTATCATTTGGATCCACACCTGCTTCTAACAGCTGTTCATTCTCTGCAATGACACTTTCAGCATATTCAATCTCCCATTCATCATCAGGCTCACTTGCTAGTATGTCTTCTTGTTCCGCAATTTCCCTTTCTAATGTCATTTCCCACCCGTGCTCACTCGCTACATCCTCCGTAAAAACAAGAGAAAACAGAAGGGCAGCACCGAAAGAAATGGCGATAATGAGGGCAGCGAATGCCCACGTTTGTTTTTTATTCCATAACTTAATCCATTCATTTTTTAATAAGGACATCATCGTTATTCAGCCTCCTTTTGAAGCTTCGCTTCCCCATCAGCCGTCAATGCAAGGAACTTATCTTCTAAAGAGGCTTTCCTTAATTCAATAGCATAGATGTCAATAGCTGCTTCAACAAGTTTTTTATTCAATGTGGGAATATGGTCATATGATGTTTTTACAACGAGAATATGACCGTTTTCTTTTTCCATGACAGTAACGCTATCCATAGTACTTAATAAGTCATTAGCTTTGTTAACTTGTGATGCATTAAGACGTAAAGCAATTACTTGATCTTCTGTTTCATTACTCTCATTCAAACTTTCAATAGTCGTCACATTAATAATTTTGCCTTGTTCCATAATAACTACTCTGTCACACATTAATTGCATTTCGGATAATAAATGGGACGAAACAAGTGTTGAAATTCCTTCATTCGCTAGTTGGCGTAAATAATCACGGAGCTCTCTAATACCTTTAGGATCAAGGCCATTTGTCGGTTCATCCAATATTAACACGGCTGGATGATGTAGTAGAGCTTGCGCCACACCTAGCCGTTGCTTCATCCCTAAACTATACTTCTTCACTTTATCGTTGATGGCATGCTTTAATTTTACAAGCTCGATCACTTCCTCATAACGCTCTGGAGGAATCTCCTTTTTCGCCATACGGCCATATTGCTGTAAATTTTTGTAACCACTCATATAATCGTAGAAGGCTGGGTTTTCAACGATCGCGCCTACTTCTGATTTACACGCCTGTCCTTCTTCATCAAGGTCGCGTCCATTAATTTTGACACTTCCTTCTGATTTTTTAATGAGGCCGACAATCATGCGAATCGTCGTAGTTTTACCTGCTCCATTAGGTCCCAGCAAGCCGAGAATTTCTCCTTTTTTCATTTGAAACGAGGCGCTATCAACTATTTTTTTATTTTTTTGAACGCGCTTCGTAAGACCATTAATCTCTAATACAATATCACTCATCTCTTGCCACTCCTTTATAGTATGTACTATGAACTCACGCTATTTAGCCCCATTTTCAGCATGGAGCATTGCCTTATTAGTCATATACGAACGATGACAACTAAAAGTTTCATAGAGAGTTGTTAAGTAACCTCTTACTGTTTATATCTTTATATACAGTAACACAGTTTATAATTTTTGCAAACATAAAACGAACCTTCAAATAGAACTTTAGCGGTCGTGAGCTCCCACCTAAATGAATTTACCTCTCTGCTTTATTTTGAGCAGAGACGTTTATTTGTGATAAATTTCCCCTTAATTACTAGGGACAATTTTCAAAACATCCGCCATCCAGTGGTTTATCCTATATAGTTATGCTGTGTTGAACAATTGGAACTTTGTTTTCAAATTCCTTCTGATTATCCTCAATCTATCATCAATGTAGGCAGCACTCAGCTCGTCTCACTCAAATATATTTAGGTTTCTATGTTTCTTGATAAATTATCGATAGCCTCGTCATTTGATTTTAAGGTCATTTCCTAGAGTAGCTTAGAATAAAGTCTTGACGTCCACCCTCTCAATTGATTATGATTATCATTATCAATTATATAAATTGGGGGAACAGCATGATGAGAAAAGTTTTTTTATTTCCTTTAAGTCTACTCTTCATTGTTGTACTGGCTTCTTGTAATAGTGCTGACAATACACGTGCGGTCACTAACAACGAAAACGATATGACAGATGAACAGCTTATTACTCACGAAGGCGGTGAGACAACCATAGTTGGAACACCTGAAAAAATTGCCGTTCTTGATTACCGTCTTGCAGACACATTGATAGCTTTAGATATAAGACCCCATGCAATGACGACTTATTTAGGTGAGACAAATCTTCCTTACATAGAGAACACGTCCTTCGAAGACATCCTGCCTCTTGGAGATGATGTAAACATTGAGGCCTTATTAGAGGCCGATCCTGACCTTATTATTGCGAGAACAAGTGAAGAAGGGATTTATGATTCATTAAGCAAAATTGCGCCTACAATTCTTTTATCTGCACCGGATGATTGGCGTGATAGCTTTAAAGAAGTTGCCGCTATCGTTGATAAAGAAGAGAAAGCTGAGGAATGGTTGAAAGATTATGATGAGAAAGCTGAGGCTCTCCGTACTAAGCTTGAGGAAAACATTGAAGCTGATGAAACATTTTTATATTTACGTGTTATGCCTAAAGAGATCCGTGTTCATGGGACAGACTTTAATTTGAGTGCGACACTATTTCATGATTTAGAACTTACACCTGTGGAAGGATTGGAAAGCCTTGATAAAGTTGAAACAATCTCGTTTGAGGCACTGACAACATATGATGCTGATCATATATTTCTTGAAAATGGAGGGCCAAATGCTGTTGATGACCCAGAAGCTGAGAAGCAATTAAACACTCTCATGGAGAGCGCTATTTGGAATAGCCTAACGGCAGTAGAAAATGACCAAGTTTATTTTATGCCGCCATGGGTCATCAGTGACTATCCAAACATTAAAAATAAATCCTTAGATCTAATTGAAGAAGCTTTAATCGAATAACTGTCAGACTACTTACTTTGATAATCATTTTAGGACTTCATAACCCATTAGAAACATCGGAATTTAATTGAACGGTACCTAGATGTTAGCTAAAGACTAAAAAAGAGATAAAGCAGAGAGTTTTCGCTAACTCTCTGCTCACACAAGGGAAACTCACAAGCTTTTCTTCGTTTGAGTGGCGCAGGTTAGATGATATTGCGCCATTCGCACCAAGAGAGGGCGTCTAAACAGTAAATTCACTAAAACTTCGGTGATTGGATATAATTTGAACATTATTCATGGTTATTTATCATCTAGTTTTTTTCATATTATAATATATAATGAGTATCCCCTTAGCTCAGAAAATGAAAAAATTAAATAAGAGCAGAGGATTTCTCTGCTTTTATTTTTATAGTTTCTTATTCAACTAACGCTTACCCGTTAGTGACAAAACGGCAGCAAGCGTTTTTGCGCCTATCACTGCCGCTAGTTAAAAAGCGACTTCTCTTAAAGAATAATCGCCTTTCTAATTTTAAAAAACTTACTCAATAGAATTTTTATAATAAATTAGATTATCTGTCCATTCCCCGAATTCGAAAATAAACCTTTTTCTCGTACATTCATACTCCAGCCCAACACTCTCTGCTAAATTAATTGACGCAGAATTGTCTAAATTGATATGGGCTTCTATACGGTGGAATTTCAAATGTTTAAATGCCATATTAATTGCTTCTTTTACTGCTTCTTTACCGTAACCCTTTCTCCAATACTGATTATGGATTGTATAACCAATTCTTCCCCATTGGAAATCCTCTCTCGCTAAGATCGAAAAATCAACCATACCTAGATGTGTACCATCTGTTTTTTGAAATACACCAAATATATATGCAGTATCTGTAAGTGCTAACTCTTGATGTTTATCTACAAGGTTATGAAACCATTCCTGGGTACACTCACTCATATCTATTTTCCCTTGGTCGTGGCGATATTGAGATGGGTAACGATTTTCAAATTCATTTAGCCAATTTTCATAATCGGCTTTCTGTAATGGTCTTATTACTAACCTTTCTGTTTCTGAAACAACCTCAAATTTTTCTTCTTTCAATTTCAATGTGACATCTCCTCTGTTTAGAATATTTCCTAAAGACAATACCTGCATTGTTAACTTGATTTAGTTTATATGCCATAAGACATCACACCTTGCATTATGTAATATAAATATAATTCTATTATTAAAATACCCTTGAATCAAATAAAATTTGATATTTCCTTATTGAAGGATTCTCCCCGTTAGCTTAAGTACATTACTGAGCAATCTATTTCCTGATTTAAACATATTAATGGGGTCTTCAGTGTAATTTTTCAAATTATTTAGAAAGCCCTTGTTAATTTATGTGCATGTTCCTACTAATTCTCGGTTTAGAGAGGTGAGAAACAGGCTTCAAATCCCCATCAGTATACACGAGGGGATCAATGATCCTCACTTTATTTTTCCGATGAAAAGTATAGTCAGCACCATCTTCAACGACCGTTACATGCGGGTGCAATCTGCTTAATTGTGTTTGAATATCCTTGTTTGAAGAGGCTGTTAGCTTTGCCATCATTCGGCTAAATGATATTTATACGAAAATGATATATGATCAACATGTGGCCATGTTCATCGTCAATAAGCAATCACTTTCACATACGAGCCTGCCAACGTTTTTTCTTTAGTCTGATTAATCATGCTTTTAGCCTTCTTAGAGAGGTGAGAAACCGGCTTCAGATGCCCCTCAGTATACACGAGGGGATCAATGAGCCTCACTTTATTTTTCCGATGAAAAGTATAGTGAGTATCCTCTTCAACGACCGTTACATGCGGGTGCAACCTGCTTAATTGTGTTTGAATATCTTTGTTTGAAGAGGCTGTTAACTTTGCTATCACGCGGGCGTCATCGTTCAAAAAATCATCCTCCGTCAGAATGTTTGCGGTGAGCGCCGTTTTTAATAATCTCGCCAGCGCTTCATATCCGTATACATTTAAAGGGTGCATGAAAAAGCCAATGACTTCTTTAAAATAAGTGCTGACAAACCACTCAGCCGACGACACCGTCTTCACCGCCATTTCCCCTTCAATTACAGTCAGATCAGCGATAAACTTGGTGACTTCCTCCTTCGTAATATGACCATATGTATACATATCACGTAACGTATAATCCACTCTATCGGCGCAAAGTGTCGGGGGTGGCTGTTCAAGTAACTGCCACTGGCCATGGTCAAAAAGCAGTTCCTCATAGTCGTAACCGTGTTGTGATAATATGATCGGTAAGTCTGACTTTCCAATCACTTGTTCATAGATTTTTTCATGATAATCCTCTTGGTCATGCTCGAAAACAGCGTCGATCACGTGAGAAAAGGCGGTGTGAGAGACATCGTGTAACAGCGCAGCTATTTGTTCTTCTAAGGAACCACCTAGATGCTTAACGAGCAGCATCGTACCTAGAGAATGCTCATACCTCGTCACGTTCCAATCACGGTTTACTAAGTAGCTCGCCCCTCCTTGGTGAATCCCTTTCAATCTTTGGACTGGCTCGCTCTCAATCATATTAGCTAACACCTTGTCTACGTTAAACGATCCGTACAACGGGTCTGTTACGATCATCATGACTCTCCTCTTTTAATTATTTGCAGCCAAAAGTTTTATGAGTTTAGCCTTTATCGATTAGGTCAGTGAGCCACAGCCATTCTTTACTGAAACAGTCTTTAATGTCACCTCAATGACGTTTGTTTTCACTTAATTGCCGTATCATCATTCTTATTTGGCCAGGATGGCTAATTTCGTCTTCCAACACATGATACCAAAGGTAGTAATAATTAATCGGCACGCCATTAGCCCATTTATCTTCTTCAAACAGCCAGCTGTCATGTTGTGTTTTTAAGAACGTTAATGTTTGTTCTCTCACTTGCTGCAAGACCGTTATATAATAACTCAATGGCTGTTGTTTATAGACCTCACAAGCTTTTTGTCCAAGCTCCAAAGCTGGCTGCCATTTAGCATATTCTTTCTCGGTTAAGTCTCGTTGTTCAAATGTGAGAATTTGGTGCACGTATTCAATTGCCGCTATGTGCATTAAAAGTGTCGCAATGGTATTCCCGTCGCCTTGAAGGCGGGTATCCAATTTATCCTCATTAAGTCCCATCACCTCATCCAATGTCACACTTCTAGCATTTTCAAGCATCCAGACAAGGGCACCTATTTTTTCTGAGTATCCGTTAACAGTGATTAGACGATAATCCTTCATTTACATTCCTCCATAATCACCATCGTTTTCTATGTTTTTCGTAAATAAAACACGATCATTTCCTGAGCCATCATGACCAGTGTGAACCGCTACGCCGTCGATCATTTTATCACCAGCTTCAATAACGAATCCCATCTTTTTATGAAAAGCAATTGACGTGCGGTTTATGGGAGACGTGATACAACGGACAACACGGCAACCGGAATGGACAACTACCATAAAGAAACGTTCATATAACCGCTTAGCTATCCGCCGGTTTCGATAGTCAGGATGAACACCGACAAAATGAATGTAAGCTTCATCCGATTTATCTTGTGACATAAAGCCAACGAGAAAGCCGATGATCTTGTCATCGGCTTCAATGATAAAGCTAAGCTTCAATCAGTGGGAGTTCTCCTTCATCCCCACTGATTGTTAGTTTAACTTATCGGACCTTTAGGGACAGTTTATCCCCCACCTAAACTTTTCGATCTTCTTAAGTTTTCAGGTGGGGGTTTTACTGACCCTTAAGAGTGGGATAAAGCTCGTTCGGGTAAAATGTTCAAAAATAGCTTCGGGAGCCTAGCAGACATCTCCCTTCCACCCCACCACTCATTCAGAAGCAGAGAAATGATATGAAAATCTTTCAGGACAACGTGACGCATTTGCATATGTAACCCTCATGTGTATTTTCTTATGAAATAAAAGTTTTTGGAAAAGTGAACGACTAAAAAGAGACGAAAATTACAAGCCTACGTCTTGTCGATGCTTTAGAAAATAATCAATATATCTTTGATACTCGGGTGTCACGCCCTTCGGGAGGTGTGCCAGGCTGAGAAATTGTAGATCCCGTGATTCCGTCTCATCCATCACGAGTTCACCGCTAAATGTGTTCGTCACAAATATAACGGACACGGCATAAAACTCATCCCCATTTTCAAGCTTATAGTAGAAATCTGGACCAGAAAAAACGTTTAACAAATTAAGATTTCCTAGCTGAAGCCCTGTTTCTTCTGCTACTTCCCGCCTCGCTGTCTGTTCCAACGTCTCACCCAGTTCCATTAAACCACCTGGTAATCCCCACCCACCATCGATCCGATGTTGAAGTAGAATCTCTTCACTTTCGTTCATTATAATTACAGCAGCTCCTGTTAGAATAAGCGGTCTATTACCGACTTGTTGGCGTAGGGCTTTAACATAATCCACGTTTAACCCCTCCTTACGATGTGGTAGTCTTTACTTTAGCAGAACGCCACCTTGTTATGCTTCTAATGATACTTTACGTGTTTTCACAAATACCCCGTCCCCGGAAATTGTCACTCCCAAGCTGTCATCTTCCTTTTTCAACACTTGCACGTGAACACGCCCATCTTTACCTATTTCGTTGCCTTGCTCCACAATCACATTCAACGGGAAGGCTGTGTTCGGTTTAATATATGTTGCATAGTATGCTCCCATCACGCCAGAAGCTGTTCCTGTGACAGCATCTTCTACCGTTCCTGAAAAAGGAGAAGAAAAGTGTCGAGCATGCATGTGAACTTTTCCATCATAACCTCCCAAACAAAAAGGGTGAACAGATGCTTTCGGTATCTCCTTTAATATACGTGGAAACGCCTCATTATGTGGGCGCATTCGCTGACACACGTCTAAGTTTTTCACAGGTACAAGTAAGGTCCATGTTCCAGTACTTCCATATACAACAGGTACGTCTTCTAAAAGGTCATCTTCTGTGATGGCTAATGCCTTCACTAGCGCTTGTTTTGACCCTGTGAAAGGCTTAAACTGTGGTCGGGCTTGTGCCATCATTAAGGTTCCATTCTCTTTATGTTGAACTACTAGCTTCCCGGCTTTCGTGTCAATCGTTAAATCGCGCTTTTCCACCATCAGACCTCGGTCTAATAATGCAAAGATAGCCCCCATTGTCCCATGGCCGCATAGTGACATTTCATGCCCCGGGGTAAAATAACGTAATCTGACATCGGCTGTTGTGGAATGACAAACAAAAGTTGTTTCATTAAAGCCAACTTGATTGGCGATCACTTGCATCGTTTCTTCCGAATAATCATCTCCATTTAATACGACCCCTGCTGGATTTCCTTTTCCCGGCTCCCTGCTGAAAACATCGAATTGATAAACGTTCACTAATCGTGTCATGTGGTCTCATCTCCAAAGTCATTACTTTTATCGGGAATTCCTCAATTGTTCCCATTCGCTTTAATACCTCTTTCACTCTTATTCACAGGCTTATTCTTGACTTTGTAAATAAAGCGAACCTTCAATCAGTGGGCGTTTCATTCTTCTTCCACTGATTGATCGTTGAGTGAATCAGAATATTACCGTCCGTCATTCTCACCTAAATAGCGTTAGCTTTTCTCTCTATTTCGAACAGGGGCGTTTACGGCCGCTTATCTGCGATAAAAGGCGCTTGCTCTTTTTAAAAGTTTCTCGGTTAAACTTTCCCCACCCCTGTAATCATATAAGTCTCTCTGTTATATCTTTGGATGCGTCACATAGACTATCTTAGCACCTTTCCCCATTTATATGGTGTATAAATAAAACTTTTGCTTTGTGTTATCACTTTCATTAATCGTTACAAACATGAAGGTATCAAAGAGAAGAGGACAAGAGATTTTACCTATTTTTCACTTAACAGTTGACATGAATTGGGTTTAAAACTATAATGTTTACCATAGGAAACTTTCTTTCTCAAAGGAAATTTCCGTGCGTATGTGTAGATGCCTTCTACTCCTCTTAAAGCAAACCGCCTGTTGCTCCCAAACAGGCGGTTTGCTTTTGTCATTCTTTTATCTAAAAAGCTGAGTAAGCAACATATTTTCATTTCCTGACTTTTATTGATATGCTCGTTGTGATAGCTTACTTACTAAAAGAAAGAAGGGAAAGACATTGAATAGACTCATAAAAGACCATTGGTACGTTCAATATAGTGAAGAAACACTCCCTGCTATTCAAAAAGGATGGGTATTGCCAGTAGACAAATGGGCTGACTGTGACCCTTTTATTTTAATGGCGGAAGATTGGTTCAAAAAAGGAACATTTCCTGATCATCCTCATAGAGGCTTTCAAACAGTCACGTATGTGATTGACGGTCGCCTGGAGCATATTGATAATGCAGGAGGCAGAGACATTTTACAAGCTGGTGATGTTCAATATATGAATGCTGGCTGGGCAGCAAGACACGCAGAAGACGGTGTAGAAAATGATATTGCCCACACCTTGCAATTGTGGGTAAACTTGCCGAAAGAAAAGAAAAAAACTGATACTTTTTATCAAAATGTATATGCGGAAAAGGCGCCTGTCGTCGCAATTCCCGGTGGTACCTTAAAAGTGTTCTCCGGCTCTATTGCAGGCATAACAGGGCCTTTACAAACAATCGTCCCTATGACATTAACGGAAATTAATTTAGAGGCAGGAGCCGAATACATCCACCGTACTCCTGCTAACCACAATGCTTTCTTATACGTCCTATCGGGCGACGTGACGATTGGTAAAGGGGAAGAGGAAGAGATACAGCTTAAAAAACACGGTGTTGCTACGTTTCAATACGATGAAACGGGAGATTCTCACGTAGTGAGCGACTGTCGATTGATTGCTAACGAGCGGCGAACAAAGCTCCTTTTTTATAGCGGTTTACCTATTAAGGAACATATTGTTCCATATGGACCTTTCGTCATGAACACGATGGATGAAATTAAAGAAGCTTATCGCGATTACCACAATGGAAAATTTGGCCCACCGGCTATTTAACACAAGACTGCCTCCATTACACTGAGGCAGTTCTTTTCTTGTCCAAGATTTTCCGTCAATACATCTTAGTTCGAGTAAGACCCATGCTGAAAAAGGATTTATCGCATCAATTAGCTGAACAGGCCCCTCAAAGAAACACTCGTCTGGAGCGAAAGGTCAATGAATTATCTCTTTTTACAGAATGTCTTTTATATGATGAAATGGGTACATGTCATAAATTCATAACAAGCCTTTCTTTTTAAATAGCTTCTCCATCTAATTCGTTTATTCTATCCCTAACCAATATTAAGTAGACTGTTCACAACAATTAGTGGATTAATACGACTTTCACAAAAACCAATTTATTCGCATACGAATATCGCCTGTCTAATCACAAAGGTGGTAGACAGGCGATATTTTAATAATGGCGTTTGACCGTGCTTATCTCGGCCACTTTTGCCACACGATGTTCGTCATGCGACTTGAACGTAATAGTGACGTGCTCTTTTCCTTTTGTCAGTTCATACGGAAGGAGGTATGTGGAATATGTGAACTGATTTAAGTCATCTGATCTTATGAGGTCATTTGTGATACACTGTTCATCAACAAAAATATCAAATCCAATCGTGTCGTCTTCTTCAAGCGGATAGGTGACGACAAGCTGCATCACCATGGCCGGTAACACGGCCAATTCGAACGAAAACCACCCATTTTTCCATGTACTACGATAAGCACGGTTAAATACAGAACTATGAGAGACATGTTCACCTTTAAAATGATGGTCTCTTTCCGGCTGCATCTCCCCCGGCTGGACGACATCCACTGTTCTCTCTTGTTCTAACCGATGCTGTTCCAAAGCCAATTTGTATCCACTCTCAGCTTTTTGCCATTCTTCTTTCGAAAAGACATCCCAATATACGGTATAATGGTGGTCGTGCATTTGGTAAAACGGTATGAGGTGAACATCATAAGGATACCCAAGCCCCTCCGTTTTCCACATAAACGATTGTTTATCTTTATGAAAATGGTCTAATAAATGATCTTTCTCACTTATTAAGACAGGGACAGGAAACACCTCACTGAGCCTGTCATCTGATTCTGTTGTTTCGTTACGATTAACCTCTCCCGCTAAAACGAGCGGACCATACATGAAGGCGACGCGATTGGCGTTATCCGGCATAGGTTCAATTCTAAGAGACATAGGCAACGTCAAATCGATTGTGTCACCTTGAGACCAAATGCGCTCAATCGTAATGAAATGAGATGGTGTTTCATTTACTTTCATGGGGGCCCCATTTATCGTTACTTCAACACCTTTTTCAGCCCAGTAGGGGACTCGTAGATTGATAGCTAGTTTAATTGGTTGATCAGTGTGAAATTCTACGTTTATGTGTTCGTCGTCAGGATAAGTTGTCTTTTGAATTACTTCCACCCCATGTTCTTGCCACTTTAACTTGGAAGGAAGATATTGTGTAATAAAAAGAGACTTTTCACTATAATAATAAATACCTTTTCCATAGCTTGCATGATTCTCCATCCCTGTCCCTACACAGCATGAGAATTCTTCAAACTTTGACCGATAATCTTTCTGTCCACCCATATCTAACGAAAGAAAATAATTAACACGACCGTCTTCCGGGTGCTGAGAAGCTAAAATATGATTAAATAATGCCCGTTCATAATAATCACCCTGTTCAGCCAACTGGTTCCATTTAAACGTATGCCGTGTGAGTTTTAGCATATTGTACGTATTACACGTTTCGCATGTGGTCGCTCCCAACCTTGAATTCAACCTACCTGGCTCTCCGAAATGCTCTGCATAGCTATGACCACCGATAACATATGAATGGTGGTTCACGACTCGTTCCCAAAAAAACTCTGCAATAGCCCGTGAATCTTCTTCACCTGTGGCTTCATATTTTTTAGCCAAACCAATCACTTTCGGTATTTGTGTGTTCGCATGGTTCCCGGCTAATGTATCTCTCTTCTCTTTTAAGGAATCAAGAATTTGTTTGTGATAAAATTTATTAGCTAACGCTAAAAACGTGTCATCCTTTGTATCTACTGCTAAGTCAACGAGAACTTCGTTCATACCTCCGTATTCACATCTCAATAACGCCGTCAATTGTGCTTCGTTTAGTGGGTTAACGATTCCTGCGAGCCACTCACCTAGCTTTTTCTCGACGTCCAATGCTTTTTTATTGTCTGCGTAGTAATAGGCGTCTCGAAGCCCTGCAAATACTTTATGCAGTGAATACAGTGGGACCCAACCACCATTAAGATCAAAGCCCTGAGACGTAATTTTTCCCGCTCTCACTTCTTCAAAAATCTCTTTCCCCCGTGGAATACCAGATATAAAACCGTCTCCATCACTTTTCTGGCACAATGCTAACTCCTCTACTATATACGTCACACGTTCCTTAATGTCTTTATTCCCTGTGGCCGCCCACATCATGGCACAAGCAGATAAATAGTGGCCAAGTGTATGTCCTGAAATCTCCATATCCTCCCAACCTTTATAATTAGGGGCTTTCGGTTTTAGACCAGCATATTCCCGATACCGTGCCAGTAGACGGTCAGGCTCCAATTCAAGTAAATAAGCTTCATTGAGAGACATCGCCTTTTTGATCGGTCCTCCAGTAATCGTCACATCATGTAAATTAAATTCATGTAACACTAGCCGCACTCCCTATCTAAATAGTTTCAACTTAACTAAATGTTAGCATTTCTAACTCGTTTTAACGGTAGTGAAACTAGAATAATAGGTGGACTTTTACGACTTTTATATAATAAACTTGTTATTTCTCACCATCATTTTTTTGATAGAACGAACTTTCAATTAGGACAGTGTCCGTTAGCTCTAATCTCTATTTTGAGCCGAGAGTTTTACGGACGCTTATCTGTGATAAAATTTAAATTATATGACAAGACGTTAAGAGGTTTATAAGTTTAGCTGTGGTGAGACTTCTCATGGAAGGGGTGTGCATATGAAAGAATTTATAAAATCCGATGTGTTATCTCCCATCGACTTCCTACATGGAGGGCAATTCGTGGCTGGAGAAGGCTGGAGCCATATGAAACGACATCTTGATATTTGTGTGATGATTATCGCTATTCATCATGACTTGTACATTCAGCAAAACGATACACACTATCATGTGAAGCCGGGTGATGTGTTGTTTTTACTACCTCACAGGCTACATGTCGGTTACAAAGTGTCAGACCCTGGCACGAGCTATTATTGGTTCCATTTTAATTTTTCATCAGCTGTATCCATTTTATCTGATCAAGACATCCAACAAGAGATTACAAGCATTCGCTCCAATCCTCATACGTCCCCTTTGAAAAATAATGGCACGATTATGTTACCTGTACACTCACGACCAAAATATATTGAAAGAATTCGCATCTTAAGTAAACAACTACTCGATGTATCAAAGGCCAACTACTATAATCACTACGCCGTTGATTATTTAGCCACCTCCTTACTTATTGAGTTATCAGAACAAACGATTACGCATGTTAATACATCACTTGAAAAATCGTCTCCTGAGAAAAAGCTCGATACCATTCTTGAATGGATACGGATTCAAGCATTAAACCATATTTCAGTCACTATGATCGCACAAGAATTTAACTACAATAAAGATTATTTAACCCGCCTGTTTAAAAAGGAAACTGGCATGACCATTCAAGAGTACATTACGATGTTGCGGCTCTCTAAAGCAAAAGAACTTCTCGCTAGAACGAACGAAAGCGTTAAAATGATTGCTTTTACGATCGGTCTAAAAGACGAGAAGTACTTTATGCGCTTTTTTAAAAAATTTGAAAAAATGACACCGTCGGAATATAGAGAAGCCTACTATCGAACACCGATGAATAACAAGTAGGTCGTCGTTCAACTTACGCTTCTGAACGAATATTAAAGTCGAACAGAGGTGAAAACGAGACTCATCCCAACTTAACAAACTTTTCAGAGCTGAAGCTTACCTTTAAAAAACTAAGTTTTTAGAACCCCAATCAGTTGCTTTATATTCTTCTTGTAGCATTCCCATGTGAATAATATCGAACCAGCGACTTTGTCTAAATAGACTTTCTCTACTGGTACCCTCGTGGCGAAACCCTAGTTTATTATAGAGTTTAATTGCCTTGTCATTAAATGAGAAGACACGCAAAGAAATACGATGCATGTTTAGTTCAGAAAAGGCGTATGACAATAAGAGCTTTAACGCTTCAGACGCATAGCCTTGTCCCCAATATGACGTGTCACCAATGTCAATAACACATTCTGCATGTCTGTTTTTATAATCCATATGTATTAAAGATGTAACTCCGATCGGCTTTCCTCCGGCTTTTTCCTCGATAATATAACTTTTTGAAGAGGAACTGTTCAAGATAACCTCAGTTACGAAGTCTCTCGTTTCTTCTAAAGAATAGTGATCCATAACAAGACTAGTAGACATCATCACCTGCTCATTGTTTCGCCATGTATGATACACCTCACTATCTTCTTTCATCATTTTCCTTAAACGAATTCTGTCTGTGCTAAACAAGCCTTTTCCCCCTAAAATGAGATGGGGCCATTAAATGGCCCCATTTCTCGTTATTTAGCCTTCGCTTCTATTAAAAAGCGATGCTGTGTCACATCAAAACATCCAGATTGTTTAATCTGTTCATAAATCACGTAAAGTTCTTCCTCACAATCGTCAACTGAAAAATGAGGGATCTGCCATGGAATTGCTTTTAAATAATACACTACCGCGCCGATATCATAAAATCTTAACGTTGGGAAAGCTTCTTCAGCTTTGACTACTTGAATCCCTTCATCGGTCAGCTCTTTCACAGCAAACTTCAAATCCCAATCGATATACTCATCATTCACCGGTTTGTGAAGAGCCTTATTTAAGTCCTGTGCATCTAGACAACCTACTTGTTGAGTAAAAAAGATACCACCCGTTTTTAAAATGCGCTTCACCTCTTGAGGCGCATATGATTCGTGACGATTTAGCACTAAATCAAATTGCTCGTCATGAAATGGTAGTTGATGATCATCGGAAATCTGTTCAACGTTGACCCCTAAAGGTTCAAGCTTGGCCTTTGCTATGGCGACATTCGGAGCATAACCTTCCGTAGCGTAAACCTTTGAGGGAAATGGCTGAAGTAAAGATAAAAACTCACCACCTCCTGTCCCCATATCAAGTAGGGAACGACACTGTCTCATAAGGGTTATGGCTTTGCTTCCGTAAGACCATGGCAGTAAGCTACTAGCGCATCGGCCGCTTCCTTCGATATAGGAAAAATCCCACCCGGTAAAAAGCGTTTCTCCCATTTCAAGTGCTTTATAAAATTGCTCATCTCTCATGAAAAACATCCTCCTTCGTTATTCACCCTCTTAGCAGCATGAGTAACACGGAGGTCCTCTGATTGACCATAAGCGTTTTTATGGATTAAAAAATGAGTAACACATTCGTTGGTCAACTCCTAAACACAGCGTTATCCTTCCAGTTGCATGATCGCACCAAAATATTGCTGGGCGGTCGTAAACGTGATAAAAGCGACGAGTTCACTAATTTCTTCATCTGAAAAGGTGTCCTTCAGCACATGAAACACACTGTCTGGGATGTCTCCTTTTTGTGTGAGGAAAACATCTGCAAATCCTGTTGCCACGAGCGTTTTTTCATCTGAAATTGCCGTATCTGGCTTCCCTTTTGCTTTACAATAAGCACAGCCGTTCTTCTGTGCCAACGTCCGTCTCACTTGCTCTTTTAAAGAACTGGTTAAACGCCCGGCTCGTTCAAGTGTCTCACCTAGAGTGTTCCAAGACGTCATAATTTGTACATTGTGTCCTAATAACTGTTGAAAAGGGGTGTCCCCATGTGCTGCTTTCTTAATTCTCGGCATTTCAGTATCCCCTTCCAAAGCCTCTTTCATTTTTATACGAGTTGGCCACTAGACAACGATTTTTCCTCTAATGTAATACCAAGTTTAGCGCCTATTTGTAGTAACCGCTCTTTCTCCCCTTCTGTCACGAGTGACACGACCGTCCCTGTCTTCCCCGCTCTGCCTGTTCTTCCAGAGCGATGAACGTATTGTTGAATATCATTAGCTAAGTCAAGTTGAATAACGTGAGTGAGGTCATCAATATCAAGACCACGTGAAGCCACATCTGTCGCCATTAAAATTGGGACTTCGCCCTGTCTAAATTGTTTAATCGCTTGTTCCCGCTCTTGCTTCCCAGTGGTGCCATGAAGAACACCGACCGTTTTTCCCCTAAAAGCAAGTCGTTCAGCAAATGTCTCTAATTCATGAATATCATTGGAAAAGGCTAAGCCATACATGCCTTCCATATTAACAAGTTTTCTTAACAGTTTTGGCTTCTCACGTCTCTCGGCAACGAGATACACGTGCGCTACTCGCTGAAGCATGTCTTTATCAAGTGCTATACGGATTATCTCTGGAGCAGCCGCCATGCGTTCTACCGCTTGCTTTTCAACATACTTCGGGATGGTAGCTGAACATACAATACGCTGACAGTCTTTCATGACACCTTTCATCAACGTGTCCACTTCATCAATATGCTCTTTCGCAAACAACTGATCCGCTTCATCTAAAACAAGTGTTTTCACTTCATGCAATTTTAATTTTTTTGACTTGACTAATTCTACGAGTCGTCCCGGCGTCCCTACAATAACTTGCGGCTTCTTCTTTAGTTTTTCTTGCTGTCGTTTCACATTAGCGCCACCTATAAGCGCGACTCCAGTAATACCACTTCCCGTTGCCCAATTGGTAACATTATCTAATATTTGCATCACTAATTCACGTGAAGACGCCACAATGACCACTTGTGCCTGCAAAATAGACGTGTCGATTTTTTCCAAAGAGGGAAGAAGGTATGCCAATGTTTTTCCTGATCCTGTCGGAGCCTCAGCCACAATATTAGTACCTTTTAAAGCCACAGGAATCATCTTTTGCTGAATAGGTGTTAATTCTTTGAAGCCTGATTTTGTCCAAGCCTCTTGTAAATATGTCGGTAAAGCAGGTATGATAGTCGTTGGATTCATAATATTCTCCTTATGGTAGATATGTTTTTAACCGCACCAGCTATTCATAGTGTCGCAGTCTAATTATAATCTAACCCGATTTTATCCTAAATGAAGCAAAGACACCAATTTTTTATAGAGAGGTTTGAGAGTATGAGTATTTTATCTGTTAAAAAGTTAAGCCATGGGTTCGGTGACAGGGAGATTTTCCACGACGTGTCATTTCGCCTGTTAAAAGGGGAGCACATTGGTCTTGTAGGCGCAAATGGTGAAGGGAAGTCTACCTTTATGAACATTATCACACGTCAACTCGTCCCTGATGAAGGCACGATAGAGTGGGCAAAAAATGTCCGTGTCGGCTTTCTTGATCAGCATACCGTCCTTGAAAAGGGGCTGACGATGCGTGATGTGTTAAAGGGTGCCTTTCAGTATTTATTTGATATGGAAGCAGAGATGAATACGATGTATGACCAGATGGGAGATGCCACACCTGACGAAATGGAAACCCTTCTGGAAGAGGTCGGTGTCATTCAAGATGTGCTTACTAACAATGATTTTTATGTCATTGATGCTAAAATAGAGGAAACTGCCCGAGGACTTGGCCTTGATGAGATTGGCCTTGAGCGAGATGTGCAAGATTTAAGCGGTGGACAACGAACGAAAGTACTGCTAGCTAAGCTTTTATTAGAGAAACCTGATATTCTGTTGTTAGATGAGCCCACTAACTATTTAGATGAGCAGCATATTGAATGGCTAAAGCGGTACTTACAAGAATATGATAATGCGTTTATTTTAATTTCTCACGATATTCCGTTTCTCAATTCGGTCATTAATTTAGTGTACCATATGGAAGCAGGCGAACTAAATCGTTATGTCGGGGACTATGATCACTTCCTCCATGTTTACGATGTAAAAAAGCAACAGCTCGAATCCGCTTATAAAAAGCAGCAAAAAGAAATTGCCGATTTGAAAGATTTTGTCGCCCGTAACAAGGCACGTGTCGCCACACGAAACATGGCCATGTCGAGACAAAAAAAGCTCGATAAAATGGAGAAAATTGAACTTTCACAAGAAAAACCATCACCTGAGTTCCATTTTAAATTAGCTCGTACACCTGGGAAGCTTATTTTTGAAGCGACGAACCTCGTTATCGGCTATGATGAGCCATTGTCAGAACCATTAAACTTAAGAATGGAACGGGGGCAAAAAGTCGCCCTCACAGGTGCGAACGGTATCGGGAAAACAACGCTCTTAAAAAGCTTGCTTGGAGAAATCACACCTCTCGATGGCAGTGTTGAGCAAGGAGAGCATTTACATCTCGGCTATTTTGAACAGGAAATAAAAGAGCAGAACAATTTATCGTGTATTGATGATGTATGGGAAGCGTTCCCGCATTTTACTCAATATGAAGTACGTTCAGCCTTAGCAAAATGTGGTCTGATGACTAAACACATTGAAAGCAAAGTTTCTGTCTTAAGCGGAGGAGAAAAAGCCAAAGTTCGCTTATGTAAACTCATTAACTCAGAAACAAACGTCCTCGTTCTTGACGAGCCAACGAACCACCTTGATGTGGAAGCGAAAAAAGAATTGAAGCGTGCCTTGCAAGCTTACAAAGGCAGTATTCTGCTCATTAGTCACGAGCCTGACTTTTACGAGGCTATTGCTACCGATGTGTGGAACGGAGAGAATTGGACGACAAAAGTATATTAATTAGTTAAGCTTCTTCTTTTTGAAAGGCTGAGATAAACGTATTAAGGAAATCCGAACAAGTCTGCATCCGTTCGGATTTTTTGTTTACTTCTTTTACACCCTGCTCCATCATACATCCCTTTTACCTATGGATATCAACAATATCCGTTCAACATGGCCTTGCCATGTCTTGTTCGCCCCACCGCTACGGTTAAATTAAAATATATAGCCTCAAACTCTCAAAAGTCACTTTCACATTATAAAACGAACCTTTAATCATGAAGTGGGCGTTTTCGCTCTTCCCCCACTGATTGCTAGTTTAGTCAATCAGGACATTACCGACCGTTAGCTCCCGTCTAAATAGATTTAACTCTCCTCTCTATTTGAGCCGGGAGCTTTACGGAGGGTTATCTGTGATAAAATCCCGCACATTTAAAGTCATTCCTAATAAACTATCTAATAAGTATTTATAAAAAGCTGATGAGGTCATTTTTACATTTAATACAACACTCGCTGTCTATGGCCATTACCAAACAATCGCCTTAGTCACATGTAGGCATTCTTGCATTGCACCATTAATATTTTTTTAACGTAAAATGAAATAGCTAAAAAAACATCTATTATGACTCGAGAGAAAGTTAATATTTCTAGCTTACCAAAACGGCCTTATGCACTTATTTATCAATGGCCATATAGAGTCATCAAAAGGAGTATTGCTAATGAAAAGGAATTTGACTATTTTATTGCTTGTTAAAAATTTTGGAGATATCTATCCAAAACACAAACAAAAATATGATTCAATAACTGCGTTAAAGAACCATACTAATGTTATATTTTGGCATGAAGATGGCAGTATTTTAGAAATACTAAGTAAAATCAAACAAATACCTGATTTTATCCTTCACTATGATATGGCTTGGAACTATTCACTTGCCCCACGTATTAGAGATTTAGATAAAGTGGACATACCTAAAGGCGCATTGCTAATCGACACACATTTTAATAAAAATGAGAGATTACTATATTTAACCGCTAATCAGATCGATCTCATATTCTCCCCAACAAAAAACTCTTTTTTAGAAACCTATCCACAGTTGAAGCAACATTTTAGGTGGTTGCCTTTTTCAATTAACCCAAACATTATTAAAGATTGGAAACTTGAAAAGACAACAAAGTTCTTACTTATGGGATTAATGTATGACGGCGATGATAAGTTTTCTACACTAAAAGGAAGGTATCCCTTCCGTGAAGCGGTACTAAAAAGAATGACCAATACAGAAGGCTTTAAATATATTAAACATCCTGGTCATAAAGCGAAAAATCCCCCTGTTGTCGGAGAGAGTTTCTCCCAAGAACTTAACCGATCCGACATTTTTTTTACATGTGGTAGTTCATACAACTACCCTGTCATTAAATTTTTTGAAGCGCTAGGATCTAAGACATTACTTCTAGCTGAACCTAACCGGGATATTTTAGAGCTAGGTTTTAAAAATAATGAGAATTTCGTAGCGTGTAACAAAGAGGATTTTTTTGAAAAAGCTATGTACTATAGTGAACATAGAGAAGAAAGAGAGCGAATTACAGATAACGGTTTTCACTTTATTCATGAGAATCACACAGATAGCGATCGGGCCAAGCAACTGCTTACTTATATCGAATCGTTCCTAACTTGAATCGATATGTTTAACAACAGACTTATTGGTCCATAACCATTTAGTCTGTTGTTAAGATATTCTCAGACAGTCTTTTATTGAGTCATGTCTCAACTAAAACCAAATAATATTGTATAAGGGTTATTAACGTACATTCATAGTCAGTTATTTTAACTAGAAAACACAATGAAGAAAAAGATCTGGGATCACTCCAAGATCTTTAACGCTGACAAAGCAGCTAAAAAATGTATTATCCTAGTTCGTGTACGTCTTGAAAACATGTCAGCTTTTTATCTGGTACGATCATTTGTAGATGATTGTGTAAATTGATAAACTCTCCTGGCAAATTGCCTCCGTATTCTCCATCGAGATTGAGTTGCAAGTTATCGTCAGTATGAATTTTAATTCTATTTGCTTGGACATAAATGACTCGTTCGTCATTCAAATGTTCCCCGCGCATAGCTGCCCCCGTTAACCTCACCACATCCGCCAGACGGGTTTTCTTCAGAATAATCATATCAAATAAGCCATCGTTTAAATACGCATTAGGGGCTAATTTTTCAAAACCGCCTACTGAGTTTGTGTTGGAAACGAGGAAAAGCATAATTTCTCCCTCAAAGACACTGCCGTCATATTCAATGGTCACATGGACCGGTTTAATATGTGGCAGTTTTTCGAAGCCTTTCACGTAATAGGCGATCTGTCCCATCATCGTTTTAAGCCGACTCGGAACCTCATACGTTAATTCTGTTAAGGTTCCCGCACCTGCAATATTAATAAAATACATATCTGCCACTTTTCCTACATCAATGGCCTGAGGACGACCGTTGACTAAGACATCACAGGCTTCTTTAATGTTTCTTGGGATATGTAAGGCCCTGGCAAAGTCGTTTGTTGTCCCAGCTGGTAGAATACCTAATGACGGCCGATAAGGTTGTTCTGCTATGCCATTAACTACCTCATGAATCGTACCGTCTCCTCCTGCAGCGATTACAAGATCAAAATGCCTTTCACAGGCCAAATTTGCAGCGTTTTTAGCTGAGTCTTTACCGGTCGTCGCATGAGTAGAGGTTTCATAACCTGCTTTCTCTAATGAATCAAGAATAGCAGGAAGATGTCTTTTCACGTGCTCTCTTCCAGAAGTAGGATTATATATTAGTCTCGCTTTTTTCATAATGTTTCCTCCATCATCTCTCACCATTGTGCGTTGTTCCCATACCAACCCATCTGCTAGTTAAATCACACGTTTCAAAAATATAACAAGGACAGTATACCATTTTACTAAGCCAAATAGTATGTAAATAATCTCCACAAGTGTTCAATTAGGAGCGGCCATAAGACCATTCAGACTTATTAAATTTTTGTCCCCTTATCATCTGTGATCACGTAGTATACAGGAGAACATTTTTGCTGTTGAGAAGGAGTGATGTTAATGAGCAACTATCCGAAAATTTTAATGTTAATCAGAAAATTTGGTGACACTTACCCAAAGCATAACCAGAAATATAAAGCGATCACGAGTCTCGAAAAATTCACAGACGTCTATTATTGGCATGAGAACGGTAGTATACTCGATATACTAAACGAAATACCGATGAAGCCCGATTTTATATTTCATTATGACCCTTCATGGGGATATGTTTTTGCCCCTCACATCACAGATTTAGAAAAAGTCTCTATTCCAACAGGTGCTTTTTCAATTGATATTCATGCCAATAAGCAAGAACGCCTCGCTTATTTTACTAAAAACAAGATCAATCTCATTTTTTCTGTTATAAAGTCATCTTTTTTAAACACCTTCCCACAGTTTGAACAGCAATTTAGGTGGCTGCCTTTTTCAATAGACCCATCCACCACAAAAGATTGGCAATTGAAAAAAGAGATCCCGTTTCTCTTTATGGGACTCGTTAATGATGGCACCGTTAATCACCCACCTTTAGGACGTTATCCATTCAGAGAAGCCGTGTTAAAGAAAATGAAAGATGTAAAAGGCTTCAAGTATAATAAACACCCTGGGAATCTCACGTCAGATATCGCATTAGTGAATGAGACATTTTCTCAAGAGTTAAATAGAGCTAACATCTTCTTCACATGTGGAGGATCACCCAAATATCCCGTTATGAAATTCTTTGAAGCTCCTGGCAGCCGGACACTTTTATTAGCAGAACCTAATGAAGACGTATGGGATTTAGGCTTCAAAGATAAGGAACACTTTGTCGCATGCAATACGGAAGATTTTTTTGAGAAGGCAATGTTTTATAGTGAAAATAAAGCTGAAAGAACGCGAATCACGACGAACGGCTATCATTTTATCCATGAACACCATACAAACGATGTGAGAGTACAACAGCTGTTAACTTATATTACTGATTACTTAGGCGGGAAAGAAACACAACATCTTCCTCTAATTTAGAACTCTTAATGATTAGATTAAACGGCAGGACTGTCCAGCTAGATAGAATCACGTAGAAAATCGGTCTCCCCCTATGGATGAGACCGATTTTTCGTGAAAATAATGTAAATCTTACTGTAATCAGCAGAATCCTAAAAACCTCTCCCTTTTCTTGACATCTTACGAATTGGCTTTTATTCTATAATTATCTATCATGTCTCACACCGTAGGACATCTGTGACACTACAAGCCAGACTCTCAACTATTCAACTTCACTCATGTCCTTTCTTCACTACTTTCACTACCCTGTTCACATGTCAAATTCTTCATTTAAACACTTCTCATTATGTCTCTATAATGTTTTGCTTATATTAAAACAAAAACTAAGATAATGATTGAACACTCAGGCTCTCTCGTGCCATGGAGGTTGGAAAATAAGTGAACAATCTATCATAGCTAAATATTAACAGTCTTCTTTTTCAATTAGATGATTCCCTGCTCAAAAAGTTAAGGAGGTGATTTTTATGAATGTTGTAAAAAGAATTGACACAGTCTTCCTTCAAGTCGCTAATTTAGAAGATGCCATCAACTGGTACAAAGAGGTGTTTGGCTTTAATTCTGTGTTTGAAAGTCATGAACGTCATGAGCGTTATACTGTGTTGGAAGTTGGAGAAACTGCCATTACCCTTATGGAAAAGAATTCGGTGAACAAGGACGCTTTGACTCATCCTATTTTATATTTCTTCGCTGATGATATTGAAAAAACACACTATAAAGTGAAAGAGCATTCACTAGCTTGTAGTGACATCATTTTTGAAGACGGTGTGACCTTTTTTGAATTTAAAGATTTAGATGGCAATCCACTAGGTGCTTGTCATTTTTAATCAGCCACATTGTGCTTCTCTAATTATGACTACAACAAAGGAGATGACAACTTAATGACGATGAATGATTTAATAGTGCTCAACTTTGAAGAAGTAAGACGTAGAAGTATAAAGGTTTGGAAAGCAATACCTGAACAGAAGCTGAACTGGAAACCTGACGGAGAGGCACTTACTTGCGCAGACATGATTAGACATGTATTAGAAGGTGAATATCTTTATCACCAAATTCTTATAAGAAAAGGGAGTAAAGGTTTATCCAACCTATCTAATCCTTTTAAAGAAAAAAATTTTACAACAGTAGATAATGAGCTAGCATTTGCCCAACCGTATCGTAAGAATTTCCTAGAATATATTAACTCAATAAGTGTAAGTGATTTTGAGACTATAAGAATAGACCGTTCTGATGTAGGATATGTTAGAACGCTTGGGGATATGTTATTGCGTATCGCTTACCATGAATCTGTTCACACTGGTCAACTGTTAGATTATATGAGAACAATGGGACTTGACCGTCCAAACATTTGGGATTAATGAAGTAGAACAAGACTTTCGTTAAATAAAGTCTTATTATTTTATTACATGAATCAATTTCACAATGACGTTTCATGAGCAATAAAACGACTCATATCTAGTGATTTTTATTTAATATACGGATAATAAAAAAGCGACTGAAAGGTATGACGGCGACTCCCGGAGGATAAAGCGCAGTCTGAAGCTCCACTTTTGCGAGGAATTACCGAGCAAACGTTAGCTGAAGACAAGCCCTCGGGAAAGCGTCCGTCTGAAGTGAAGGTCACATTCACTAGTTGGATTTTGACATCTTATTTTGAATGATGGCATTTCTTCAAATACGTTTTAAATTATTCACTGTTGCAGCATTTAGACTTTTGACATACTGGAAGAAGCAGTTGTTTAACACGAGTTTTACATTCTATATTTGTCTAAATAAAAGTGCTAGAGCTGTCTGTTTCCAAATGTTTAATGTTTTACCCCTATCAAAATGACTGTCATTATCCACACTAAAGATACCTTCTGATAAATTTAAAATGACTAAAACTCAAAAAAATCAGAGGTATCCTTATGTGCGGGATCAAATTGGACATCTACACGTGTAAGTGCATATAAACGTGACTAAAATTGGGTAGCCATCATTGACTAATTTTTAATACCATAGGCCAAAAATAGCTTAGAACTCCCTGCAAGAGGAAATGTGTAAATTTCCTGAAAAGCTATGAGTTCTTCATATCTTTTATTCACATCCTCTTCCCCCGTAAAGTATCTTACATGACTCACCGTATCAAAATTCGGTACAGAAAGTATGACATGTGTTCCCACTTTTAATTTACTTAAAACACGCAAATCTTCCTGCAAATGTTCTAACACTTCAAACAAAATAGCTGTATTGTAATCGTCATTGTAAATAGACGAAGTATAAGCATTATCCACCTCGAATTTATCTTTATAAAGACTGTTAGTTATTTTGGCTAATCGTATGGCTTCATCACTAAAGTCAATTCCCTTATAGTGGAAAAAATCATGGTCGAATAATAAGTTGGCATATTGTCCAACTCCGCATCCAATATCAATGATTCGGGGATCTTCCATCTCCTTTAGTATGTCTAGCGACTTTTTCCACAGTTGAAGATAAAGGCTGTGTCGATAATGCTTGGCATACATTTTTTTGTGCCCACCTGCTTTATAGACCTGATCGTAAAAATCATTGTTTTTCTCCATTTTTTAATTGACTCCTTTTTTAGTCTTATACGTATTTAGCTGTTAAGGATAGACTATTAGCTTACATATCACCCTATTATTTTATGAAAAACCAGATGTAAGTGTGCTTGTTCCAAGTAACAGGTAAGTGACTGTCAGGAATTCCCCTTTTTCTTTAGAAAATGACAAGGATTTTTATTTTGATTGTCGAAATTGAAGATAATAAAGACGATATTTTGAAAGGGTGATAGGATGTTACAGGCGTATATTAATGCCCACATATTAGATGGTTTAGGAAATGACATAGTGAAAGGCACGTTGCTCATTGAGGATGAGCATATTTTTCAAGTAGGAGAAGAGATTGACCTCCCTCCAAATGTCTCCATCTATGATTGCCACGGAGACTATATAACGCCCGGTTTTATTGATGTCCATACGCATCTCGGTGTACATGAGGCTGGGGTAGGTGAAGAAGGGAGAGACTTTAATGAAACGTCAGAACCCGTCACCCCTCATATCCGTGCTATTGATGGTGTTAATCCTATGGAAAGAGCCTTTCAAGATGCAAGAGAGAGCGGGGTAACCACTGTTCAGATTATGCCAGGCAGCGCCAATGTTATCGGAGGAGAAATGGCTATTTTTAAGACAGCCGGCCACATTGTTGATGAGATGATTGTAAAGTCCCCTTCTGGCATGAAGGGAGCTTTTGGGGAAAATCCAAAACGAATCTACAGCGGTAAAAAAATGGCTCCAGTCACACGAATGGGAATCGCAGCACTGATGCGGCAGACACTTATGAAAGCACGTGATTATCAATTTCGCAAGGATAAAGGGGAAATCTTAGAACGAGATTTACGTATGGAGCAATTATTACCCGTTTTGAAAAAAGAAATCCCTCTTCGTACTCACGCCCATCGTGCTGATGATATTATGACCGCGATTAGAATCGCTGATGAATTTAAGATTAATGTCACGATTGAACATTGTACAGAAGGCCACCTCATTGCTGATAAACTTGCTGAACACGGTGTTCAAGTCTCAGTTGGCCCTACAATGTCCACACGCTCCAAGGTAGAGTTAGCTGACAAAGGGTACCATACGATGGTCGCCTTAGAAAAACATGGTGTCCCTTTTTCTATCACAACCGATCATCCTGTCATAGGCATTGACTATTTAACAACTACTGCTGCACACGCGATTAAGCATGGGCTTAGTGAAGTGACAGCTTTAAAAGCCCTCACTAGCCAAGCCGCTCGTCATTTATCGATAGAAGCGATGAAAGGCTCGCTTGAAAAAGGGAAAGATGCTGATTTTGTCATTTGGTCCGGCCACCCATTTGATGTCTATACGACCGTTAAAGAAACATTTATTGAAGGGAAATCTGTTTATAAGCACACTTCTAGTTAAACACTTGTACGATCTGACTTTTATTTAAACGGAGAGGATAAAGCAACGAAAGGTTTATTTTACGTGCCAACAACCATTTACTTCTAACTGAGGTAAGCCCCCCACATACATTGATAGGCAGCAATGTTACCATATTCGTCATAGCCTGTTATTGAATAGATCTTATACTTTTGGGATGATTAGAGGGTGGGAGGGGTTGACATGAAACGGTCTTATGATTATCTATTTATCTTTCTTATCGGTTACCAAACGTATTTTATTTTATCGTTGTTATTCGACAGCCCTTCAAACGAATGGGGATCATTAATCATGTCTTTCCTCGGCGTGGGCTTATTCCCATTTGTTTGGTGGAAAAAAGGCAGCTATTTTTCTGACACTCAACAAACGATGGCGCTCACCACATGTGTCATAAGCATGAGTGCCGTCATCGTTTACGCTGTCCTACATTTTCCGCTTTAACGCGATGTCGTCACACGGCCAATCGCTTGTTTTCTCAAATAACGAACTAAACAATAGTAAGAAAAGCGAGCTGTACAAATGATGACGAAAGTAAGGATGATAAGCCCTTTACTAGAAAACGTAACATTCTTTATCCAACTATTTAAAACAACCATATAGCACGTAAATGTGGTTATTTGCAAAACCGTTAAAAGATGAGGATAGACAATTCTCCTCATTCTCCGCTGAATGGGAATAAACTTCAGTAGATCGATAAATTGAACAGGAATGAGCCATACAAATATGCCTATAGCCAACACCCATAAGGCTTGCCACGACATATGTGACATCTCTGTCGGCATCAGAAATGCTGTTATAGAAATAACCCCCATTAGTACTGAGATGATACATCCTGTCATCCCCATCATAAATACTAAACATTTAATCATTTCTTTCGTATATACTCTTCATACCTTCTTCCTATCCTTTTCTTAAATAGAACTACTTTAGCAGGGATTTTTAAACATGCTATTGAGTATATCATATGTGGCCTTAGATTATGTAATGAACACCATCTCTCTTTATATCACCAGAGGGTGAAGCAAACAAGATTCAACATAACCTCAGTCATTCAAACATATTTATTATCATCTCCACTCATAAATAAGACTCCCGTCGGTTAGGGACGGAAGTCTTTTCTTATTTAACTTATTAACGCTTTTTGATCTCTTCAGTCAGGAGTTTGTTTACGACTTGGGGATTGGCTTTACCACGTGAAGCCTTCATAATTTGGCCAACTAAGAAACCGATCGCCTTATCTTTTCCATTTTTATAATCATCGATAGATTGAGGGTTGTTATCCAGTGTTTCAGTGATCATATTAAGAATTTCCCCTTCATCACTGATTTGGACCAGCCCTTTATCCTTAACGATTTTCTCTGGATCTCCACCATTTTCAATCATTTCTTTAAACACTTTTTTTGCAATCTTAGATGAAATCGTCCCTTTCTCTATAAGCTGAATCATTTTCACAAGAGATTCAGGTGTCAGTGGGACGTCCGTAATGTCTTTCCCGTTTTGATTCAAATAAGCACTTACTTCACCCATAAGCCAATTTGATAGTTGCTTTGGTGATCCCTCTAACTCTAATCCTTGCTCAAAGAAATCACTCATCGCTTTTTGTTGAGTTAGGACACCTGCATCATATTCCGGAAGCCCTAGTTCGTTAATATATCTTTGTTGGCGTGCATCAGGTAGTTCTGGGATAGAAGCTCTCACTTTATCTTTCCAATCATCATTTATATACAGATTGACTAAGTCCGGCTCAGGGAAGTACCTATAATCATCGGATCCTTCTTTAACACGCATAAGAATCGTTTTTTTCCGTCCCTCGTCCCAACGTCTTGTTTCTTGAAGAATTTCGCCTCCACTTGAAAGTTCCTGCTCTTGACGCTTCTCTTCATATTCCAGACCTTTTTGAACATGGGTAAACGAATTGAGATTTTTAAGCTCTGCTTTCGTGCCAAACTCCTTTTGTCCCACAGGACGTAACGAAATATTAGCGTCACAGCGAAGGGAGCCTTCTTCCATCTTACAGTCTGATACTTCTGTATATTGCATGATGGCCTTTAATTTTTCTAAGTAAGCATAAGCTTCTTCTGGGCTCCGAATATCAGGCTCTGACACGATTTCAACGAGGGGTGTTCCTACTCGGTTATAATCTACAAGGCTATGCCCTTTCCCTTCAACATGAGTAAGTTTACCTGCATCCTCCTCAAGATGAAGTCGAGTAATTCCGATTCGTTTCTTTTCACCATTCACCTCAATGTCTATCCAACCATTTTCACCGATTGGCTTATCGAATTGAGAAATTTGATAGGCTTTCGGATTGTCTGGGTAAAAATAGTTTTTCCGATCAAATTTCGTTAATTCAGCTACTTCACAGTTTAAAGCCATCGAGGCTTTCATCGCAAATTCTACAGCTTGCTTATTCAACACTGGTAAGACACCGGGGTGACCTAAACAAACTGGGCATGTGTGCGTATTAGGTGGTGCTCCGAATTCTGTGGAGCAGCTACAAAAGATTTTAGAATTCGTTTTTAATTCAACATGAACTTCTAAACCTATCACTGTTTCATAACTCATATCTTGTGCCTCCCTCCTTACAGTTCCGGCTTTAATGTATGATGGTCTGTTGCTTGTTCAAATGCATGAGCCACTTTTAAGACAGTTTCTTCATCAAAATGATTTCCAATGATTTGCAATCCAACAGGCAATCCATCGCTAAGTCCGCACGGAACACTAATAGCAGGAACACCTGCTAGATTCATCGGTATCGTTAATATATCGTTAGCATACATCGTTAAAGGATCGTCCATTTTTTCACCTATCTTAAAGGCAGTTGTCGGAGCTGTAGGTCCAATAAGAACATCATAATTCAAGAATAAATCTTCAAAATCTTGTTTAATGAGGGTTCTGACTTTTTGTGCTTTTTTATAGTACGCATCGTAGTATCCTGAACTTAACGCAAAGGTTCCGAGCATAATCCGTCGTTTAACTTCCTCACCGAATCCTTCACTTCGTGTCTTTTTATACGTTGATAATAAATCGTCTGCTTGTTTTCTATCCCCATAACGAATACCATCAAATCGCGCCAAGTTTGCAGAAGCTTCTGATGAAGCTAACAAATAATAGGTCGCGAGAGCATATTTAGAATGAGGAAGAGATACTTCTTCCCACGTAGCGCCAAGCTCTTCTAGCTTAGATAGTGCTTCTTTTACTTTTTCTTTCACTTGCTCGTTAACACCTTCACTTAGATACTCTTTCGGAACACCAATTTTTAACCCTTTAATGTCACCTGTTAACGCTTTTAAGAAATCAGGGACATTTATGTCAGCGCTCGTGGAATCTCGTTTGTCGTATCCAGCAATTTGTTGAAGTACGTAGGCACTATCTTCAACCGTATTTGTAAGCGGACCAATTTGATCGAGGGAGGAAGCAAAAGCCACGAGACCATAGCGGGACACACGTCCGTATGTCGGCTTGAGCCCCACGACTCCGCAATAGGCAGCTGGCTGTCTAATGGAACCCCCTGTATCCGAACCTAAAGCAAATGGAACTTCTCCAGAGGCAACTGCTGCTGCCGAACCACCGCTTGAGCCGCCAGGGACTCGTGAAAGGTCCCAAGGGTTCTTGACTTGTTTATAGCTGGAGTTCTCATTTGATGACCCCATGGCAAATTCATCCATGTTTAATTTACCGACCGTTACTGTCTCTACTTGCTGTAATCTTTCAACGACAGTGGCGTCATACAATGGGTCAAAATTGTTCAGAAGTTGACTTCCACATGTTGTAATAAGCCCTTTTGTCACAATATTATCTTTAATCCCGGTTGGTAATCCGAAAAGAACTTGTTCAGTCTCAACGTCACCTTTTGCTACTTTTTCATCTAACTGTTTTGCTTGTTTTAATGCCGCTTCTTCATTTAGGCGAAGAAAAGCACCAATTTTATCATCAATGTCATTAATCCGATCAAATGAGGCTTTTACTAGATCGGTTACGGTTAGCTCTTTATTATGTAGGCGTTCATGTAACTCCCGCAATGTGTGATCAAACAACGTCATTTGAGTTCCTCCTTATTCAAGCACTGACGGCACTTTAAACTGGCCATCTTTTTGATCTGGGGCATTTTTTAGGGCATCATCATTTGATAATGATGATTTCATCTCATCTTCGCGAAGGACATTTCGGACGTCTAACACGTGAGATGTCGGTTCCACATTGTCCGTCTCCACCTCATTCAGAAGTTCTGCAAAAGCAATAATTTCATCAAGCTGGTACGCATAGCTCTCTATTTCTTTCTCTGTAAACTCAAGTCTCGCCAAATTGGCAACATGTTTGACTTGGTCTTTCGTAATACGCTCCATCGTGACACCTCCAAAATTCTTTGAATAATCGCTAAAATCCTGACTTACAATAGTATGATCATACCAAAGAAGCACGCTTCAAGCAATCAAGGTATGAAAGTATAGGAAACAGTTAAGGTAGCAAGAAAGGATACTAGGAGCGGGAATTGACTTCAAAAAGCCCAGCCACATCAGTGACTGGGAGATACTTCTTTAACTTTATCGGTAGACATGTATATAAGGCTCTTGTTCAGGGAATTTAACAATTAGCGCTTCTGATCCGCTCACCGATTCTACATAAATATACACAGGGGCGTTATTGCCGAACGTACTTTCTACTTTTCCGCTTAAATATTGTGTTAACGCTACAATTTCTGCTTTACCATGTGATTGCAGATTTATTTCTACCTTTATCTCTTGAAGGGTGTCGTTTTTGTAACGTCCTTTTCCAACAACACCTACATTTGCATCAAAAAAGGTTTCTATGTCTTGACGAAACGAAGTAAAGTTTTCGGAAAGATTTGGCTGTACTTCCCGAGCGTGCCTTGATGGAAAGACAATAAACTCTTCATTTATAGCTTCCCAATTACCAAGTGAATCATCGCCGCTCCCAGCTTGAGCCATCGCCACAAAGGTCCCTGGAACAATGGAGCCCCTCGCCTCTTCATTATAAAGGGCAATCGTCACTGGCACATCTTCAAGTCCTTCCATCTCACGGAGTCGTTCTAATATTGTTTGAGCAGCTTCTTCGCCATACTCAAGAGCGTCATTAGGATCTACTTCTTTTTCATGAAAATAGTAACCACCATCTTCATCTTCTGTTCTGAAATAATAAACAGAGCGTAATGATATACCAATCACGACACCACTTAAGTTCACACCTGATTCGTCATTACTAGTGTAATAATTATGCTCCATTATATGTGAAATGATGAGTGGTTTATCAGCAAGGCGGTCCTTTTCGGAATCGCCCTTTCCAGGAGCAGGGTTTAAGCCCTCCGGATTATCATCTTCGTCATACCGTCTCAGCCACGAATTGATTAGTTCTCCAGAAAGGTGAGACCCTTCTTGAAAATAGTAGCCATCTTGCTCATAAACACTACTGGCTATCTCCATGAGACCGAGTTCAAATTGATCAATGTCAATACGGTTGTTCATGGCATGGGCAGTTGTTCCCCGTGCTTCACTTCTTTGATACGTGCCATCTACAAGCACGTTGCGATAAAAGTGATCCGGTGACTCGATCGTCGGTGTAATAATATATTCTGTTACATCTTCTTCCTCTGTTTCTTCTACGATGATGACATCTTCCTCTGCCCGTTCTAAACCAGGGATACACCCTGTCAATGTTATAACAAATACGAGACTAAGCACGCCCCATTTCTTCTTCATTCTTCCACACTCCCCGCCATTTGTTTATGGCGTATTCAGACTGTCATCGCTTCAACTTTGATGATCTACATCATATTTTCTCATACTAAGGACAAACGGTCTAGCCAATATTTTTGTCATTTTCTGTCTGTCAACTTCCCTTTAGTTCTGCTATAAACCGTTCCTCATCCCACACTTCAATCCCTAAATCCTCTGCTTTTCTTAGCTTAGATCCCGCTTTTTCACCAGCGATTAACAAGTCCGTGTTACGCGTCACACTCCCCGTTACTTTACCGCCCTGAGCTTCTACTTCGGCTTTCGCCTCATTACGAGTCATTTGCTCCATAGTGCCCGTTAATACGACGGTCTTACCAAAAAATATGGTGTCAGATGCAGCAGAGTCTGTTTGTGGTTTTGGACCAGTATACGTCATGTTGATACCTAGTTCTTTTAATTCGTTCATAAGGTCAACCACTTCTTTTTGCTCGAAATACGTTTTAATGGCATCCGCCATCTTTTCGCCGATTTCATCAACCGCCTCTAATTCTTCTACAGAGGCATTCATTAAATTGTCCATTGTGTCAAATGTGGCTGCAAGCGTCTTTGCTGCTTTGGCTCCAACGTAACGAATACCAAGGCCAAACAATAGTTTTTCTAAAGAGTTGTTCCGTGTCTTATCAATTGCTTCTAATAAGTTATCAACTGACTTTTCCCCCATGCGTTCAAGCTTTAGAAGCTCTTCTCGCTCCAAACGGTAAAGGTCTGCTACATCTTCAATTAAGTCATGTTCAAAAAGTTGTGTAATGACTTTTTCACCAAGCCCGTCGATGTTCATGGCATTACGAGATACGAAGTGAATAAGACCTTCGCGAATTTGGGCAGGACATTTCGGGTTCACACAACGTAGTGCTACTTCGCCTTCAATACGGACGAGTTCGCTCTGACACTCAGGGCATTGTGTTGGCATGTGAAACTCTTGCTCTTTTCCTGTTCGCTGTTCTGTCAATACATTAACTACTTTCGGAATAATATCTCCCGCTTTTTTAATGGTGACTCTATCGCCAATCTTCACATCCTGTTCACGAATTAAGTCTTCATTATGCAAAGAAGCTCTTTTTACCGTCGTTCCAGCTACAGATACTGGTGTCAAAATGGCAGTCGGTGTAATAACCCCTGTACGCCCAACACTTAACTCAATGTCTTCCAAAGTCGTCACAACTTCTTCAGCCGGAAACTTAAACGCAGTCGCCCACCGCGGGCTTTTCGCTGTGAATCCAAGCTTCTGCTGGTCACTGATCCGGTCTATTTTAATGACAATCCCGTCAATATCGTAATCCAGTTCTGTCCGCTTATCAAGCCAGCTATTACAATAGGTAATAACATCCTCAATCGTTTCACAATATTGAGTCTCTTTATTTATTTTGAAACCTAGCTCTTTTACGTAGGAAAGCGCTTCATGGTGGGAATCGAGTTCGTTATTTTCCACTTTACCAACAGAGTAAATAAAAATGTCTAAATTCCGTTTCGCTGCTATTTTGGGATCTAGCTGTCTAAGGGAACCTGCGGCCGCGTTACGTGGGTTAGCAAATAACGCCTCGCCATTTTTTTCTTTCGCTTCGTTAAGGCGATTAAACGATTTTTTTGGCATAAACGCTTCACCACGGACATCAATCGTAACGTTCTCTTTTAATTTAAGTGGAATGGAGGGAATTGTTTTTAAATTACTTGTAATATCCTCCCCAGTTGTTCCATCTCCCCGTGTCGCTCCTTGAACGAATAAGCCTTTCTCATATTTAAGATTGACAGCTAAGCCGTCAATCTTAAGTTCACATATATAGGATGGTTCGTAACCTAACCCTTGCTGTGCACGCCGAGCAAAGTCACGTAAATCTGTCTCATTAAATGCGTTGGACAGGCTGAGCATTGGAACATCGTGCTGAACTTTTTTAAATGAATCCAGCGGTTCGCCACCTACGCGCTCTGTAGGAGAATCCGCCTGCTTTAGCTCAGGATTAGCTTCTTCAAGCTCCCTTAATTCCCGTAACAGTCGATCATATTCTGAGTCAGGCACCTTAGGATTATCAAGAACATAATAATGATAAGCATAATCATTTAATAAGATCGTTAATTCTTCCACACGTATTTTAACATCCTCAACAGCCATAATCGGTCACCTTATCCTTTCGTTATAGGAGCAAACTTCGCTGCTAGTCGTTTAACCCCTACTTGCGGAAACGCAATATCTAATTCAATATTTTCACCGCTACCCTTTATACTGACAACCGTACCTTGTCCCCACTTTTTATGGTTCGCTTTATCCCCTACCTGCCATTCAAAGGTGGCACCAGCGGTTGTCGTCGTTTGTGGGCGTATGACAGATTTTTTTCGTTCAGGTGTCGCTGTTGAACCCGCAGCATTAGTTCTTTGAGAAGGACGCATCCACGGTGGATCTGCCGATTGCACCTCTGTCCCCTCTATTAATTCTTTAGGAATTTCGTTTAAAAAACGGGATGGGGGGTTCATATTCGTCCGGCCATACAGTGTTCGCATCCTCGCCCGACTCAAATAGAGATACCTTTCTGCCCGTGTGATCCCTACGTAAGCCAACCGCCTTTCTTCTTCCATTTCTACTTCTTCCATCAAAGCACGACTATGAGGGAAAACACCTTCCTCTAGCCCGATAAGAAACACGACTGGGAACTCCAGTCCTTTTGCAGAGTGTAACGTCATAAGGAGAATTTTTTCATCTGCTGTTGCATCATCATTATCCACTTGGTCAATATCAGCGATGAGCGCTAAATCTGTTAAAAAAGCGATTAATGTTTTATCTTCATTCGTTTCTTCAAATTCTTTAGCCACTGTTAAAAATTCGTTTATATTCTCTAGCCTTCCTTCTGATTCAAGGCTTTTATCATTTTTTAGCATATCGCGATAACCAGTCTTTTCGAGTAGCTCTTCGACTAACTCCATGACAGGCAAGTATTCTTGCATTTGCACCCAGCCGTGTAGCTGCTCTCCAAATTCATGCAATGTTTTTGAAAAGCGGGCACTTAAACCAACTTGTTCGATTTCTTGAATTGTCTGGAACAACGATAAATCATGCTGTGTCGCATAGGCTTGGAGTTTATCGAGCGTCGTATTACCAATTCCTCGTTTCGGGACGTTAATGATTCTCCGAAAACTAATATCGTCATCAGGGTTAGCTACCAGTCTTAGATATGCAAGTAAATCTTTAATTTCTTTTCTATCATAGAATTTTGTGCCGCCGACAATGGTGTAGGGCAAACTTGATTTCACGAACAATTCCTCAATAACACGTGATTGCGCATTCGTTCGATAAAGAACAGCTACATCTGATGCTTTATAGGTGCCGTTATCAATGTACTCTTTTACTTTCCCTACTACATATTGGGCTTCATCATGTTCATTATCTGCTTCATAATAGGTCAGCTTGTCGCCTTCGATATTTTCAGTCCATAAATTTTTTGGCTTGCGGCCGCTGTTATGATCAATGACTTTGTTAGCCGCCTCAAGGATTCGTTTCGTTGAGCGGTAATTTTGTTCTAGCATAACAACAGTCGCATTTTCATAATCTTTTTCAAATGAGAGAATATTTTTAATATCCGCCCCGCGCCAACGATAAATAGACTGGTCTGAGTCACCGACTACGCAAATATTTTTATGACGGTCAGCGATCATATTAACTAACACATATTGTGCCCTGTTCGTATCTTGATACTCGTCCACCATCACGTACCTAAAGCGTCGCTGATAGTATTCAAGCACTTCTGGCACTTGTTTGAATAACGTAATTGTCGTCATAATTAAATCATCAAAATCTAACGCTTGATTTTTCTTTAATTCTCGTTGATATGCTTTATAAACGTTATAAACCGTATCCTCGTAATAGCCATTTGCTGTTTTACCAAAGTCCTCAGGTGTTTTCAGTTCGTTTTTTGCTGAGCTGATCGTTCCTAGAATGGTTCTTGGATCAAACTTTTTTGGATCGATGTTCATTTCTTTCACGAGACGTTTAATGACAGACTTTTGATCAGTAGAATCTAAAATTGTGAAGTTTCGATTAAAGCCGATGCGGTCGATGTCACGTCTAAGAATCCTCACGCACATGGAGTGGAAAGTAGAAATCCACATATCTTCCGCTTCTCCCCCAATAATGCGTGAAACTCTGTCCTTCATCTCTCTCGCTGCTTTATTAGTAAAAGTAATAGCCAGAATGGACCAGTGTGGCACACCTTTTTCACCAATTAAATAGGCAATCCGGTGGGTCAGGACACGTGTTTTTCCACTGCCAGCCCCAGCCATGATAAGTAACGGTCCTTCATTATGCTTAACAGCGTTTTGCTGTTCAGGGTTTAAGCCTTCCAGTAATTCATGTTTCACATTATCACCATCCAAACGTACGTTCTCTCACTAGTTATTTTACGCTTTTTATTGCCGCTCGTCCACTTGCTTTTTCACAGCGTGAACGGTTTTGAGAGCTGTCTTTAAATCCGAGTAGATCACGTTTCCTACAACAATGGTATCCGCTCGCTCCGCCATTTCTTCCGCTTGCTCCACAGATGTGATACCTCCACCATAAAACAATTGTGATTTTTCAAGAATGTGATTCACTTCTTGCACCGTATCAGGGTCGCCATAATTCCCGCTGTACTCTAGGTAAAAAATCGGCATATGAAACAGCTGATCAGTCATCCTCGCATAAGCCACAACGTCATCTTTCCCTAAATCTGTCTCAGCTTCTGTCACTTGAGCCACTTTCGAGTTTTTGTTCAAGACACAATACCCTTCTGATAAAACTTCTTCAAAATTCATCATATGCCCATACTCCTTTAAAGCACGGTGATGTAAGCCATTGAGCCACATGGAGTTGTGCGTATTTAAGACTGACGGAATTAAAAAGTAATCAAATCCTGGGACAACAGCATTTAATGTACTTACTTCAAGGGCACAGGCTACACTATAACGACGTATACGCATAAGTAAGTCTAATGTATTCTCTTCTGTTATATTATCACTTCCACCAATGATGAGCGCATCTGTTCCTGATTCACACAGCTGTTCAAGCGCTGTCTCATCGATTGGTTTTGCAGGATCTAATTTAAAAACATGGCGCCATTCGTAGTACGCTTTCATAATCATCTATATCTCCAATCTATATTTGTCTGTGACATAGTATATCAAAAAACGTAAGGAGTCTCGACAGTAATCCTTTTAGTATGATCAATTTTATATGCTAAAGGGTTGTGGGGCATGGTATAATAATGTTTATGCATTTTAACACTTTATCCCTTTAGTGTGGTTATGACTAACTTATCTTGAGCTTACTACTGACCTTATGAGAGTTGATTTTTTCAACATCCGTGCCTAGAAGTCCTGCTCTGTCGTCAAAAAAACGTTTAAAGGGTTAAAGAGGGATAGTGGAGACGCTTAGAAAAAGGAGAATGGTCAATCCTGCAGCAGCTTCGCCATGAAAAGCAGCGATATCTCTAGTTACGAAAGTACCGTAATTAGTTAGCAAACCCTTTTTAGTCAATTTTATTTTAATAGATAATTGGAGGAAAATTATGAATATAAAAATGAATCACCGTTTACAAGCTTATTTTGACCGCCACCAAAACCATGCACGATTATTGATCACCTGCTTAGACCAACCAGGTATCGTGGCTGCTGTATCAAAATTTTTATACGACAGAAAAGCCAATATTGTGCAGTCTGACCAGTATACAACTGACCCTGAAGGGGGCCAATTTTTTATGCGTGTCGCATTCGACATGCCTGATATGAAGAATTATGAAGACACATTATTGAAAGAATTCGAAGAAGTAGCTAACACGTTTAAAATGGAATGGCGGCTTTCGTTTGCCGAACAATTAAAGAGAATGGCCATCTTTGTTTCCAAACAGGAACATTGTCTCCTTGAATTATTATGGCAATTACAATCCGGAGACCTCACTGCCGAAGTTCCAATGGTCATTAGTAATCACCCTGACCATAGAGAGCTAGTAGAGTCATTTAATATTCCTTTTTATCACATCCCAGTGACAAAGGAGACAAAAAAAGAAGCAGAGCAAGAGCAGCTTGCACTATTGAAGGATAAAGTAGATGTTATTGTGTTAGCGCGTTATATGCAAATCCTTTCACCAGAGTTTGTCGCTCATTATCCTGGTAAAATTATAAACATTCACCACTCATTTCTCCCTGCTTTTGTTGGGGCGAAGCCTTATGAACGAGCATACGAGCGAGGCGTTAAATTGATTGGTGCCACATCCCATTACGTTACGAATGATCTAGACGAAGGCCCAATTATTGAACAAGATGTACATCGCGTTAATCATCGCTACCACGTTGATGACTTAAAACGTATCGGTGGTCATATTGAACGGTCAGTCTTAGCCCGAGCTGTAGGGTGGCATCTAGAAGATCGAATTATCGCTCATAACAATAAAACTGTTGTTTTTTAATGAAACTAGGGCGGGAATGAGTTCCCGCCTCATTATCGTTTTATCAGCAATTCTTCTGTTGGTCCACTTTAGGTCGGCTTTCTCACCTTGGGATTGGAGTCCACTTTGAGACTGGCTGCTCTTCTCAGGCTCAAGGATCATTTTTGGGTTAGCTTCTTACCGCAGGTCAAGGACCAACTTTGTTTTTCGATTCTCATTTAAGTTTTAGGGGCTTATCTAATTTACAGCAATCATCCCTAGTTTTTCAGCATTAACTCTGCTTTTTGACGCAGCGCCACTCTTATTTTCAGCAACTCCGCCTTATTTCAGCACTAACCTCTCGTTTTCACGCAACACTATCCGGATTTTCAGCAATCACCCCTAATTTTTCAGCACTAACTCTACTTTTTAACGCAACGTTGGCTTTATTCTCAGCAGCCTTTCATTACCTTTGAAATTTCTCTCCCCTATAAAAAGGAATTTACTACCTTATTGTCGAATAGTCATTTGAAAAGGAGGTATTCTATTGATTTCTAAACCACGTACGATCCCCGTACCACTTCTTCAACTTGATTCTTTACTTCGACGTCTCCCACCTTCTCATCCTAAAACCTCTACAGTTGCAGAAATGTTAGCGAAGTATAAAAAAGGCTATCGAGGTGAATTAGCTCTTGATTATTATCTTGACTATTTAGAATTAGACACCTGCTTCATCATCAATGATCTTAGATTACCAGACGGAATGAGCCGTTTTTTTCAGTTAGATACATTGCTCCTTACACCAACTTTTTTTTGCATTTTTGAAATTAAGAATCTCTCTGGAGTTCTGTCCTTTGACATATCACTTAACCAAATGAGACGGACTATCCACGGTGAAACTGAAGGGTATCCTGATCCTATATCTCAAGTACAAATGCAGCATTTTCATCTACGTCGTTTGCTCAAAAAGTACGGGTTCCCTCAAATTACTATCAACCCTTTTGTTGTTATCAGTCATCCTACTACAATTATAGAGAATAGGAATTCCTCTGTTTTACACGCTCATGCAGTACTCACCACAATAAGTGAATTAGAAAAAGAAACCTCTAAACATACTCTTCAATTCAACATGCTTCACGATTTAAATAAAAAATTATTAGAATTACATGTACCAAAAAGATTGGATGTTTTAAAAGAATTTAATATTGATAAAAATGAATTGATCTTCGGCGTCAGATGTGAGAAGTGTCGTGAATATGGTATGCAGAGGCACTACGCAGTGTGGATTTGTGACTTTTGTGGATATCAATCAAGACTTGCGCATTTACTGGCATTAGAGGATTATTCATTGTTAATTAACAACGTCATTACAAATAAACATGCGCGCATTTTTTTGAAGGTAGATTCAAGGAATATGATTACTTATTTATTCAAAACGATAAATGTCCAGATGATAGGAAAGTATAATTATAGTGCTTATCGCCTTCCATCTGACTATTCGTACTCTAAGAAAGGACTATTTCAGCATTAACCTCTTGATTTTCAGCAACAATCCTACTTTTTTACGCAACTCCGCCTTGATTTTCAGCAACAACCTTTATTTTTCACGCAGCTTCTCCCTGATTTTCAGCAACTCTGTCTTGTTTCAGCATTAACCCCTAGCTCTTCAGCAACAACCCTACTTTTTTACGCAACTTCCCACCATCGCGGCCTCTTCATCTTTCCAAAATAAAAAGATCTGGATTCGACCAGATCTTTAAAAATTATTCCTTTTCTTCAGCTACACGGTCCAAGGCGAATTTGTACCCGTCATTCCCATAGTTGATGCAGCGCTTAACTCTTGAGATTGTAGCAGTGCTGGCACCGGTGTCTTTCTCAATACGTTGGTATGTGTCGCCTTCCATGAGCATGCGTGCTACTTCCAGTCGCTGGGCGAGAGACTGTATTTCATTCATCGTACAGAGGTCATCAAAAAATGTATAGCATTCCTCTACATCTTTTAGACTCAATATCGCTTTAAAAAGTTGGTCTAACTCTTTTCCTCTTAATTTATCAATTTGCATGGTCATGTTTCATCCTTTCTTCGATCATGGGGCAGAATGATACGACACATCGTCGATATCTTCCACGAAATTAATCCACGTTTGTCCGGGCAAAAAGCTTAATGGCTCTCCATCTTTAAAAGGTAAAATGACGCCGTCAACATTTTTCCATTCTGCTTCGATTGCTTGTCCATTCTGAATCAAATAAGCAGCACCACCAGAGTCAATATTAATGTTTCGCCGACCTTGGTCATCAATCACTTGGTGAGAAGCAGCTACCACGAAAACATTTTTAGGGGCGACTGGTTCCCCCGTCTCCAGATCATCCGCCCGCTGTCCTCCGACTGAACGTATGTAACGTTTTGTTTGTTCGTCATATTCAAATAGTACATTATTAGGTGTACTGTTGTAATCTATAAACACTTCAAACGCGCCTTCACTAGCCTCATCAAGACTTGATTCATCAGAAAATGGCAACTCAGGGGGTTCTCGATCTGACATCGTTAAGCCTACATGGTCCGCGGCATCCACCAATTGACTATAAGAAGTATACATGTTGTGAGGAGCTGATCGTTCAGACCATCTTGTAAAAAATTTCCCCTCATAATTTAAGGCATTGATGTGAGGATACCCTTGCTGAGCTATAAGCTCCAATGCTCCTGGACTGCCGCCAGCTGAGGCATAAATAGCATCATAGCCATTGTTTAAATGGACATAATAATTTCTAGCACTTCTAACTGGACCTATTCGCTCTGGCTGCTGACTATGAAACAGCGACAACAACCGTGTAATGTGACCTTCTGATAAGACTTCGTACACCACATCGGCTTGATTCAAACCAGATTGCGGTCTAGCCGATTGTGAATTTTCAATCATGATACCGATTGCACGATGGTCCACATCTTCACTCGTCTTTATGCCGGTAAGTGGAAACACATTAGTGGCGTTTGATTCTTCCGCATGGGCAACCTGCTCAGAATCATTGTTCTCTGAAGCGGTATTGTCTTCTGAATTGCCTTCACTGTTATTAGTGCTACAGCCAACGATTAATAACGCTAACATTATTGAACATCCAATTGTTTGTGTTTTCATTATAAATTATCCTTTCGTCTCTCTACACTTCTCTAGTTTAACGCATAATTGAAGGAAAGAGTACCCTTTTCTTTTTAACGTCAAAGATTCCTTTTTGTGTGATTCTAACATACGGCAAATGTGTTGCAGAGAAAAACAGCAAACTGTAGATGGGGTCTTCAAAACGATACCCTCTCTCTTTTAGTGCATTCTTCAGCTTAGCTTCTTCGTCTGCTAAGCCATTGTCGATTGGCAGATGGGACATCATCCCACCAAGCGGTAGTGTGATTGAAGCGGCTACCTTATCACGGTCAATTAACGTGATGCCTCCCTTTTGTTTTTTCAATTGACCGAAGGCATCCAAGAGGCCTTGTTTACTTTTTCCTATAAGGATAATATCACCCGATGTTGAAAACGAACTGGCAAAGCCATATATGTTATTGGCAAAACCCTTAATTAACGTTGCTACTAGCCAACTACCATTTCGATCACACAGCATCATAAAATTTTCATCTGAATGAATCGGTAATTCTTCTCTCGTTAAATCAGTCTGAATTTGATAAGGGGTCATAATGACATTATTTATCATCTCCAGACCTAAGGGCATTGAAAAATGAAAATCTTGCCTAGTGAGTTCCCAACTTAATTCTAGGGGAGGAAATCCATAATTCCCCCATTGAATATCCGTATCAGGAAAACATGGTTTATTGTCTCTGCGCACCCACGTTCCTTTTGCCAAAACATCATTTGGAAGGGGGTTCTCTTCAGTGGACAATACATTTATATTAGCAGATCTCCCTGGGGCTATCACCCCCATAACATCCTCCATATGATAGTGCCTTGCTACATTTAATGTTACCATGTTTACTGCTTCAATAAATGGCACACCTTCATTTACCGCTAAGGAAATTAAGCGATCCATCATGCCATCTTTTAAAAAATATGGTGGCGCTCCATCTGTCGTCATCATAAGGTGGTCATATTGGCAAAATTGTTGTTCATGTAGCTCTTTTAATATAAGAGGTAAGTCTGGCCTAATGGACGAATAACGTAATGATGCTCGCATTCCAGCATCCAGCCGCATGAGTATGTCTTCTCCACTCATGCTTTCATGGTCCGCATCGACACCCATCATTACCATCTGACTTAATGTCTTTTCTCCGGCCCCTGGCAAATGCCCCTCAATCGGTTTCCGTGCATTTTTCGTTTCAAGCATCCAATGAAGCATTTGGTCGTCTCCACTCAATACTCGAGGCCATCCGGTTAATTCTCCACCTTGAACAACATAAGGGTGATCTAGCCATGTCTTTAAATGTGAGTACAAAAAAACATCATTGCCATTTTTTAATTCTGTTTGACTGTCGTATCTTGCCCACCACAACATAGTTGCAGGGGTCTGTTGCATGTCCTCCAAAAACGTAAGCGCTTTCTTTTTATCTAAACGAAAAAAGAATGGCATATTATCATTGATAAGTGTGGTTGTTCCTCTTTCAGATGCATATTTGGCTAGTGTGAGGGGATGATATAACTGAAACGGATGGGCATGATGTTCAATATATCCTGGAACAGCCCATTTATCCGTGGCATCAAAAATGTCTGTTCCAACCATATTTTCAGGCATGGCTTTACCAGTATAAATGATGCGGTCTTGGTAAATCCACACATTCCCACTCACCCAGCTTTTTCGATAGCTATTTAAGTATGTTGCATTTTTAATGACAAGAGTTGGAGCTATTTCTCCTCTCACAACAGCTTGCTGTTCACGTATTTGCTTTTTAGTCCAGTAATGTAAATATCCTTTTACCATATTATCACCAACTGATTTTAGGGTTATTTAAAATGTTGATTCTTTCACAAATAGTACGCTAAAAATGGAAAATGTTAAAAGTAACCGTTTACAATATAGTAACATATTTTCCCTATAGTGAGGTAAGGATATTATTACATTTTCATTAAACGAAGGAGGAACAAGATGTTTAGACCTAACATTGGAACACTTAATGCACTTATTAGAATTACTTTTGGGCTAACGTTAGTCAGTTGGGGGGCTGCTACCTTAGCTAAGCCAACTTACAGACGACAATCCTCTCCATTAATAAGTGTTATCTTCGGATCAATGTCCGTGGCAGAAGGTATTACCCGATTCTGCCCACTTGTGTACATGTACGAAGGCTATATGAAAGAAATGGATGACTTTGAGGAAGACTTTTCTCCTGTCAATCCTTCATAGGAGCTTCTCATTATGCAATGGGAATTCGCTCTTGATACACTGTTTTTGTTTTTCTTCTTTTTTGGCAGTTTAGTATTCGGCGTCTATTTTTGGCTGAAGTTAAACAAAAAACGCAAATTGTCTGAAGATCACGGTGTGCGGGATGACGTATTAAAAAAGAAGTAAATCTTTTTGATTTTAAGAAACGAGACAGGGTTAAATCCTTGGCTCGTTTTGTCATATTCTTGTTAGAACTTAACTATAAGTGAGGTATTATATGGCACATTTAATGATCGTAGCAATTCCGGTTATATAGTTCTTCAATAACAAAAGAGCCTTTTTTGCAAGGCTCTTTTGTTATTACTACGTTATTCATTATTCTTAAAGTAAATGCCCTTACCTTGCCAGCCACATTTTTTACCGCAGTCCTGCTGCCCGTTCCACTTGTGATTGGTGTTGCGCATTTGGCCTACCATCCACATGGCGGATACTGTTAGAAAAATAAACATCAAAGTGACCGTTTATGCCATTGTTCGTAATAAATTGGACATCGTGAGGCATGAAGTCCATACTAGCCGCAAGTCTCCTTCCGTCTACTTCTACGATAACCGCTCGTGGTGTCCATGAAAATCCCCCCCAAATAGATTTGGCAATATTGGAATCTGCGACGGTTAATGTTTCACTGTCAGCATGACCAGAACCTATTGTCCGTTTTATTTTAAAACTCTGGCCGGTAACAAAGTCGGTGACTGTGGCTATTTTTCCAATAGGAAACACATATTGAGCTTCAGTGAACCAATCGAGAAATTCTCCATGTCGTGCACTGACGACTTCTTTAACTCCTATATGATGAACAGGGATAGTTAATTTTTGTCCGATTGAAAGAGAGCTATTCGTCGTTAAATTGTTGGTTCTCAGTAATTCTGTTTGGGGAATGCCATATTGGATACTTAAATTCCAAATATTATCTCCCGACACAACCGTATGTGTCGTGTAAGTGATCGTATTTACTCCCGTTTGATTCGGGGCATTTTTACCATCTGGTATCGTGAGTGCTTGTCCGACTTGAAGCATATCACTTGTTAAATGATTGGCACTTCTTATGGCAGTAACTGTCACGCCAAATCGCGTTGCAATACTAGATAACGTATCACCCGACACAACTCTATACGTAAAGGTCGTTCTTTCCTCTGTTGGTGGAGGAGTCGTTTGACCATTAGGAATTGTTAGTACTTGACCTATTCGCAACACATCGCTCGTCAAGTTGTTCGCACTTCTCAACGCCTCTGTCGTCGTTCCAAAGCGCTTCGCTATGACTGATAAGCTATCTCCTGATACGACCGTGTATGTCGTACTTGTTGAGCCACTTGGCGGTGGTGCTGGCGACGTCGTTCCTGGAATCACGAGACGCTGTCCTACTTGCAACACATCACTCGTCAAGTTGTTGACACTTCTCAACGCCTCCGTCGTCGTGCCGAAGCGCTTCGCTATGACTGATAGGCTATCTCCTGATACGACCGTGTACGTCGTACTTGTTGCTTCGCTTGGCGGTGGTGCTGGCGACGTCGTTCCTGGAATCACGAGACGCTGTCCTACTTGCAACACATCGCTCGTCAAGTTGTTCGCACTTCTCAACGCCTCTGTCGTCGTGCCGAAGCGCTTCGCTATGACTGATAAGCTATCTCCTGATACGACCGTGTATGTCGTACTTGTTGAGCCACTTGGCGGTGGTGCTGGCGACGTCGTTCCTGGGATCACCAGGCGCTGCCCTACTTGTAACACATCGCTCGTCAAGTTGTTCGCACTTCTCAACGCCTCCGTCGTCGTGCCGAAGCGCTTCGCTATGACTGACAAGCTGTCTCCTGATACGACCGTGTACGTCGTACTTGTTGCTTCGCTTGGCGGTGGCGCTGACGACGTCGTTCCTGGAATCACGAGACGCTGTCCTACTTGCAACACATCACTCGTCAAGTTATTCGCACTTCTCAACGCTTCTGTCGTCGTTCCGAAGCGCTTCGCTATGACTGACAAGCTGTCTCCTGATACGACGGTGTACGTCGTACTTGTTGCTTCGCTTGGCGGTGGTGCTGGCGACGTCGTTCCTGGAATCACGAGACGCTGTCCTACTTGCAACACATCACTCGTCAAGTTATTCGCACTTCTCAACGCCTCTGTCGTCGTCCCGAAACGCTTCGCTATGACTGATAGGCTATCTCCTGATACGACGGTGTACGTCGTACTTGTTGCTTCGCTTGGCGGTGGTGCTGGCGACGTCGTTCCTGGAATCACGAGACGCTGTCCTACTTGCAACACATCACTCGTCAAGTTATTCGCACTTCTCAACGCCTCTGTCGTCGTCCCGAAACGCTTCGCTATAACTGACAAGCTGTCTCCTGATACGACCGTGTATGTCGTACTTGTTGAGCCACTTGGCGGTGGTGCTGGCGACGTCGTTCCTGGGATCACCAGGCGCTGCCCTACTTGTAACACATCGCTCGTCAAGTTGTTCGCACTTCTCAACGCCTCCGTCGTCGTGCCGAAGCGCTTCGCTATGACTGACAAGCTGTCTCCTGATACGACCGTGTACGTCGTACTTGTTGCTTCGCTTGGCGGTGGCGCTGACGACGTCGTTCCTGGAATCACGAGACGCTGTCCTACTTGCAACACATCACTCGTCAAGTTATTCGCACTTCTCAACGCTTCTGTCGTCGTTCCGAAGCGCTTCGCTATGACTGACAAGCTGTCTCCTGATACGACGGTGTACGTCGTACTTGTTGCTTCGCTTGGCGGTGGTGCTGGCGACGTCGTTCCTGGAATCACGAGACGCTGTCCTACTTGCAACACATCACTCGTCAAGTTATTCGCACTTCTCAACGCCTCTGTCGTCGTCCCGAAACGCTTCGCTATGACTGATAGGCTATCTCCTGATACGACGGTGTACGTCGTACTTGTTGCTTCGCTTGGCGGTGGTGCTGGCGACGTCGTTCCTGGAATCACGAGACGCTGTCCTACTTGCAACACATCACTCGTCAAGTTATTCGCACTTCTCAACGCCTCTGTCGTCGTCCCGAAACGCTTCGCTATAACTGACAAGCTGTCTCCTGATACGACGGTGTATATGGAATCAATTATTTGAGCCTGTGGAGAGGACGACGTAGGATTTTGTCCTGGTATGGTTAACGTTTGTCCTATCCGAATCGTATCTGACGTTAAATGATTCGCAGTCATGAGGGCTTCTGTCGTTATGCCGAAACGTTTAGCGATAAGAGATAAACTATCGCCTGACACGACGGTATACGTACTTTGCTGAGCCCCCCCATTTGCAATCGGTGTGGCTGATGGCTCTTTCTCAGGGACAGGTGATGTTTCTGGTACGGTAGTACTTATTATAATTGGAATAATTAAGGATTGGCCCGTTCGAATGTTATCATCCGATAGCTTGTTCGCTTCACGAATAGCATCCGCTGTTATCTTGTAATCCCTCGCCACTACGGATAGAGATTCTCCAGCTTGTACAGTATGGAAGCCTTGAGGAAGTATCAGTCGTTGATTCGGTTCAAGGGCATCTGACTTCAGTCCATTGGCTCTTTTAATCATGTCTACCGATATATTATAAGCTCGTGAAATAAGCCAAAGAGTGTCATCCTTTTTCACGTGATAATAAATGGAATTTGTTTGAACAGATTGTGTGGTTGCTGCCGAGACTGGCTTGTTATCAAATAATGGAATAGATGAAAACAACAATCCACCCACCATCACTTTAACAATGGTCACTTTTAGAGAAGGATATTTATTTTTGGCAAGCTGTCTCACACTCATCATAAAATCCTGTTTTACTTCCGGTGTGCTACCAAGCTCTTTAGCAAACTCTGTTAGCTGTCCGTCAAAGTGAATTATTAAAGCGTAATGTGACGCATCATCGTTTAACTGTCGTATCTCATGTGTAAATACCACTTTTTCATCTCCTTTACTGTGATATATTTCTCTTTTACAGTTTTCTTCTTGGTAGGAGAATGCATACGACTTTTTAGCCAAAGATATTATTTTTCCACTATTATTTGATATATTTCTTACACGTTTTTTTAAATTTTTCTCCCCTCAAACCATTACTTTTAACCTAATAAATACCAAAATAGTATCCGCTATAATATATAGACTTTTAAAGTTTCTACTATTTTCACTCAAAACAAACGAAACTATTTTACTGATTTTTTATATGATCTATCCTCATCCCCTACACAAAGGCCTTAAATGTTCCATTTTTCCTACTTTTTGAAAATACATTCAAATTATGTTCACTAACCTATATACTAAGGAGTGATTAATTTCGATGAATTAAAAATGAGGTGGAAATTCTGATTTTTTTAGTGACATCAGATTAGAAGGAAAGGAGTTTTTAGATTGGGGAAAAAACGTAAAGGGTTATTTCAAAAGTTCCTTGATATAGTAGAAACAACCGGGAATAAACTTCCTCATCCGGTAACTTTATTTGCAATTTTAGCATTACTTGTTATTATCTTATCTGGTATAGTTTCAAGTTTCGGGGTTAGTGTGGAACATCCAGGTGAAGAAGGTACGATTGTCGAAGTCACCAATTTAATGAGTACAGAAGGCTTGCAATACATTTTATTAAATATGGTAGATAATTTCATTGGATTTGCGCCGCTCGGGGTAGTATTGGCCACGATGTTAGGAATAGGATTAGCTGAGCGAACAGGATTAATTAGTGCGTGTTTACGAGGTTTTGTTCTTTCCTTACCTCGTGTGTTAATAACGTCAGGGCTTGTTTTTGCAGGGATTCTGTCAAGTGTGGCCTCTGATGCTGGTTATGTTGTCCTACCTCCACTAGGTGCTCTCATCTTTGCAGCGCTTGGGCGACATCCGTTAGCAGGACTGGCCGCTGCGTTCGCTGGTGTCTCGGCAGGGTTTAGTGCCAACTTGTTCCTCTCAGCTACAGATCCCATGCTTGGTGAATTAACGATATCTGCAGCTGCCATCATTGATCCAGCCTACGCAGAAGGCATGAACATTGCCATGAACTATTACTTTATTATCGTATCAGTATTTTTATTAACTTTTGTAGGAGCATGGGTGACTGAGCGAATCGTTGAGCCACGGTTAGGGGACTATAAAGGGGATTATCGTGAAGAACTTACAGGGTTGAACCGTACGGAGAAAAAAGGATTAATTTGGGCCGGAATTGCTTTTCTCATCACTGCTATTTTATTCGCATTGACGATTGTACCAGAAAATGGCCCATTACGAGCTGATGATGGGGGGATCATTCAATCACCATTTATGAGTTCACTCGTTCCCATCATTATGATCATGTTCTTTATCCCAGGACTTGTCTATGGTCTTGTCACACGTAACATTAAAAATGATAAGAATGTGGCCAATCAGTTATCAGATACGATGGCATCTATGGGAATGTTTATCGTACTGGCATTTACTGCTGGTCAGTTTGTCGCTTACTTTTCTGAAACAAATATGGGGCTTGTGCTTGGTGTCTATGGGGCTGAAGCACTTGAAGCTGCTAATTTAACAGGGATTCCACTTATCCTCGGCTTTATTCTCGTCGCTGGATTTATTAACTTATTTATCGGAAGTGCTTCAGCAAAATGGGCGATGATGGCACCTGTGTTTGTGCCAATTATGATGCAGCTTGGATACTCTCCAGAATTGACACAAATGGCTTATCGCGTCGCGGACTCAACAACGAATATTATCACACCATTAATGACATATTATGCCCTCATTATTGCATTTGCCCAGAAATACGATAAAAAAGTAGGGATCGGCACACTTATCTCAGTTATGTTCCCATATACGGTTGTCTTTACAATCGCTTGGACAGTGATGTTAATTATTTGGATGTACCTTGGTATTGATCTCGGACCAGGATCACCTATTACTTACTAACGTTTCGATTTGAAAGGAAGAAGGTTATCCCTTTTTGGGATAACCTTCTTTAGCGAGGCTGCTGACCTTGAATTCAGTATTAACTCCTCGATTTTCAGCATCAAACTCGATTATTTACGCAACTCTACTCGATTTTTCAGCATTGATTCTTCTTTCTTACGCAACAACGTCTTGATTTCTAGCTGCACGCCTTGAATTCAGCATTAACCTCTCTCCTTTCAGCATCTACCCTGCTTTTTTACGCAGCTCTCCTCAGTTTTCCAGCCACCTTCCGTAACTGTTGAGTGCCTCTCTCTTTATTAACCGAATTGGTGACCAAATATATTCAAATAACCAAGAGAATAGGAGACGAAAATGACGAGAAAGAAGACACCTACAATGCCGCCAAAAAACATCCAATCCTTTTTTCCTACTGTCATATAATGATAATGTGTCCTATCAGTCGAGCCAGTAAAGCCTTTCGATTCCATCGCAATCGCAACCCGTTCAGCTTTGCGAATGGCATTGGCCATCAACGGAATGGCATAGCGACGAAATTGATTAATACGTCCCTTAATCCCTTTAGCTCTTCCCACACCGCGAATGCGGTGCGCTTGCTTTAACACTTCAAATTCATGTTTAAAGGTGGGCAAAAAACGATAGCCGGCAAGTATGCCATACGTCAGCTTAGGCGGTAACTTGAATTGTTGCATCAAACTAAGCATAAATGCTGTAGAATCTGTCGTTAGAACAAACAATAATGATAAAGCAACAAAGCAAAGGGACCGAAGTGCAAGGCTGACCCCAACCATGACACCTCCTGTCGTTACTTCAAACCATAAAAATTCAAATAATAAGGTACCATCACTGAACCCATCACTCGTATACAGCACCGTCATCCAAGCAAACCCTAACGCCAGAAAAACAAATGGAGAAAACACAAGCAGCCACTTTTTTAGCGGGATATCACTAAATAAAAAGGTAACCGTGATAATAAATAGTAAGTAAGCAAGCGGAGTGAAAATATCAAAACTAAAACTCAGCAGGACACCAGGAATAAGAATTGCCGTCATTTTTATCGCTGGATTTACCGATGAAATCATATGACTTCACCTGCTTTCACTTGCTTTTGTAAACGATGCGGCAGTCGTAGCCGTGCGCGATAGACGAGCTCGTGATCTGACCATAACTCAGCTGGTGCCCCTTGAAACGCTAGCCGCCCCTCATCCAATACGATAACCCGCTCACTATACATATCCACTAGATTCATATCATGTGTCACAAAAACAATCGTTGTTCCTTTTGCTTTCAAATCGAGGATAATTTTCATTAATTCCGTTGTTGTATAGGCATCTTGACCGAATGTCGGCTCATCAAATAACAACAACTCAGGCGTCTCATCAAGCATCGTCGCCACACTTAAACGCCTTTTCTGACCTCCGCTCAACGAAAAAGGATTGTTCCAGCGATGGTTTTCTAGCTGAAAATGATGAAGGAGCTCTGCCACTTTTTGTTCTATCTCTGAGGGCTTCTTATCATTAAGTTTCATTCCAAATGCCAATTCATCAGCAACGGTATCTGTAATAAATTGATGTTCTGGGTTCTGAAAAACAAATCCCATAGCCCTTCGCAAATCGCCTTCTGCCCACTCATCGAGAGGTTTACCGAGAAAAATCACCTTTCCTTGCTCAGGAGACAGTAATCCTGCCATCACTTGAAGAAGCGTGGATTTCCCTGCGCCATTCTCTCCCACAATGGCAATAAACTCCCCTTTTCGTAATGATACATTTAAATCTGTTAAAATCTTTTTTTCTTTCCGGTTAAACGTTAGGCTTTCTATTTGCAGTGTGGTTTCATGGCTATCATAGTCACAAGTAGCAACTGGGTTTTGCACGCTTGTCAGCCCTTTTTCGCACGGCAGATAAATCCCTTCAGACTTAAATTGTGCGGCTTGCTCTGTAAGCACGTTCTGTGGCTCACCATCTGCAAAGAGGCGGCCGTTTTTCCCTAAAGCAAGAATGCGCTGTGCGAAAGGAAGCCAATCATCTAATTGATGCTCAATGACTACAACCGTTAAGCTCGTTTTCCGTTGAAGTTCTGCTACGAGCTCAATAAATTCTAAGCTTGAAACAGGATCCAAATTGGCCGTCGGCTCATCAAGAATAAGGATTTCCGGCTCCAATAATAGCACAGAAGCTAAGGCAACCTTTTGCTTTTGACCACCAGAAAGTTCATGAATTGCCCGCTTTTTCATGTTCGATAAGCCGGTTATTGCCAACACATCGTCCATACGTTGTGTCATCTCGCTTCTCGGAATTGAACAGTTTTCCATCGTGAAAGCCAGTTCGTTCTCAACCGTTACCATGCAAAATTGACTTTCTGGATCTTGAAAAACAATGCCGATATGCTTGTTTACTACACCTTTTTCATAGCTTTCCAAAGGGATACCTCGAAAAAAAATGCTTCCTTGTTGAAAACCTTCTACCACTTCTGGATACAGACCATTTAAACTAAGAGCCAGTGTACTTTTTCCAGATCCACTCGCTCCCATTAAGAGAGTCAACTCGCCTTCTTCAAGTGTGAAACTAATATGATCAATAAGAGGTTTCTCATGATTTTTTTCATAAGCAAATACGAGATCTTCCACACGAATAATCGGATGACGGTCATCAGGACACTGATTTTTCACGTTTTTCCTGACGCTCCTTTCCTAACGCATACCCTTGTAAAACCCCGGTTTGTGCCAACTGATCACTGATATATTTGCCAAGCACACCAGCCAGTAACGCACCGCTTAACACTCTGACAGCCAGTGTCGCTACTATGAGCCCTGGAGTAAGCGCGGCTAATCCGGAAGAAAACCATCCCCATGCATAACTGAATACTGCTGCAGACATTCCTGCAAGCACAAGAATATGAAGCGAGAAGTTACGATAACGCGTAGCGAGGAATACGATTTCTGCTCCGATGCCTTGAATCGCTGCTGTTAAAATCAATCTCGGCCCAGCTGGACTGCCGATTAATACTTGCACAGTTCCTGCAATTAATTCTGACCAAAAGGCGGCTCCTGGTTTACGAATGACATATGCTGCGATGATCGACACGATAAACCAAATGCCAAAAATGATTTCGTAACCAAATGGGGCTAGACCAAATGGTGTTAAAAAATTCCGTAACCCTTGACCGAAAAAATAAAACAGAAGATAAATGACGGCGAAAACAACGCCAAAGATCGACATTAATACAATTTCTTTCAGTTTCCATTGCTTCATCATATGTGACGTCCCCCCCCTAAATATCTTTTTTTGATGGACTGTTGGCTGAGATTGCTACCGTCATCGTCACATGACTTCTATCTGATGTTTTCGATGTGTTCGTAAATGCCTCTTCCAACGTACGAAAGACGTCATTTGCATCACCGTCTAATCGACTAGCATAATGAACCCCTTTTGTGAAAGTGCCATGTTTCTTAGCAACCTGTACTTGATCAGCAATGATTTGCATGTAATCTGGATTGTTCATAGGATAAAGGGCGAATTGTGAAGCGGCAGTCACCTTTTCAGCTTTGGATTTCTCCTCATTCATCCGCCTATCATCCTGTGACATATACGTGTCTCCTTCTGAGTCTCCCGGACATCCAATTGAAAAAGTCCCATTGAAGACAACATGAACCCCTGTTTTCGCCGCATGAATAAAAATAGCCTTAGCTACATCAAACACATGCTCACTACGACCGCGAATACAAGTGCTTACATCATCAGTGTATTGCCACACTTTAGATGTATCCACTTCCTTCAATGCTCCTTTAATGACATCTACGAAATTGTCTGTCATAGGGTATACCGAAAATCGACACCCTACAATTCTGCTCGTTCCACAACTTAACCCCTGCATAACAAATGGCCTCCTACATATTTTCATTATATGATCACCGCGCCTCACTGAAGCGTCACTTTTAGTCTATGAGTCTCGCACAAATAAAAAACGCACCTTCCTAATAAGGAAGATGCAGTTACGTCCATGTAATAAAAGCCCTTTTCTATAGACAGGCTACATGTGTGTACCTGCACTTCCCCACGCTGGTATTATCCAGATCGGGTTCAAAGGGTTAACAGGACTTACACCTGTCTCTCAGCTAAAGCGCCCCTAGTGCGAACACGGATATCATATTGTCTTCTATTGTACTGACCTTTCCGGTAATTGTAAACACCTACAGATAGAAAAGTAAATTGTATCTTTCAAAGATAATTAAATGAAGATACTGAGACAAACGTAACGTGATCCGCTCTTAAAGAGAACAACAATATAGCATGTTCATGAATGCTCTGCTCCGATCCCCACTTGGTATGGTCTCCTCTATTTCATGTGTTAAGCAGGCTACGTAAAAAGCACCTGCCCCATTATAAAGGCAAGCGCTTTATATCGCTATTTAATATTTACGTGAATAGTTTAAGCTTTTGGCTGGTTCAATTGGTTTGACATTAGCCCTATTAGCTAAAAATTCAGGACGAGGTTCCGTACCACCGAACGGCTTTTCAAGCTTATTTTTAATAGAGTTATAGACGAAGAAGACGTTACTCCGTGGATACGGTGAAATATTGCCAGCAGACCCATGCATCGTATTACATTCAAATAATAAGACGGAGCCTGCAGGGCCAGTAGCACGATCAATTTGACCGCCAGCCTGTTTAACGAGCCATTCCATACTTTTATTGTCTGGAACGCCTACTTCTTGTTTTTGCAATGACGATTTATAATTATCTTCAGGTGTTTCTCCTGATGTGGAGACGTACCACTTATGGGAACCAGGTATAAGCATAAGTGGCCCGTTATACTCATAATTATCTGTTAAAATGATGGAGCAACTTAATGCTCGCATTCGTGGCATCCCATCTTCCATATGCCATGTTTCAAAGTCTGAATGCCAATAAAACTCTTTTCCTTTAAAGCCTGGCTTGAAATTTATTCGCGATTGGTTAATATACACTTGACTGCCAAGAATCTGTTCACAAATTTTAACGAGCCGTTCATTTTGAGATAGCTTTTCAAAAAAACCTCCGTCTTTATGAACTTCAAATATGGAACGAATTTCATTACTGCTCGGTTCTTTTATCACCTCATCAGAGTCGCGATGACGGTTTTGGTCCATCGTATACTGAAGCTCTTGCTTCATCATATTTAGCTGGTCGTCATCAAAGAATTTTTCCAACATAATATAGCCATTTTGGTCGTAAAAGTTCAACTCTTTTCGCGATAAAGGACCTTCCTCATACGCTTTTTCGTTATGGATAACAGGATCTTTCCTTTCAAAAATAGATGCCTTGTCATTTAATCTAGATGGATATAAATCTTGTACCATATCACACATACCTCCTATAAATTCTTTATGACATGCTGACTGAATTTGAGATAAGGTGCTATTCTTTATACAGACATAATGCTTTGTGGCTCATTATCCGATGTGTCATGCCGGATCAATCCTCCAATCAAATTGTCAGACTATTAGGATTTCTCCATCCATCCTCTCTCGTTCCACTTATAACTTATATAAAACATTTAACTTAAAAAATGAGACTTACGTCATATAATTAGAGACTAGAAATAATATTATCTAGTTATTTTTATGAGGCGTTATCGACTATTCATGACTATTGTCTGGCAAATCGTCAATCTTTCCTATTTGATAACATCTAAGAGAAAATATACAGTTCCAAACTGACACGCATATGTCTTAGGATGAGATGATCCTGCTTAATAGTTCTTAATACTAACGCCCCTTTTCATTATTCCTGCTCATTCCCAATTCTATTAGACGAAGATTTAAGCACAGTCTATCGACATAAATATGTAATAACAACGCCCTGAATCCATTGCCATACTGGACTCAGGGCGTTTCCTATAGTTTAGATAACTTATGGAAAAAGAAACTTCTCAACTTTAGTCAGTTGTAACAACTCGTTTTCTTTTCTCCTTCTCTTCCACTGGGTGATGCTCTATTAAACATTCACACTAATTTCACCATTTTCCACGATCACAGTGATGTTTGTAATGGCATCGTCCTCAAGAATTAAATCGGTGAGGCGGTCTTCCACTTGATCCTGTAAAGTGCGACGTAAAGGGCGCGCACCGAATGACGGGTGATAACCTAAATCTGCAAGCTTTTCTTTTGCTTCTGCTGAGACATGAAGCGTCCTATTCTGCTCCGTTAATGTCGTTTGTAATTCGTCGAGCATGAGATCTACAATCGTCATTAAATGGTCTTTCTCCAACTGTTTAAACTCAATAATCGCATCAAATCTATTAAGAAATTCTGGCTTAAAATAAGATGAGAGTGAGTCTAATAGAGAGGTTTGATTTAACGCTTCATTTGCCTCAAAACCGACTGTCACTTTTTTAGAACCAACACCGGCATTGCTTGTCATGATAATCACAGTGTCTTTAAAACTCACTGTCCGCCCTTGACTGTCAGTGAGACGGCCATCCTCCATTATTTGCAAAAAGGCGTGTTGCACATCTGGATGGGCTTTTTCAATTTCATCCAGTAAGATAATGGCGTAAGGGTTTCTGCGAACTTTTTCTGTTAACTGTCCGGCTTCCTCATGACCAACATAACCAGGAGGTGAACCGATTAATTTAGACACGGCATGTTTCTCCATATATTCACTCATGTCAAGACGGATCATCGCCTCTTTTGAGCCAAAGAGCTCTTCTGCTAACGATTTTGTCAATTCGGTTTTCCCCACGCCTGTAGGGCCAACGAATAGAAATGAGCCAATGGGACGATGTTTCGCTTTCAAGCCTGCGCGTGATCTTCGGACAGCTTTAGCTACTTTTTTCACAGCTTCTTCTTGACCGATCACTTTTTTATTTAGATTATCTACTAAGCTATTCATTTTCGACGCTTCAGTTTCTTGGAGTTTCCCTACTGGAATGCCTGTCTTTTTCTCAATAATGGCTTGAATTTGTGACACGTCTACAACTGCTTTTGTCTCTGTGTTTTTATTAAGTTGCTTTTCAAGACGTTCTTCTTCATCCCGTAATTTAGCTGCTTTTTCATAATTTTCTTCTTTTAATACAAGTTCTTTTTCTTTCATGATCTCATTAAGTCGTTGGTCAATCTCTCCTTGAGGTTGAGCTCCCGAAACAAGATTGGCTTTTGATCCCGCTTCATCAAGTAAATCGATCGCTTTGTCAGGTAGGAAACGATCTTGGATGTAACGATGTGACAGGTTCACACAAGCGGTAATAGCTTCATCCGTATAGGAAACTTGATGGTAATCCTCATACTTCGCTTGAATCCCTTTCAAAATCGCTTCTGCTTCTTCAAGTGCAGGCTCATGAACTATCACAGGTTGAAAGCGCCGTTCAAGTGCCGCATCTTTTTCAATCGTTCGATATTCCTTTAAGGTTGTCGCTCCCACAACTTGTAATTCACCTCGTGCAAGTGCCGGTTTAAGAATGTTCCCTGCATCCATCGCTCCTTCTGCTGACCCTGCGCCAACGACCTGATGGATTTCATCAATGAATAAAATAACATTTTTACGCTGTTGTAATTCAGCAATTAATTGTTTTAAACGCTCTTCAAATTGTCCTCGTATACCTGTGTTAGCAACGAGAGATGCCACATCAAGTAAATAGACCTCTTTATTTAGTAGTTTAGCAGGCACGTTTCCTTCACTTATTTTAAGGGCAAGCCCTTCAACGATCGCAGTTTTTCCAACTCCAGGCTCTCCGATAAGCACTGGATTATTTTTATTACGACGGTTAAGAATTTCAATCACACGCTCTACTTCTTCATCTCGTCCAATGACCGGGTCGATTAATCCTGTTTTTGCTGCATGGGTCACATTTTGACCTAGCTGATCAAGCACTCCCCCTCCACGGTTAGCTTGTTGCTCATCATGTTGGTTAGCATTCATATTTGAAAAGCCAAATTGGTTAAATAAATCGTGTGGCATACCTCCTCCAAAATGGGATGGTACTTTATTTTCCGCCTGTAGCTTTTCAAAACACACATGGCATATACGAAGCTGATGTTTCTCCTGATTCACTTGAATATTTAATCCAACAGTAGCTCGCCTTTCTTGACAATGTTGACACATCATAGATATAACCTCCTTTTGACTTTGACTATCTTTGACCTTTTAACACTATTATAGTTTGACCTTTTTTGACTTTCAAGTCTTTTGCTTAAAAAATGTTATGAAAGGTCATTATAGTGATCATCGCAAGATCGCGTCGATAACTGCAGTTTATGTAGCTAATATTTTGCCAATAAAAGAAGCTTTCGTGACGGCGTGTGGACATGCGTTTTTTAAATAATGACTAGCTAGATGCAGGAGTTGAAAGACACTACATGAAAAAGCGAGACAAGGAATCAAATCCTGTCTCGCTTTCAAAGTATCCCTCATCTAGTTTCATCTCGCTATAAAGGCTTTACATTGAGGACATAATGATTTCATGTAGTCTTCAGGGATGATAACGTCGCATTGGTCACAGTGGTGTTTAGAACTCTCATCAATTGATTTTTTAGTGTTTGATTTAATAATAAAGCTGATCACAATGGCCAAAACAGCTACAACAAGTACAATCGTTAATGCCGTCATCATAAGACCATCTCCCTTTTATGATTTTTTAGTCATACAAAAGGAAAGACTGCAGCAACTCCCCGCTACTTTCTATTATTAAATGAAAACCTCCCCCTCCTTTTTTGGAAAATATAGTATTCAATTATCCCATACCCACTTTCAGGAAATTACAATCCTTTATTTAACAATTTTTTTACTTTGGAAACATTTCTTCCTTACAACTGTTGGCTTTACTTATAAGGCATTTCGAACAATCCTTTTAAATCGGTTCTAAGGTTCTGTTTTTGTTTTCTCATCACTATTTAGAGTTAAGTTAATAGTCATGATTATGATCACATTCCCTACCCTCTTCCAATACTAACTAACGATAACATCAACAGGTTCATCTTTCTTTTTAACAAAACTAATTAGCAGAGAGTAACTGTAGACTAACCAAAGACATGGATATCCCAAATAAAGTGCCCATTTTATACTAGATGGTAACCATACAAAAACGAATTCCCAATCTACTCCACTATAGAAGAGATAAGGTATTAAATAAATGCAATATGACAGAATCATCATAATGATAATGGAAGCTAAAACTTTCAATACACTCCTTTTACCTTTCTTATCTACGAATCTTCTTTTTGCTTTTAATTCTTTTAGGACCTTTATAGTTAACCATAACACTACAGTAATAACCATCATAGAAACAGAAATGATTGCGATTGCTATATAGTCCGCTATCATGTTCAGGTCTTTTATATTGCTACCATTATTATCTTCATCTAATAGGATTCGATTGATCCCATGACCAATATCCTCAACATAAGCTGAGTTAATATTACTTAAAACCGCAACACCAATCTTTTCTTCTGGTCTCAAGAGGATAAAAGATGAATAGTTGGGGTTATTTCCTCCATGGGATATTTCCCCGTCTCCCTTTTGGTAGACAAACCATCCACTGGCGTAGTAAGACCCATCTTGTAATTGTTCAACTCTACGATTAGCTATATGTGACTCTTCAATTACACGATTGCTAAATGTCGATTCCTTTAAGACACCCAGTTGAATTTTAAGCCATTTTTCCATATCCTTAGAATTTGTAATGATATACCCTGCCGGCTTATTCCCCTCATAACTAGGAGCATGATACAATCGAGGCTCCGTAAATAACTGTTTATAGCCGTGAGCCATTCTATCTTTTTCAAACTCATTACTATACATATAGGTGTTATTTAATCCCATTGGATCTAATATATTTTTTGTGATAAATTCTTCATATTTGATACCAGATGTCTTTTCAATTAATAAGCCTAAAATATCATAATTGATAGTGGCATATTGAAACTTCTCTCCTGGCATGCTATCTAATTCTACTCCAACAAGCGTCTTTACAGTATCTTCAATGGCATTTTCTCCATCAGAAATAGGAATGTCACTTATAGTATTAAATGGAATTCCACTGGTTTGATAAAGTATATCTCTTACTGTAACGGTAGCTTCTTCTCCTTTATACGTCATACTTAACCAGGGTATATAGTCTGTTATAGGAGCATTAATATCTATAGTGCCGTTATCGATTAAAGTAAGAACCCCTAAGGCTGTAAAAGCCTTACTAGTAGAGCCTAATTCAAATAGGGTATCAGGAGTTATTTCCCTATCATTATCACTATCTGCATATCCAAATCCCCTCTGGTAAACTGTTTCATCTTCTTTTACGATAGTTACAGATAAACCTGGTATGTTCCCTTTCTCCATTTGCTTTTGTATAAATTCTTCCACTTTCTCTATGTTTTCATTGGATATATCGACTTCACTAGTTGCAGCGCTTATTTCTAGAGAAGAATTTAACAACAAACTCACAAACATAATGAAAGTAAAAACTATCTTGATTCTCATAAATCCCTTCAACCTAAAATATTTCCTCACAGTGGCCACATTTCTTTCGGATTAAGTTCGTACTGACCATTTTGTCTGTACATAAACTGACACATGACAAATTCTCTGCGTATCGTGGCATAGTCTTCATGATATTGTTTGATAAATGTATTGAGTTCCTTTTCAGGATATGTTTTGCCTATTTCTAATTTCTCCACTAAATATTCAAGGACAATCAGTTTCTTTTTTCGCTTAGCCGGTAATTCCTTAATCCGTCCATCATGATCAAAGAAGTTTTTTAGGACAACCGCTTTTTCAGCATCTTCAATCGCTGGCATGTCCATCGCTGTTTCACTCCCTAACGTTAAAACGGCTTCTGCCATGGATGAGAGCTTCTTTTCATCTAAATAAAAATAAATGGTATTTTTTTCACGTCTTTCATAAATGACAGAAATCTCACGCAACTTAGCAATATGGTGGGAAATAGTCGGTGCTGTTAAGCCGAGTTTTCCTGCAATTGCTTGCCCGTGTAATGGTCCATCCTTCAGTAAGGCAATTATTCGTAAACGCGTTTTATCACCTAATGCTTTATGAAAATTAACAAGTCGATTTAATTGCATAAATATCCCTCCATCTAATTAGATTATAATCTAATTAGATGTATTTTTCAACGGCAATAGGAATCAAGAAGTTCATTACTGACTATAGCTAATTAAAGGGATACCTCTCATTACATAAAACTCCCCTCAAGCAGTTCAGTGAATCAAGACATTAGCGTCCGTTAGCTCCCGACTAAATTGATTTAGCTCTTCTCTCTATTTTGAGCAAAGAAGCTTATAATATCTTGCCTCATAGAACGCTTTTCAATATACACAGCTTTATTCATTTCTCATCACGACATAATAAAAACCCGCCTGTGAGACGGGTTACTCTAAACTAACCTAAATTATTGGGACACAATAAAACACCTTCGAAATGGTACACTTAAACAAAGTACTAATTCGGAGGTGTTTTTGCATGGGCAAAAACGTATATTCAAATGAGGTTAAGTGGGCAGTCGTGAAAGATAAGATGAGTGGGCAGTTTACTAATCGTGAGATCATGGAGAAGTATGGGATTAAAAATGTGTCCCAAATCAAAACGTGGATGAAGTGGTATCGTGAAAATCAGGTTCATCGATTCGATCAACCAATAGGAAAACAATATTCATATGGACATGGGCCTGATAGTTCAAGTGATGAAGAGAAAAAAGAACGCCAAATGAATCATTTAAAACAGGAAAATGACATCTTAAAAAAGTATTTGGAGATCGAAAAGGAGTTGAGAAAGAAATCGTCCTCCAACTAGTCCAAACTTTACGGGGAAAATATACAGTGTCAGCTATTTTATCAGCTTTAAATGTGTCCAGATCGACCTATTATCGCTGGGCATCTGCGCAACCAGTGGAGTTGTCTAAGGAAGAGGAAACGATTATTTACCTTTGCGAAAAAACAAAGTATCGATATGGTCACCGTAAAATCAAGGAGCTATTAAAACGTGATTACCAGATCAAATTAAATCGCAATACCGTTCAACGGATCATGCAAGAACATCATCTTCAATGTAGAGTAAAGCAAAAAAGAAGGTGGAAATCTCAAGGGGAATCCGTCGTTATCGCGCCAAACTTATTACAGCGAGAGTTTCATGCAAGTAAACCTAACGAAAAGTGGGTAACGGATATTACCTACATTCAATATGGTCCAGACACTTTATACTTATCAACGATTATAGACTTGTTTAATAATCAAATCGTGGCTTATAAGCTTTATACTCATCAACAAATCCCTTTGGTGATTGATACCTTAGATGAAGCACTAGAAAAGCGAGGAAACCCCAAAGGAGTCATCATCCATTCAGATCAAGGAAGTGTCTATTCTTCTTATGCTTATCAAAATCGGATTAAAGAAAAGAATTTAGTCAGTAGTATGTCACGCAGAGGAAACTGTTGGGACAACGCAGTTATTGAGTCCTTCCATTCGAACTTGAAATCAGAAGAATTTCAGTATGTTAAATTCAATTCTTTGTCTTTAGAAGAAGTCAAGGATCGTGTAGATCAATTTATGACGTATTATAACGAAGAGCGTATCCAAGAAAAGTTAGGCTACCACACACCAATAAAGTTTGGTGATATGGCAGCCTAGGAAGGTGTTTTATTACTGTCTCATATGACTAGGTCAGTCTACTCGTTACGATTCTTTTTTGTGAGGCTGTTTCCACTTAGGGATGAAACCTGTACTTTCTAACTCTTCATACCCTTTCTCAAAATGCTTAATTATTTTATCGCCCTTTTCTTCGGTGAAAACACCAAACTCAATATATTTGTTAATAATGGTCCGTTGTTGCTCTAAAGCTTCTTTTTGTAAAGCAGACATTTCTTCTTTCTGTTCCTCTGTAAGCGTGATTTCTTCTGTCTGCTCATTTTCTTCCGCTGACGCTTCTAAGGTAAGGAAACTCTCAGCTCCAACCGATAGAACGAGTGCTGCCATCATACTTAATACAACTTTACGCATCAATTATCTTCTCCTTATGTATAGTTTAGTTGTAGTGTGTACGAAAGATCGATATTTATCCATTGAAATGACATTTATAAAACGAACCTTCAATCAGTGGGCGTTTTCGTTCTTCTCCCACTGATTGGTAGTTGAGTGAATCAGGACATTAGCGGCCGTTATCTCCCACCTAAATAGATTTAGCTTCCTTCTCTATTTTGTGGCGGGAGTTTTACGGACGGTTATCTGTGATAAATCTGATGCAAATTTCTTATATCTTCACCGTGTTGAAAACAAACGATTTCTTAACAGTTTTTGTTTATGCGAAGGAGGCACTGTTAATTGACAGAATTTCATCAAATGATCTCTCTCAACGTAAAGTTTAGAATCTCACCTGTAAATAATACCCCTGAATATATAACTAATATGCTAAAATTAGAAAAATTACATTGATATTAGCTTATTAAAAAAGGGAGTTTGATTATGAAGAAATACTATTTTGCGGTCACTTATGAGATTTGTGAGCACAATAATATTTATTTAGATATGAACGACTATAATATCGATTCAGCTATAGATTTAGCTAAACAAGTAAGAGGGTTTGCTAAGACAGATGTGGCTCCTTTAGTTAAGGTTTACGAATCGGATACAACTGATTTTAAAGACGCTCGTCTCTATAAAGAATACCACTTCAAGGAATATGAATGCGGTTGTGGAGATAGTAATGGTTCATGTTCAATTAATGAATAAGAGCTATCTCTCGTATAAAACACACCTTCAACCAGTCGGTGATTTCGTTCTTCTCCCACTGATTGGTAGCTGAGTCAATCAGGACATTAGCGGCCGTTAGCTACCGACTAATAGAGTTACCTCTCCTTTCTATTTTGACTCGGGAGGTTTACGGACGCTTATCTGTGATAAAACGAACCTTCAATCAGTGGGCATTTTTGCTCTTCTCCCACTGATTGGTAGCTGAGTCAATCAGGACATTAGCGGCCGTTAGCTACCGATTAATAGAGTTACCTCTCCTTTCTATTTTGACTCGGGAGGTTTACGGACGCTTATCTGTGATAAAGCAAATCATTTATTAAATAAAAGCCACCAATAGAAGGACTGAACGTCACTTATCGTAGTAACAATATTTCTAGTCCTACACACCAATATGCCGGGAGAATCATCGTTGGGACAATATTTTAAAGGAAGTGTATAAGTGGAAGAGACATTACTCGTTTTTTTTAAAACTGAGATATCAGATCAGGCATTTTATGATGGTATCATTGATTTTATTTATTCTGCCAATATTAGATGTGGAGAATATAAATGCAATCAATTTTCAGAAAAAAAATGGACTTGAATGAATTTCATAATTCAAAAAAGGAAGAAGGCGATACAAATATGGTACAAGTACAACTAGTAAAACATAAAATGGACTATTGTGAACAAATCTATAAGCTATCGTCTGCACCCCAAATAAAAAATGCATTAGGACTCCCAGAAGGTACCGTAGAAAATACTAAACAATTCGTTAAAGGTATCATTCAAGAAGAGTGTGAAGGCAGAACATTGTCTCGTGTGATTCTTAATGAGAACAGTCACGTTATCGGTATCACAACCTTGATGTATATTGACTTTGAAAAAAAATCATGTCATATCGGCTCATGGCTGGGACATGATTATTGGGGAAAAGGTTACAACCAGGCATCAAAAATAGCTATTTTACGAATAGCTTTTGAAGAACTTGGCTTAGAATATGTTTTTGCAGGAGCAAGGAAGGTGAATATTCGCTCTCAAAAAGCACAAGAAAAATTACCTTTTATTCGATTGCATATTGAAAAAATTTTCCCAGAAGAACATATAGCTTTAGAAAATAGAGAAAAACACCCTTGTGTGCTAAATGGCTTTTACAGAGAAGATTTTCTTACATATATTCAGAGAAATATTTAAAATCTTATTTCATTAGTTTAAGAAAAGACGGTAAAATAATCCTTCAATTAGGCCCTTAGCGGCCATGTGTAGCGGAGGCTAGGTTAGGTAGGAGTTGTATAACCTGCCATACATAAAAACACTCCGTGGCGTTAATTTATCACGGAGTGTTTTTATGTATTAAGTTATATTTGATTTAAAGAAAAACATACTATCATTTTTTTGCAATCCATGATCATGTCGGAGGGATAAGTGGAATGAACGAATTAGACATGTTAGATCATTTTCGGCCAGTTTTTGTATTTCTTTTAATGGTATCAATTGTCGTATTGCTCACTATCATTTTTCAAAAAAAGAGCCATGTCAATGGTTATGGTATTGCTGTATTTTCAATTTCATCGTTGTTTATTGCTATGCATTTGCTTTTCACCATAGCGGTTTTAACTGATGAGTTGAACTTGGACGGTGATGACATTATGACTTATCTCTGCATTGCAGTTGTGCTTATAAATGTCATAAACCCTATTTTGTACTTAATATATAACCATAAAACGAACCTTTAATGAATGAATCAAGACATTAGCGTCCGTTATCCCTCACCTAAACTTTTCGATCTTCTTAAGTTTTGAGGTGGTGGCTTTACTGCCCCTTAAGTGTGGGATAAATAAAAAAACTAGATATGTTTTATACGAAGGACAATTCAAGCTTATTTATTTTATCTCCTATAATTCAATCAACCTATTACCGCTCACTAAGAAGGGGGCTCTGTCAGAAGCCCCCTCAATTGTTTTTTACACTTATTCTTTTACTTGGTGGGCAATGTCTCTACGATAAAAAAGGCCTTCCCATGCGCTTGTTTCTAGAACATCGTATGTGTGTTGCAAAGCTTCTGAAATGGTAGGGGCCATCGTGGATAGGAGAAGAACACGGCCGCCATTTGTCTGCCAATCTTCCTCGCTTTTTTTGCTCCCAGCATGAAACCAGTGTTGACGTTCAGGCACGTTTGTTTCCGGCAAAGTAAAGACAGTGCCTTTGTCATAAGTTCCTGGATAACCTTCCGACGCTAACACAACACCTACGCAGGCCTCAGTTGACCACTTCAGGTCCATGTCATGACCGGCCATGACACGCTCAATGACCTCTACTAAATCGGACTGCAACCGCGGCAAGATCACCTGTGTTTCTGGATCACCGAAGCGGGCGTTAAATTCGATGACTTTAGGGCCGTCGGCTGTTATCATCAAGCCTCCATACAAAATACCAGTAAACGGGACACCTTCGTCAACCATCGCTTCTGCCATCGGTCGTAGCACAGCTTCCTCTGCTTCTTTCAACCACTGACCATCTAAATGAGGCACTGGTGAATAGGCTCCCATACCACCGGTGTTCGGTCCTGTATCCCCGTCATACGCCCGTTTATGATCTTGGGCGGTCACCATCGGAATTACGGTACGTCCATGAACAAATGCCATATAAGAGAGCTCTTCTCCTCGAAGACACTCTTCAATCACAACAGAAGCACCAGCTTCACCAAATTTTCGTCCTGCCATCATATCATCTAACGCCGTTAACGCGTCATCGACTGTTTCAGCTACGACAACACCCTTTCCAGCTGCCAACCCGTCTGCTTTCACGACGATTGGTGCTCCTTGCTGTTGCACATACGCTTTTGCATCATCTAAGTCAGTGAATGTTTCAAAAGCGGCTGTAGGAATGTTGTATTTCTTCATAATATCTTTAGCAAATTGCTTACTGCCTTCAATTTGAGCGGCTGCTTTTGTCGGTCCAAATACAGTTAAGCCTGCTGCTTGAAAGTCATCCACAAGCCCGGCAACTAGCGGGGCTTCAGGCCCTACCATCGTAAGTGACACCTCTTCACGTTTAGCTAGCTCAATTAACGCCTCATGGTCTGTTTCTGAAATGGCTACGGAGCGGCATCCGTGTTCTTCATTAATGGCGTCGCTTCCCGGCGCCACAAGGACTTCAGTTACTCGTTTAGAGCGAGCGAACGCCCATGCAAGAGCATGTTCACGCCCGCCACTGCCTATGACTAACACCTTCATGTCCAGTCACCCCCTTTTTTAATGTTTAAAGTGGCGCACACCGGTAAATACCATCGCGATGCCATAGTTATCAGCCATATCGATCGATTCTTGGTCACGTTTTGATCCGCCAGGCTGAATGATCGCTTTAATACCTGCTTGACCAGCCGCTTCCACCGTATCACTCATAGGGAAGAACGCGTCTGACGCCATGACAGAACCTACCGCTTTGTCACCTGCTTGTTCAAGAGCAATTTTAGCCGCTCCTACACGGTTCATTTGACCTGCACCAACACCGATCGTCATATCATCCTTAGCAAGTACAATGGCATTTGATTTTACATGCTTAACGACCTTCCAAGCCAGTTTAATTTGTTCTAGTTCACGATCAGATGGCTTGCGCTTTGTAGGGATCGTCACTTCTACATCCTCATAGCTTAACGTGTCCGTTTCCTGCATGAGTGCCCCACCAGACACGGTTGTCATCCGTTGTTCGATCGGTTGATCTGATGACAGATCTATTGTGAGCAAGCGGAGATTTTTCTTTTCAGTTAAAACGGCTAAAGCGGCTTTTGAAAAGCTCGGAGCGATAATTATTTCTAGGAAAATCTCTTTCATTTTTAACGCCGTCTCTTCATCCACTTCACGGTTACATGCAATGATACCACCAAAAATAGAGGTTGGATCAGCTTCGTATGCTTTCGTATAGGCATCAAAAATCGAGCTGCCAATCCCCACACCACACGGGTTCATATGTTTGATCGCAGCCACTGCTGGTCCATTAAAGTCTCGGATAACAGCTAGAGCCGCATCCGCATCATTAATGTTGTTATAGGAAAGTTCCTTGCCGTGCAGCTGTTCTGCTCGTGCGATCGAAACTGGATTTCCGAGCGGTCGCTCGTAAAATGCCGCCTGTTGGTGAGGATTCTCCCCGTAACGGAGCATTTGCTTGCGGTTGTATGTGACAGTTAATTTTTCAGGAGCTTCCTCTCCTACATGGTTTGTTAAGTATTCACCGATAAGGGCATCATAAGCTGCTGTATGTCTGAACGCTTTCGCGGCCAGCTTCGTCTTACGTTCGTCAGACAGCTTCCCATCAAGCGTTTTTAACTCCTCCAACACGACACTGTAATCATCAGCATCAACGATAATTGCCACGTCTCGGTGGTTTTTCGCTGCGGAGCGAATCATCGATGGACCGCCAATATCAATATTTTCGATAGCATCAGCAAATGTGGCATCAGGGTTTTCTATCGTCGCCTGAAATGGATATAAATTGACGATAACAAAGTCAATTAAGCCGATTCCTTGTTCTTTAAGAGCACCCATATGTTCCGTGTTATCACGGACACCAAGAAGGCCACCATGTATGGCTGGGTGTAATGTTTTCACACGACCATCCATCATCTCTGGAAATCCCGTCACGTCTTCTATGCCAATGACATTCACTCCTGCTTCTTCTAACACGCGTTTCGTACCACCAGTTGAGATGACCTCAACCCCGATTTTTTCTAATTCTTGAACAAATGGGACGATGCCCGTTTTATCTGACACACTGACTAACGCTCGCTTCTTCATTTACGTCACGCTCCTCCGCCGTTGTTAATCACTTGCTGTATTGTTTGTGGATATAAGCGATGTTCTACCGCCTGTATGTTGTGTTGAACATCTTCTCTCGTATCATTTTCTTCAATTCGCACAGGCTCCTGAGCAATAATCGGCCCCGTATCCATGCCTTCATCAACAAAGTGAATCGTCACACCAGACACTTTCACACGGGCGTCAAACGCTTGACCTATGGCATCTAACCCAGGAAATGCTGGTAACAGTGACGGGTGAATATTCATTATTCGCCCTTCATAAGCCTTTAATAAAGTGGGACCAATAAGGCGCATATACCCTGCCAGCACGATCCATTTCACCTCATGGCGGTGCAGTTCAGTGAGAATTGCCTGTTCAAAGGCCGCTTTTCCGCTGTATGTCTTCGGAGAGAAAGAAAAAATAGGAATAGCCGCTTCCTCAGCCCGTTTTTCAGCATAAGCCCCAGGCTTGTCACATACGAGTAAGGCAATCTCAGCGGTCAAGTTCCCTGCCTCAACCGCATCGATCATCGCTTGAAAATTACTACCGCTTCCTGAAGCAAACACAGCGATCTTCGTCATAGCTTCAATGCTCCTTCAAACGTGAGTCCTTCCCCTGCTGTAAGACGCCCAATTTCACATGCTTGTTCACCTTGCTCATGTAGCTGGCGTAATACTTCCGGCGCATTATCCGACTTAACAGCCAAGACAAGCCCTAGTCCCATATTAAATGTTTCAAGCATGTCGTCGACTGTGAGACCACCTTGCTCCTTTAACCACGTGAAAACAGGTGGCACTTGCCACGCATCAAGGTTAATGACGGCACCCACACCTTCTGGAAGCATTCGGGGGACATTTTCTACAAGTCCGCCCCCTGTTATATGAGCAGCAGCTCGTACATCATCGCCACCTATAAAAGGTTGTAATGCCTTAACATAGATGCGCGTTGGTGCTAGAAATACATCCCCTAACGTGTGTTCATTCAACTGTTTTGGTGCAGGACTTTGCCATGTGAGACCGGCATCTTTCACGATTTTTCTTACGAGTGAGAAACCGTTACTATGCACCCCACTTGACGGCAATCCGATCAAGACATCCCCTTCACTGATCCGAGCTGGCCCCCAGAGCTGAGTCTTCTCGGCAGCCCCTACAACAAATCCAGCCACATCATAATCGTTTTCTGCATAAAGTCCAGGCATCTCCGCCGTCTCTCCGCCGATAAGAGCGCATCCTGACTGGCGACAGCCTTCCGCTACGCCAGCGACAATCTGTTCCACCTGTGCTGGATCATTCTTCCCAAGCGCCAAATAATCAAGGAAAAATAACGGTGAGGCTCCTTGGACGACAATATCATTGACACACATAGCAACAGCATCGATGCCAATGGTGTCATGTCGGTTCGTTTCTTGAGCAATGATGAGTTTCGTCCCGACGCCGTCGGTACCTGAGACGAGGACTGGCTCTTTCAAGTTCAACTGTGATAAATCAAATAAACCGCCAAAACCTCCGAGACCACCTAGCACTTCAGGACGCATGGTAGACGCCACATGTTTTTTCATACGGCGGACACCTTCATAGCCTGCTTCGATGTTCACACCTGCCGATTCATACGCTTTAGACACGTTATTTTCCCCCTAACACTTTATCGTATGGATGGTCTGTCGCTGGATAAATCTCTGTCGGATACGCGCCTGTGAAACAAGCGAGACATTGTCCGCAATTTTCCATCGTGTCAGGGCGGCCGATCCCACTCATTAAACCATCAACACTTAAATAAGCTAATGAATCAGCACCCATTTCTTCACGAATTTCTTCAATTGATTTTTCAGCAGCAATTAATTCCCCTTTAGTGGACGTATCGATCCCATAATAGCAAGGGTTAATGATCGGCGGTGAACTGATACGGACGTGCACTTCCTTCGCACCAGCTTCCCTTAAAAGTTTCACAATTCTCCTTGCTGTTGTACCCCGAACGATAGAATCATCAATCATGACGACACGTTTTCCTTCCACGACACCACGAACAGCAGAAAGCTTCATTTTCACACCCTGCTCCCGCAATGATTGAGAAGGCTGGATAAAAGTTCGACCGACGTAACGGTTTTTTATGAGACCGAGCTCATACGGAATCCCTGACTCTTCTGCAAAACCGATGGCGGCCGAGATGCTTGAGTCTGGTACCCCTGTGACCACATCCGCATCAATACCTGCTTCTATGGCTAACTGTTTGCCAAGATTTTTCCGAGCAGCATGCACGTTAATCTCTTCCACATTGCTGTCAGGGCGTGCAAAGTACACGTACTCCATAGAACATATCGTACGCTTCGTTGAGGGGGAGAACGTTTCAATGTGCAATCCTTCATCATTGATTAAGATTAATTCACCTGGCTGTACTTCTCTTAGGAATGTAGCACCTACAATGTCAAATGCACACGTTTCAGACGAGACGACGTAGCCGTCTCCAAGCTTTCCAATCGATAATGGGCGCAGTCCGTTCGGGTCGAGCGCTACCATCATAAAATCTTCTACGAGAATAGCAAGTGCATAAGCCCCTTTTACCATCGTTAACGCATTTTTCACAGAATCACGGATGTCTGGATAGCCGCTCCGTTTAATTAAATGGGCAATGACTTCTGTATCTGACGTCGTTTGAAAAATGCTCCCTTGATATTCTAGCTGCCGCTTTAACGCAGTGGCGTTGACGAGGTTTCCATTGTGAGCGATAGCCAAACTGCCTGTTTGAGAATTGAACTGAAGCGGCTGACAGTTAATAAAATCACTGCCGCCCGCTGTCGTATATCGCACGTGGCCAATGGCACCCGTTCCTTGCATATTGTTGAGAATATCCTCGTTAAAAACGTCGTTTACGAGTCCCATTCCTTTATGGATCTTCAGTTTGTTGCGATCCGTGACAACAATTCCTGCTCCTTCTTGCCCACGGTGCTGCAAACTATGCAACCCATAATACGTAATATGAGAAGCGTCTTCATGACCCCATACACCGAACACACCGCACTCTTCATTTAATCCTTTTATTTCAGGTAGCATGAAATGGCACCTCTCCAAGCGTCCTCCAATGGTGCGACGCTTTCGTTGATTAGGGTTTCCCCCTGCTTCCCGGTCACATGAAGCACCGGTGTTTCTGTCACAGTTCCAATTGCTTTTGCGTCTGGCACAAGTTTCTCGAATCGTTCTTGATTTTCTTTCTTGACTGTTAAAATATAGCGCGATGGTGCTTCACTAAAAAACGCTGAGAGCACATCGGCGTCCGGGATCGTCACGTCAGCACCGAACGGCGTTCCAAACGCCTTTTCTGCTAATGCAACGAGAAAGCCCCCTTCGGATAAATCATGCGCTGATTGGACAGTGCCGGACTGAATCGCTGTTAATACAGTGTTCTGACGGTGTTTTTCCGTTGTTAAATCAATGGCTGGCGCAGGTCCGAAAATATCCCCTTCTGTCAGCTTTTGCAGTTCACTGCCGCAGAATTCAGCTGTTGTCTCACCAAGGAGGTAAATCGTATCACCAGCTTGTCTAAATGACTGCTTTGTAATGTGGTCAAGGTGGTGGACGAGTCCGACCATTCCGATGACAGGCGTCGGGTAAATCGCCCCTTTTGCTGTCTCATTATATAAGGAAACATTCCCACCAATAACCGGTGTTTCTAACGTCTCACACGCTTCGCTTAGTCCGTCAGTGGAACGCTCCAGTTGCCAGAAAATCTCTGGTTTTTCTGGGCTACCATAGTTGAGACAATCGGTGACACCTAAAGGTTCTGCACCAGAACAAACGAGGTTTCTCGCTGCTTCCGCCACGGCTAATTTCCCGCCTTCATATGGATCGAGATAGATGAAGCGAGAATTACAATCAGTCGTCATCGCAAGAGCTTTCTCTGTCTCACGGATACGAATGACTGCCGCGTCAGACCCTGGTGCCACTACTGTGTTTGTCCGTACCATGTAATCGTACTGTTCATAAACCCACTCTTTGCTGGCGATAGTTGGTTGCTGTAAAAGCAGCTTTAACGTATGGGCATAATCTGTCACAGCAGGCTTGTAATTTGTTTGTTGTTGAAAGCGGCTGAAATATGCCGGTTCTTTTGATGGTTGATGGTAAACAGGTGCTTCTTCAGCTAACGCATCCACGGGCACGTCTGCCACCACTTCACCATCGTGAAGTAATGTTAGGCGCTGATTATCCGTCACTTCCCCTACTACTTTAGCGAGAAGTCCCCATTTTTCAAATAAGGTGATAAACTCTTGTTCACTGCCTTTTTCAACGACGAGAAGCATCCGTTCCTGTGATTCAGACAACATCATTTCATAAGGTGTCATCGCTTTTTCACGCTGTGGCACTTCATCTAAGTTCATCGTGATACCTGAGCCAGCTTTACTGGCCATTTCCGCTGATGACGATGTGAGACCAGCTGCTCCCATATCTTGAATCCCCACTAGTTTCGGATGCTTCGTCGCTTCTAAACACGCTTCAACGAGTAATTTTTCCATGAACGGGTCACCGACTTGCACTGATGGACGTTTCGATTCTGACGCTTCACTTAATTCTTCCGAAGCAAAGGTGGCACCATGAATCCCATCACGTCCTGTACTTGCCCCCACATAGAGAACGGGATTCCCCGTGCCTTTCGCCTGACCTTTTTGAATATCTTGATGATCGATGAGTCCGACACACATGGCATTAACTAAAGGATTCCCTTCATAACAAGGATCGAATTGCACTTCACCGCCTACCGTTGGAATCCCGATACAGTTACCGTAACCTGCGATCCCAGACACGACCCCTTCAAATAAATATTTCACACGGGGGTTTTTTAACTCGCCAAAACGAAGGGAGTTTAATAGGGCGACAGGCCGAGCTCCCATTGAAAAAATGTCACGGATAATGCCGCCTACTCCGGTCGCTGCCCCTTCATATGGCTCCACAGCTGATGGGTGATTATGACTTTCAATTTTGAAGACGACTGCTTGCCCATCACCAATATCGATAATCCCAGCCCCTTCTCCAGGACCTTGCAAGACTTTTTCACCGTCTGTAGGGAATTTCTTTAAGAGCACTTTCGAGTTTTTGTAGCTACAATGTTCAGACCACATGACTGAAAAAAGACCGAGTTCCGTATAGTTTGGTTGTCTGCCAAGAATCTCTTCGATCATGTGAAATTCTGAATCGCTAACACCCATCTCTTTGTATATTTTTTCCTCTTTAATCCGTGCTGGTGACGGCTCATGACGTAATGGCATGCTGTTCCCTCCAATGCTTGACAATCGATTGAAAAAGCTTTAAACCGTCGGCTGAACCTAATAGCGCATCAACAGCCCGCTCAGGATGTGGCATCATCCCAAGTACATTTCCCTGCTCATTCATGATGCCTGCGATATTAGCCACAGAACCGTTCACATCTTCTTCATAAGTGAATACAATTTGGTTATTGGCTTTCAGTGAAGCCAATGTGTCATCATCACAGTAGTAGTTACCTTCTCCGTGAGCGACTGGGATTGTAATCGTATTTGTGTCGTGATAACTGTTTGTAAAAAGCGACGTTTTGTTTGTAATTTGAAGGCGTGTTTGTTTACAAATAAAGGATAAGTTAGCATTCCGACGCATAGCGCCAGGAAGCAGACCTGCTTCAAGAAGGACTTGAAAACCATTACATACCCCAAGGATTGGCACTCCTTCTGCTGCTTTTTCTTCTACTGCTTTCATGATTGGCGAAAATCTTGCAATCGCCCCTGAACGCAAGTAATCACCGTACGAAAAGCCGCCTGGAAGTAGAATGGCATCAAAACCGTCAAGACTTGTTTCATCATGCCAAACATACGCGACGTCCTCCCCTAATTCATCCTTTATCGCATGAAACATATCTAAATCGCAATTAGATCCAGGGAAGACAATGACTGCAAATCTCATGAAGAGACGACCTCCTCTGCCTCATACGTATAGTCTTCTATGACCGGGTTAGCGAGAAGTTTGTCACACATTTGTTTGACGTGCTCATGGACCGTTTCTTCTGTCGCCTCCAAACGAAGCGTCATCACTTTTCCGATTCTCACATCGCTAACACCTTCAAAACCTAAGTGATGGAGTGAATTTTTCACGGCTGACCCTTGTGGATCTAGTACCCCTTCTTTTAATGTCACATAAACCTTCACATCGTATGTCATTATGCTTGTCCTCCTAGTCTCGTCAAAATCGTTTCATACCCTTCTTGTAAATCCCCTTGTTGAAAGCGAAATAAATCTTTATCCAATGATTCACCCGTTTGTTTATCCCAGAGACGACATGTGTCTGGAGAGATCTCATCAGCGAGGAGAACTTGGCCTGTTGAATCTTTGCCAAATTCCAATTTGAAATCGATCAGTTGCACGCCGATCTTCTCAAACATGGTGATTAAGTGATCATTGACAGCCAAGGCCTTTTCTTTCATAAGTTGTACATCATTTTCTGAGGCTAAACCCATTGCTTTAATGTGAGCGTCATTCATGAGAGGGTCTCCTAGCTCATCATCTTTGTAATAAAACTCTACAATCGGTTCGCTAAATTGCTGCCCTCGTGAAAAGCCAAGACGTTTCACTAAACTTCCCGCAGCCACATTACGAACGACCACTTCCACTGGAATAATAGCTACTTTACGTACGAGCTGTTCTGTTTCAGAGAGCCTTTCAATGAAGTGGCTTTTTACTCCTTGACGAGCCAGTTGGGAAAAAATGAGTGAACTGATTTCGTTGTTGAGACGCCCTTTGCCTCGAAGTGTCTCTTTTTTTTCTCCGTTAAAAGCTGTGGCGTCGTCCTTATAACTAATCCATAACACATCATCTTTATCCGTCTTATAAATCTGTTTCGCTTTTCCTTCATACAAACACGCTTTTTTTTCCACCGATGCCGCCTCCAGTATAGTCAGTTCTGAATATTGGGACTTTTGTATTTGAGAGAAGCAGGTAACCGCTCCTCTTCTTATCTGTCACTCCGTGTTAATTCGTCAAACCAAGACGTTCAAAGATTGTGTCCACATGCTTTAGGTGGTGTTTATAATCAAAACAATCATCAAGTTCCTCTGAAGAAAGCTGGTTTGTAATGTGCTCATCCTCTTCCACTAACTGACGAAATTGGATCCCTTTTTCCCACGCTTCCATCGCTTTAGGTTGAACGAGGTCATAAGCTGCTTCTCGTGCCATGCCTTTATCAATAAGAGATAACAGGACACGCTGGGAATAAATAAGGCCGTAAGTGCGCGTCATATTTCGTTTCATGTTCTCAGGAAATACCGTTAAATTTTTCACGATATTGCCGAATCGATTAAGCATATAATTCAATGCAATCGTCGCATCAGGTAAAATGACACGTTCGGCGGAAGAGTGAGAAATATCTCGTTCATGCCAAAGAGCGATATTTTCGTAGGCGGTCACCACATGTCCGCGTAAAACCCGTGCTAGTCCTGTCATATTTTCAGAGCCGATCGGATTTCGTTTATGCGGCATTGCTGATGATCCCTTTTGTCCTTTTGCAAAAAATTCTTCTACTTCCCGTGTTTCACTTTTTTGCAATCCACGAATTTCAACCGCCATTTTTTCAATAGACGATGCGATAAGTGACAGTGTCGCCACATAATGAGCGTGACGATCACGCTGTAACGTTTGTGTAGAAATTGGAGAAGCTTCAAGGCCAAGTCCTTCACACACATACTTTTCTACTGATGGATCAATATTAGCGTATGTCCCTACTGCACCAGAAAGCTTCCCTACTCTGACTGTTTCAGCTGCATGGCGGAAGCGCTCAAGGTTACGCTTCATCTCTTCATACCAAAGGGCAAGCTTCAGGCCAAATGTGGTCGGTTCTGCATGCACACCATGTGTACGTCCCATCATCACCGTTGTTTTATGTTCGATCGCTTTATGTTTAAGAATATCAATAAAGGCAATAATATCTTTTTCTATGATGTCGTTCGCTTGTTTCAGTAAATAGGATAGAGCTGTATCTACCACATCAGTAGACGTTAAACCGTAATGCACCCATTTACGCTCGTCACCAAGCGTCTCAGAAACCGCTCGGGTGAAGGCGACCACATCGTGTCGTGTTTGCTCTTCAATCTCATGAATACGCGCCACATCGAATGAGGCCTTTTCACGTATTTTTTTCACGTCTTCTTTCGGAATGTCACCTAATTCTGCCCATGCCTCACACGCGAGTATTTCTACTTCTAGCCAAGCTTGAAATCGATTATTTTCTGTCCAAATCGCACCCATTTCTGGGCGTGTATAGCGTTCAATCATGTGTTGTGCCTCCTAATGTTTGTGGTCTTTTTTCCAAATATTCGTGTCATGAATTGCTTTGAGAGTCGCTTCTACATCATCTGTTAAAAAAGTGATATGCCCCATTTTACGACCTGTACGGGCTTCTGCCTTTCCATAAAGATGTAGGTGACCTTGCGGCAGTTTATCTAAATTAGCCAAGACTTCTGACATATGCTCACCTAATATGTTAACCATGACAGCGGGTTTAAGTAAATCGGTTCTTCCAAGCGACCAACCGCACACCGCTCGAATGTGCTGAGCAAATTGCGATGTCTCACAGGCGTTCATCGTGTAATGTCCGGAGTTATGAGGACGTGGGGCCAATTCGTTTACATAAATATCGTCGTCAGCAGTGACGAACATTTCTACCGCTAACGTGCCGATAAGATTAAATGATTCTGCCAGATGTGTCGCTAGTTTGACTGCTTTATCATGCACGAGAGTTGATATTCTTGCCGGCACGATCGATTGGTGAAGAATATTATTGACGTGACGATTCTCAGCTACTGGAAAAGTAGCTGTTTCCCCCTTCGCATTGCGGGTTACGATAACGGATATCTCTTTTTGAAAAGGAATCCACGCTTCTAACACGAACGGCCCTTTTCCTTTTAAGTCATTCCATGCATGTGGTAATTCTTCTATCGTCTTTATGACATATTGGCCTTTGCCATCGTAACCACCGCGCGTCGTCTTCAATACAGCTGGTAATCCTAACAGTTCTACAGCCTTCTGCAAATCGTTAGCTGTGACCACCTCCTGGTAAGGGGCGACAGGGACATGAAAAGAGCGGATCGCCTGCTTTTCATGGCTACGATCTTGCGTAATGGCAAGCAAGTCACTGCCTTGTGGCAAATACATTTGTTGTTCTAACCATGTGGCCGTTTCTGAATCAATATTTTCAAATTCATACGTCAGAACGTCGCATAACTGCGCCAATTTTTCTGCACCTTTTAAATCGTTATAGGCTGTGTTCACTTGATGGTCTGCTACTTGACCACATGGGGAATCGGGAGTTGGCTCCAACACTGCAACCCTATACCCCATCTCTTTCGCTGACAAGGCCATCATTCGACCAAGCTGGCCACCGCCCAGAATACCGATTGTTTTTCCTGGTGCCATCCATTCGCTCATCATGTCAACTCTCCTTCTTGCATAATCTCTTCCCGTTTTTTATCACGTCGGGCTTTTAGACGCTCCGCTATCACTGGTTCATGAACTGAGAGTTGTTGCGCGGCGAGGAGTGCTGCATTGATCGCACCTGCTTTCCCAATGGCAACTGTGGCAACAGGGACGCCGGCAGGCATTTGCACGATAGATAATAACGAATCCATGCCGTCTAATGCTTTCGATTGGACGGGTACTCCGATAACCGGAAGCGTTGTTTTTGCTGCTACCATACCAGGAAGATGAGCTGCCCCACCTGCACCTGCAATGATCACATGCAATCCTCGCCCTCTCGCTGTTTCTGCATAATCGAACATTAAATCGGGAGTACGATGTGCCGAGACGACTTTTGTTTCAAAGGGAACTCCCAACTCCTTTAATGTATCAGCTGTGTGTTTCATTGTTTCCCAGTCTGATGTGGACCCCATGATGACGCCTACTTTTAATGACATGATTATCCTCCTTGACATTGCTTCTATTATAAGATTAGATAACGTGTATAGGTTCGTGAGACTCTGACTCACTATTTATGAGACTAATAGTGCTTAATAAATAGAAAAAACGTGCCTTATCATCCTTAATAGAGGGACAATAAGACACGTACATTGTCAGATGATCGCACAAATAAAAGGCAGAGGGCAATCAATTGTCCTCTCATCGTGTACATATGTGTCCATTTCCCTCATAGTCTATTGATTTATGGTCAACAGGTAGAAACTTTCGGGCCATATCCCCGACTTTATATGAGGTAACGTCATTAATTTGCACTTATATCATAACAATTCAGCCCTAGTAACGTCAACTATTTTCGAACATTTTAACTCATTAAACGTTTAATGTTCGGAATTTATTAAGATATCGTGTTTTTCTAAGGAAGACATATGTGGAAATCGCTTGATATGCTCTTATTCCTCATAAAACTCTTAATGGCAAGTCACGCTGCTTTTAAAATTAAACTACCTTCTCTCTGATTTCAATGTTAACTGGTTACATCATCTCTGGGTGAATGAGACATAAAGCTAACCTTCAATCAGTGGGAGTTTCCCTTCATCCCCGCTGATTGTTAGTTTAGCTTATCGGACCTTTAGGGACAGTTTATCCCCCACCTTAACTTTTCGATCTTGGATAGGCTACACTTAGTTGTACAATAAAAATGAAACTTCTATTAAATGACGTTCGTAACACACTTATCTAACAAATAAAGGTGATGCATAATGGAAGCACTAAATGTGGAAATCAAAAAAGCAGGCTATAGCCAGCATAACGTCATTATTCACGACATCCATTTTAACGTTAACGCTGGTGAACTCGTCGGGCTTATCGGACCAAATGGTGCTGGGAAAAGTACCATCATTAAGTCAATTCTCGATCTGCTCCCTCATGTCATAGGTTCCGTTTCTCGACCTGAAAAGCACCGTTATGCTTATATTCCTGAACACCCTGTCTATTATGAGGAATTGACACTGTGGGAACACATTGAACTGGCGAAAGCAATAAACGGCATTGAGGATAGCGATTATTATCAACAAGCAGAAGAACTACTCACACTTTTTCGCCTTAAAGAAAATAAACATCACTTCCCTACATCATTTTCTAAAGGTATGCAGCAAAAACTCATGATTATCATTGCTATTTTAATTAAGCCTGAATTATATATCGTTGATGAGCCTTTTATCGGGCTTGATCCTAAGGCGATAAAAGATTTATTAATGATCTTTGAGAAGGAGCGTAAACGGGGGGCTGCCATTCTAATGTCCACCCATGTCCTTGATACAGCCGAACGCATTTGTGACCGATTTCTCCTTATTAATCATGGGAAAATGATCTCACATGGCACACTCGAAGATGTTCGTAAGCAAAGTGGTGTGGAAGGTTCACTGTTAGACTGCTTCTATGAATTGATGGAGATAACGTCATGAATATTATGATAAGGCGATTAAAAAGTGAGTGGTCCTATCATTATTCTGTATGGAAATCAGCAGTAGATTGGGTCATTTGGCTCTATATTCTCATTCCTGCTCTTATTGTATTCGGCTATCAGTACTACGCTTTATGGACTGGTGTAGCTGATTGGCCAAATCATTATCCACTCACGTTTACGTGGTTTATTTTCTTTATAGTTAGTTTAAAAGGAACAACACGATTATTTATCCGGGACGCAGATGTGCTTTTTTTACGTCAACACCCTTCATACCTCCGGGCTATTATGAAGGGAGGTATCATTTATTCTTTTATTGGAAACACACTGACCATTTTAGTTATTGCGGGTGTCTTTTTACCTATATGGCTTATTTATGATGATGTGTCATATGACCGTATCGCCACGTTTCTTCTCTTTGTCACTGTATTTCGTATGATCTACCACCTTGCAAAACAATGGGTGTCTTTAACATATAGCGGTTGGACGTTGTTTTTCGTTAATATGCTCCTGACGATCATCAGTTTAGCTATATTTAATGGCGCTTTATTTTCTAGTTCAGTCATAAGATTCGTTATTGTTCTCATTCTTATCATGAGCCTCTATGCTCTTGTAAAATGGCGATTAAATGCCACGTGGCACTTTTTTGATGATTGTGTAAGAGAGCAAGGTGAAAAATTAAAACTATCTGCTATCTTTATTGCTGTGCAAGGTTATAAAATGCCAAAGCGGTTTAAAAGTCACAAAAAGCCACGCATTTTATTCCCGGATTCAGACGCGATTTATTCAGCTCGTACACCAAGTCATGTAATGGGTGAAACTACGATTAAGTTTATGTTGCGAAACAAATCGAAGTTATTTACAGCCATCCAATTAACCATTGTCTTTATGTTTGCAGCTGCATTAGCTCCGTTTTGGATCAAATGGTTATTATTACCTATATGTACATTCTCTCTTATCCATTTTGTCCGTTCAAGCTGGACTGATTTAACTACCCATACATTTTTTAAATTATACCGGTTTGAAAAAAACACTGACACAGACCTAGCCATCAAACGTGCAATCGCTTGGATGAGCCTGCCATCAGTCTTTTCTATCGGCTTTATGACTGGCTGGGCAGCATTTTCTCCTTTGCTTGGCCTCTTGGTCGCTTTAGTAACGGTTACCTTTGCTTATTTCTTTTTAATAAAAGAATTGTTAGTGTAATCTCCTTATGAATACCTAAATTTTATGCCACAAAGCCTCTCAATTGCTTAAGCAACCGAGAGGCTTTTCACTGTAGCTACTATTTGTTTTACACTTGAGAGACACATTCAAGGCACCTATAATCTTATGTGATTCGCACATGGTTTCCAATTAGTCCATTAATTTGCCTTCAAATACAATCCTTTGATGGGACACTTCCACATCCGTTTTTCCCCCATGCTTTACTTCTTTCAATACTGGCTCTTCCATACGGCGAACTGGCATATACCCTTCAACATTCATTCTCTTTAAACAGTCATTAATCGTTTCATTTTCTTCAACGTAAAATTTCTTTTTTTTCTCAGCCAAACTACAGTTTCACTCCTTTTAAATAGCCTCTGATAGCGGTTATTGTAAATGATAACACTTTGGGCTTGCTTCCTTTTCACTCATAATAAAGGTTACTTTTTTTAAAGAAATTAGTATCATCTTCTAGCATAAACCCTCATCACTAGATTTCTTGAGCCTTACACGTAATTATCCATACAAGCTGACTTTAATTTTTCCCTATTTATTTAAAAAATAATTGGGTCTTTTTTCTTTTTTTGAGAAAAAATATAAAATCATCTCTTCCTTAGGTTATAATAATTTATATTATATCAAAAAAAACAAACAAAGATGGCTAATGGTGGCTCTTCTCTTGCCTTTTTGTCAAAATTAGGCCCACATATGCAGGTGACCAGGTTTGGTTTACTTTTTAACAATATCCTCTTCAAAATCGCTTTATAGGCGAACCATAGTTTAATTGATTTTCTGGGGATATAAATAATTTACTAGATTTTCAAAATTACTTTTTGTTTAGACAACTACATAGATACCTTCAGATGGGACTTCTTCCATTGCTCTTCAATGATGTAATCGCTTTCATATGAAATAGCATAAAAAAGAAAGCAAGGCTCAAAAATACCACTTATTGTACTTACATGAATTAAACATAGAATCCAAAAAAGGGAGAGGGTTTAGTATGAGAAAAGTTGGTTTGGCAGTCAAGATCCTGTTAGTGATGATGTTGGTGTTCCCTGCTTTGCTAAGCAGTAACCAAGCATATGCTTGGACGGATATGCCAATGAGTAAGCTTCATGTGGATGGCAATCAATTAGTGAACAGTGATGGACAACCAGTTGTATTAAGTGGTTGGCATCAGCCTTCAGGTTCTTATTGGACCTACCAAAGCAGTAATTACTATTTGGATAGAAATGGCGGTAATCGGCACGCGGCAAATTTAGAGTACTTGAAAGATATTAGTGATACTTTCACGGACACATCTCCTAAATATGGAAATGATCATGGATGGTATATGAATCAAGTGCGGTTGTTCATCGACCGAGAAGATATGGGGGATGTGGCAGCCGGGACATACAATTTTGAAGGGTTACAAAAAGTGACTGAAAATGTGATTATTCCATATGTTGAATATGCAAAGACAAAAGGGTTATATGTTACACTCGGCCTTGATTTCACGATTCTTGATGATAAGGCGACAACGCAATCAAACCTTGATAAGTTTAATGAAATTTGGGAATATCTTGCCTCACACCCATCCTTAAAAAGTGCAGACCATGTTATGTTTGAAATTGTTAATGAACCAGTTCTTTCATATGCAAATGGGAAATGGGGTGGGCATCCGTCAGATCCAGATTTTGAAGCTCACTGGGATGCTCTCGTAGATTTCCAAAACTCTATTATTTCTACAATTCGAAACCAAGGTGCAGATAACGTTATTTGGGCTGCTGGACTTGGTTGGGATCAATACTATCAATTATGTGCTTCCAACCCACTGACAGATCCACTAAATAATACTGGCTATGCTGTTCATTGGTACCCTGGGTATGGTGCTAATGATGATTACTCAACTTTACAACAACAATGGGATACAAATATTAAACCATGCGCAGATCACTACCCTATTAATATAACGGAGACTACATGGTATAAATGGTTACCAGGAGACCCTGAATATTGGCGCTTATTCGATGGAACGAATGAAGGATTCGGGAAGAATACAAAAGCTATTTTTACAGATGCAGGAAATGTCAGTATCGCTGTTCATATGAATGGTTTCATACTGGAACCTGGTCCGAGAAGCTCATTTGCAGATCCGACTGCCGGCCTAAAATACGACGGTGATGCGGAACGTGATGGTATGGCACGTTTTCTCTTTGATTGGTATTACGAACGCGCACAGCTCTATCCTTGGAATGGGGTATGGAATGGCGTCCATTCTGGCTCCACCTATAAACTACAAAATCGTGCATCGGGGAAAATGATTGACGTACCTGGAGGAGAAAATACTAGCCACCTTCAGCTCCAACAGTGGGCCGATAATGGGGCTACAGCACAACAATGGGTCCTGGATGACATGGGTGAATATACTAATTATTACAGGCTACAAAGTGTTAGCTCGTCTGATAACAAAGTGATGGATGTACGTAATGGCACAAGTAATAATGGAGAAGCGATTCAGTTAATGACTGATTTTCAAAATAGTGCCCAACAGTTTAGATTAATCAAGCTCAGCAATGGTTACTGGAGTATTCTTAATGTGAACAGTAATAAGGCAGTGGAGGTTGCTAACTCCTCTTCAGCAGACGGCGCCCTTATCCAGCAAAATATGTACCGTGGGGATTTACACCAGCAATGGGATTTGATTAGAGTTGATTAATTCTATACAAGAATCTGATGTTAAGTAGATCAATTTAAAACGCCAAAAGTTTATGTATGGGCCCCATGGGGGTCCATACATTAAATCATGCTAGTCTTTTTCTTGCCCTTCTATGTTAAAGTGAAATATTTGGAAATACCAGAGGATTGTTATTATGCAAAGTTAGTTTTGACATCACCTGAGTTTTCTCCTACTGACAGGGCTTTTCCGCTGGCTATTACTTATTGAATGAATGTCTTCATTCAAAATAAGTTGTCAACATTCGAATCATGACCGTGACCTTTACTACAGACGGACGCTTTCCCGAGGGCTTGTCTTCAGCTAACTTTTGCTCGGTTAACCCTCGCAAAAATGGATCTTCAGACTGCGCTTAATCCTCCGGGAGTCGTCGTCTTACGTTTCAGTCACTTTTTATATTCTCATAATTAAAACGATTCTCCTTGAGGGTACTACCTTCAAAAGCTATCAATTTCAGTAAAACATTGTTTAATGTCGTCCAAAGTTTAATTCTTACTAATAACTAAAAACCAGTTGCCTAAAAGGCAATCAAGTGCTATAAAGATAGCTATATAAAGTAATTCAATGCTATTGCTATCTTTAAACCAAACGTTCTGTTTAATATTGAAGTTCTGGCTTGTTCCCTTTGATAATATATATTTAAAATCATTGGTGTAACTTGATACTCTTTTAAAAACACCAAAAAACCCGCATCTCCTCATATTTAGGGAGATGCGGGAATGATTAAACATTATTCACCAAGGAAAATAAAATATAAAATAAAGATGACAAACAATCCGTACATAATCGGGTGAACGTCTTTAGCCCGTCCTTTACATACCATCGTGACCGGATACATAATAAAGCCTAGAGCAATCCCTGTGGCAATACTGTAAGTTAACGGCATCGCCAACACTGTGAAGAATGACGGCACAGCAATTTCGAATTTTTTCCAATCAATATCTGCTAATGCGCCTGCCATAAGCACCCCGACAATGATTAACGCAGGGGCTGTGACAGAGTTCGTGACGACAACGAGTAATGGTGAGAAAAAGAGTGCTACGATGAATAATAACCCTGTTACGACTGAAGCAAACCCTGAACGAGCACCAGCTGCAATACCTGATGACGATTCGATGTAAGCAGTTGTCGTTGATGTTCCTAGTAAAGCACCGATAGACGTAGCCGAAGAATCCGCAATTAACGCCCGTTGTGCCCGTGGTAGCTTATTATCCTTTACAAACCCTGCTTGGTTGGCAACCGCATACAACGTTCCTGCCGTATCAAAAAAGTCTACGAATAAGAATGTCAAAATAACAATAAATAATTGCAAGGTGAAAACTTCCCCAAAGGCCATTTCTCCAAAAGGTGCGAAGATCGCTCCAAACGTCGGAGAAATACTTGGAATAGACCCTATTATTTGGTTAGGCAATGGTACCGTACCAAAAATCATCCCTACCACTGCTGTCAAAATCATCCCGTAAAAAATACCGCCTTTAATACCTAATGTAATGAATATGACAGTTACAACTATACCGAAAATAGCTAACAATGTGGCCGGATCGCCTAAATGACCTAGTTCAACTAATGTGGCTTCAGATCCAACGACAATACCGGCATTTTTTAACCCGATAAAGGCAATAAACAATCCAATCCCTGCTCCAGCAGCGTATTTTAATTCTGCTGGAATGGCGTTAATAACGATTTCCCGAACACCAACTACTGTAATAAGAATAAATACAAGACCTGAAATAAAAACACCTAATAATGCAGTTTCCCAAGGGATACCCATGCCTATTACAACGGTATACGTAAAAAAGGCGTTAAGTCCCATCCCTGGAGCTAAAGCGATTGGGTAACGGGCTAGTACCCCCATAATGATCGTACCGATTGCTGCCGCAAGAGCTGTCGCTACGTATACGGCTCCTTCGTCCATCCCTGCATCAGAAAGAATAGATGGATTGACAAATAAAATATAAGCCATTGCTAAAAATGTTGTAAGACCGCCAATCATCTCACGGCGGTAATTCGTTCCTAACTCATCAAAACGAAAATAACGATCCATCTTTTTACCTCTCCTCATTTCACATTTTTTCTGTCTCTTTATAATTGCTAGATACACTGATCAGACTTCAGAAAAACGATCGTTTTCTTTCCAATCAAAAAGCTCCCATCCCTACGAGGAGGAACAAGAGCTTTACATCAGTTTCACTAGTTAAACGACATGTCCTACCCAAGCACAAGCTAAATAGACAGAAAAACTCTGTTTATCTAACTTTCCCTGTGAACGAACATATCATTCGTAGTCGAGCTATTTACGGCAGCTCGGTAGAAACTTAAGGGCCCTATTCCCAAAATTATACGAATTTATGACAGATAAATATTATTATCAGTAATCTACTAGTATAACAAGCTCGATAAAGGGGTGCCTTATAGAGAAACGTGTTCACCTGTTAGACCGTCCCCTTTTCTATCATTTAAACCTATTACCGTTACACTAATACACAAAATTTTAACAAGGACATTGCCACCTGTCAAGGCAAAAAACGAATATTAATTTTGATAATAAGGTTAATATTCGTTTTTGGAAGCCTTATCAGAGGATAACACCTTTGTTAATCATGATATTACAATGTAATACAGTTAATAGCGCAAGTCCATATTATAGAAGGGTAGTTATTAATGGAAATACAGCCAGCTTTTTTTCGAAACAAAAACTTACCGCCCACCCATTTATTATTGTTGAAAAACATGTTGAGCTGTCGTAACAAATTCCTTCACAGCCGGAGATGCATTGGCAATAGATTGACAGGCAAGGGCTACTTCACGACTTTTTTTTATCGTTAACTTACTCGCCTTTATATTTTGCTGAGTCTTTAAAAATAGTTCTGGACCAATTGTAACGCCCAGTCCTTCTTGAACCATATTCGCAATAGTTGTACAGTCGTGCACTTCAAACAGTATTGTTGGTTTGATGTTTGCCTCTTTAAACAATGCCTCTACATGGGATTGATACATCCCTGTCGGCATAATAAAAGACTCATCTATTAATTCATGCATATCTATTGTTTCTTTGAGTTGAAATCGATGATCTGGGTGGTAAGCTACCACCATTTCGTCTTTTATGAGTGGCACTACATCAAAATCTTGGGTTGAGCCGTCCTTTACGACAAACCCAATGTCGATAATACCTGACTTTAACCATTCTGTAATTTCTTCATACGTGCCTTCGAAAAATTTGAATTCTATGTTAGGGTGTTTCTTCTGAAATTTCGCTAGCAACTTAGGCAATAAGCAGGAAGATGCACTTGCAAACGTCCCAACACGAACTATACCCGTTTCTAGGTTTGTCACTAAGGCTATTTCTTGGTTAATGACTTCCATTCTTTTCAGTACTTCCCTAATGTGTGGCAGAATTTTTTGCCCTACGTCTGTTAGAGTTATCCCTTTTTTACGATCTCGAATTAACAGCGAAACACCCCATTCAGATTCCAAACTGGCAACTGCATGGCTCACTGCTGATTGCGTCATATTTAACTTTTCAGCGGTTGCTGTAAAGCTCCCTAACTCGATCACCGTTGCGACAATTTCAAAGCGAATAAAGCTCATGAGTTATCACTCATCTCCTCTATCAAAAACATCAATTTTACTCATGTTACCACAGCGTTTAAAATTGAAGCAACTTTTGAAATATGAAGGAGATGTAAAAGTTGAACGAGAAAATAAATAACTTAACGATTATTCTATTAGCTTTAGGGGCATTTGTAACCGGAACATCGGAGTTCGTGGTGTCTGGCATTTTGGAACTGATTTCTTTTGATTTAAATATATCCATTTCACTGGCTGGTCAATTAATAGCTATCTATTCCCTCTTTTATGCTGTCGGGGCATTATTTTTGGTTATGTTAACGGCTAAATTCGATCGTAAAAAAGTACTTTTATCTGCTATTTTTATATTTATTTTAGGCAATCTCATCGCATTTGTTAGCTACAGTTATACATTACTCATGTTATCAAGAGTGGTTATGGCCATGAGTGGCGGATTGTACATTGTCGTTGCCACCAATTACGCCGCTCACATCGCGGTTCCCGAAAAAAGAGGGAGTGCCATGGCAACAGTCATTACCGGTTTTACTGTTTCATTAGTCCTTGGCGTCCCAATTGGAACATTTTTAGCTGGCTATTTAGATTGGCATTACATTTTTCTTATTATCGCTCTCGGTACAGTTTTTTTGTTAGCAGCCCTTTATAAGTTATTACCTAACATAAAAACCAATCCATCACTGCCATTCACGCAACAGCTACAAATTATTAAAGACAAACGGGTCCTTACTGGATTAATGACGACGATTTTTTGGATATTAGGTTATACGATGGTGTTTGCCTACATTTCCCCATTGTTAAGTCATGCTGCTAGTTTTTCAATAGAGATGACGAGTGTCGCTTTATTCGTATTAGGCACGTTTGCTTTTATCGGCTCACGTTTTGGCGGTTACGCAGTCGACAAGTGGGGACCAAATCACACGATATCCCTAAGCTTATGCGTTCATATTATCGCTTTATTTGTCCTAACATTTACACAATACTCACAGATAGGGGTATTTATCACATTGGCTATTTGGGGTGTGGCAGCGTGGACCACAACACCAGCAAAGCAATTTTATTTGATTTCTCTAAAACCACACGCCTCTGAAACTGTATTAAGTTTTAATACTGCATTAATGAATATCGGTATGATGTTGGGATCCGCATTAGGCGGTCTCATCATTCAATATATGCCCATCGGCAATTTAAGTTGGATTGCAGGCTCATTCGTGATCATCGCTTTTCTTTTTATTAAGTGTTCTTTCTATTTAAACAAAACAAAGGTGATGTTGCAGCACATGTAGTGGCCTTTATTTTCGTTATCTGTATCCAGAATATGAAGTCAAAGAACAATTGAACTTAAGATGTGTCAAAATAAGAATTTAATAGGAGGTAATTTAAATGTTTCCTAACCTAGAAACAGAGAGACTAATTTTAAGAGAAATAACTCACAATGATGCAGAAAGTATTTTTTCTTTTTTTTCGAATGATAATGTCACACGTTTTTATGGGCAAGACTTGTTAGAAACTATTGATCAAGCCAGCGATTTTGTAGATTTTTTTGCTAAAAATTTTGAAGAAAAAAAAGGAATTCGTTGGGGAATTGAAAGAAAAGGCGAAAAAGAGTTGATTGGGACAATTGGTTTTAACGCTTGGTCTCCTAAACACAAACGTGCAGAAATAGGTTATGAAATTCATCCTGATTACTGGAGAAATGGATATATGTTTGAGGCAGTATCAAGAATTATTTCATATGGTTCTGAGACTTTAGGTTTAACAAGAATAGGTGCGGTTGTATTTATTGAAAATGCGGCTTCAAACAATTTATTGACCAAGATTGGATTTCAACAAGAGGGTATTTTAAAAAATTATATGTATCAAAACGGGATGGTATATGATACATATATTTATTCTTTTCTTCCACAAAAGTAATTAGTGTAGTTAAATATTATAGAAAGCGAACTCGTTTGAGGAAGCTGAAACATCAAGAAATCAGATGGCGTCTTGACGCCACCTGATTAAAAGTTCCCACCTACACTACGCGCCTCAGGTGGGGGGACTATAACACTTAAAATATTTAAGGATCAAGTATTTAATTCTGGGAATCGGAAAATAGTGTAGAAAAATAATAGAAGACTGATTCCTCCACTACTAAAGGCAAAAACAGGATAGCACTTCCTTTCATGATTCTTACATGCTATCCTACTTGTTACACAATCGCGCACGTTTATGGGAGGAACTAAATAAAACAAGCCTATTTTACAGCTTTTTTATTAAAATAAACACTGTAAAATAGGCTTTTCAATTCAAATCATCTATACTTCTTACTCCCACTCAATCGTGCTAGGTGGCTTAGATGTTATGTCGTACACGACGCGGTTGACGTCTTTCACTTCGTTTACAATTCGCGTTGAGATGATTTCGAGGACATCGTATGGGATTCTTGCCCAATCGGATGTCATACCATCGATGGATGTGACTGCTCGGATGCCTACCGTATAATCATACGTTCTTGCGTCACCCATGACGCCGACACTTCGCATGTCAGGAAGGGCCGTGAAGTATTGCCAGATCTCGCGGTCAAGTCCGGCTTTTTTAATTTCTTCACGTAAAATCGCGTCTGATTCACGGACAATTTCAAGCTTGTCTTCCGTAATCTCACCAAGAACACGGATACCGAGCCCTGGTCCTGGGAATGGTTGACGCCATACAATTTCCTCTGGTAGCCCTAACTCCGTTCCTACTTCACGCACTTCATCTTTAAACAAAGTGTTTAACGGCTCGATCAAGTCAAGTTTCATGTTTTCTGGTAATCCACCAACATTATGGTGAGATTTAATCGTTTGTGCCGTATCCGTTCCACTCTCAATAATATCTGTGTAAAGCGTGCCCTGTGCGAGAAAATCAACGTCAGTCAGTTTAGCGGATTCTTCTTCGAACACATAGATAAACTCATTACCGATAATTTTTCTCTTTTGCTCAGGGTCTTTGACACCAGCTAATTTTGATAGGAATCTCTCTTGCGCATCAATTTTAATCACATTCATATCGAAGCCTTCACCAAAAGTTTCCATAACACTGTCAGCTTCATTTTTTCTTAAAAGGCCATGGTCGATAAACATACAGATTAACTGGTCGCCAATCGCCTTGTGAATTAAAGCCGCTACGACAGAGGAATCAACACCCCCACTTAATGCGCAGAGAACTTTACGCTCGCCAACAGCCTCACGTACTTTTTCCACTTCCATCTCAATGAAGTTCTCCATTGACCAGTTTCCTTCACATTGACAAATGTCGTAGACAAAGTTTTTAAGCATCTCATTGCCATGCTCCGTGTTTCGCACTTCTGGATGGAATTGCACACCATACAGCCCGCGGCTTTCGTCACTCATGGCCGCCACTGGACATGACACGTTTGTGGCATCAACACGGAATCCTGCTGGTGGTGCTTTAACAAGGTCACCATGGCTCATCCACACGGATTGTTCGTCTGGAAGCTGTCCAAACAACTTAGACTTGTTTTCAATGTGAATGTTAGCTTTTCCATACTCACGGTGATTAGCCGCTTCTACAGATCCTTTAAAATGATGGGTCATTAATTGCATACCGTAGCAAATCCCTAAGACAGGAATACCTAGATCAAAGATCGCTTCATCGCATCGCGGTGCACCATCTGCATAAACACTTCCTGGTCCACCAGAAAAAATAATACCCTTCGGATTCATCGCTTTCACTTCATCCGCTGTTAGTTTATGAGAGACCAACTCACTGAAAACACCTAAATCTCTTATACGTCTAGCAATTAATTGATTGTATTGTCCACCAAAATCCAATACGATTACTTTTTCTTTAATTTCCTTCATCCCTTTTTCCACCTCTTCATTTTTATCAAAAACCTTGTCCAACTTTTGTCTACGACTTCATACGTTCTGTCATACCACCGACTTACCTTCATGGCAGGTTATAATAACACATTCGTTAAAAGCCGTCTTTGACATATAAAAAAAGCTGAAATGTGTGCCTTCGTAAAAAAATACGAAGGCAGAATTTCCAGCTTAAAACTAAGAAATGTCCGCCTTCATAGTCAGGCCGTTAACGGCAGCCCGGTAGAGACTCTTGAGCCTTATTCTCAAGGATATATGAGGCAATAACCATGTATAAACCAAACATTCACTAATCGGCACTACTATTGAATGTTTGGGTATGTTTGTAACTCCAGCACTTCTGTCAGTAAGTAAATACTGATCTATTTTAACAATAGGATGAAACGGGGTCAAGAGGAGATCGCTTTAACAACCTCTTCCCATTCCGTTTGAAGCGCTGCCCATGTTCCTTCCGCCTTATAGCCACCGTAATATATTTTTTCATAGGCTTCGGTTAGCTTCGTCATAGACTGAGAACCAATTAGCCTGTCCACTCTTACAGCATATTCACGTAATGTTTCCCCAGCTTCTTGTGGGACACCTTCATTCGCTAACATCGTTAACAAACGTGTATATGCCTCGTCAAACTTAACATGCTTTCCTCTCACACGATAAGCGAAAAGGAAATACCAATTTTGCAGTTGTGTCTGTTTCCGATACACACCAGCTACAGCCAAAAGTAAGATCAGTGAGATGATGATTGATTTTGGTGACAACAGATCACGTAAGATGCCATCGTTATTGCGAGCATTTTCAGAAGCGGTCGGACCTTCTTCCGCTCCTTCTTCCAATTCAGGCGTCACATTTTCTTGATCATCTTCTCGATCACTCTCATCGTTCTCGTCTCTTCCATTCTCTAAGTTCAGTTCAAAATCGCGGTCAAGTTCTAATTGCTCTTCCTCAAAATCAGCATAATTATCGAAGCCTTGCGTCGGTTCAAACGGTACCCAGCCAACTTCAGGGAAATAAACTTCAACCCATGAATGAGCATTTCCATTCGTCACTTCGTATAGGTAGGTGTCTTCATCTACTACACCTACCTGCTCTCCGGCAGTAAATCCTTTTACCCAGCGTGTAGGGATATCCAATGTTCTTAATAAAACGGCCATCGACGTTGAATAATTATCGCAATAGCCTCTCTGAGTTTCAAATAAAAATTGATCCACATAATCTTGACCATCTTCAGGGATAGGCACGTCTTCTGTTTGATACGTGAAACCACTCTGAGAAAAATATTGTTCAATAGCAACGACTTTGTCATATCGGGTATCTTCCTCTGCCGTTATATCCTCTGCCAGTTGGCCAACACGCTCAGGCAACTCATCTGGAAGCTGCAAATAACGTTGTTGTATCTCTTCAGGATCATTCTCCGAAACATCTCGTAAAGTGTCAATAGTAAAAGTCGGTGCGTCATAAGCAAGGTCATATTGGGTAAATATGATGTCATCATACACGGAACTTTCTGCTCTAATCCGTCCACCAACCGTATCTACAGAAAAACTGATGTCATTCAGACTCGCTTCACTACCATCTCCTGTGATAGACAAACTATTTTCATCCACGTGATGAAGTTGACCGGGATAAAAAATATGAGAAAATCCTGTTCCCTCTTCCATTCGTACAGACGCTTCTTTACTTTCTACGAGTGTGCGAGCTTCAAACATGCCATAAGGGGTACTGCTCTCCAAATCCATGTCGTTATACGCTGTGTCTGCTGTCCATCCATGTCCCGTATAGTCATACTTTGACTCTCCACGCCAATATACAGGCTCATCTATTTCAGCCGTAAAAACGACCGAATCATCTTGTACAAAACCACCACCAAGCTGTTCATCATTTTCTCCATATCCTACCCGTCTATTCCCTGTGTTACCATGACGTTCTCCAGTAACAAATTCTCGCATAGTCGGGACTGGGTCTCTCCATTGTGGTTCTGGCTTAGGGGCGACTAAACCAATCACTGTGGCAACCGAGATCATCACTACAAGTGTCATCATCCAAACCGGTGATAAATAACGGCCTGATCGTTTGCCCGTCTTTTGTTCTTCTTCCTTCACTTTCAAAAGCTGCAAAAAGGTTAACATAAAGAATCCTAGAACGACAATGCGCACGATAGCAGCAGAGGCGTCAACATCTGTAAACGTGTCTAAGACCGCGATATAAATAACCGTCGTCACTAAAAAGAAAAAGATTCGCCTTGCATGAAAGATCCAGAAGTACAATAAATAGCAAATTAATGCTAGTAGAAAAAATAGCAAAAAGGTTCTGAACGGATCTGTTAAGAACGCAAAGTCCCGAGAAATAATGAGCTCACCATTATACGTAACATCTTCAAAAAATAATTTGGCCGTGCTAAGACCGCCCTCCACACTAAAAAAGGCACCTTCATAATAAATTATATGAAGTCCATAAAGCATGACAATAAAAAGGACAGGTACAATGGTCCAATAGGGGACTCTCAAGTAAATAAGAGCAGCGCTTAAAAAGGTGAACCATACAAATATATGAATCTCCCCTGTATTCGTTATCGTCGGGATAGGCCTTAACCATTCCCACATAACTAAAAGGGTTAGAATATAAATGACTAAATGGGTTGCTGTTGCTATCGGGTTTTGAGTTAATCTTGCCATTTAAACCCCCTCAAATGTTGCCATACGCTCTTTAAACTTTTCTTCTGAAAGGACCATCACGTCGGCTCCAGATTGCTTTATTTCTTTGATGATCCGCTCGTCTTTCAACGCTCTTTTCTCTCTATTGACTAAGAAAGCAACGCTGACTTGAATCCGGCGTGAAGTTAATAACTTCACTCTATCTAATAAACTCTTTGTCAGTTCAGTTGACACCATAATAATAGATGCACCGGATGGGATATGCTCGTCTCTATTGGCTGAATTAGTAGTTGACTCTTCATGTGTTTCATATGTTAGTTGTGCTAAATAAGTCATGAGCTGCTTTTTGTGGTCATCGCTCGTATCAGAAGGATAAAAGCGACTTTGCTTCCCTAACGTCCACAAAGCCGACTGCACACCCTTTGTATGAGCAAACATGATAATAGAAGTGACAAATTCGATCCCTCTTTCATAAGCATCGATTGTGGCATAATCGGTATCGGGAATGACATTATTAAATATCACAACAAAATGTTGACCAATATAGTCTTCAAATTCTTTCGTCATAAGTTTATTCGTTCTGGCTGTGACTTTCCAATCTATACTCGTTAATTTATCCCCTGGCACGTATTCGCGTGCCCCTGAAATGGACGTCATATTGTCAATAAATTCTCGCGATGCTGCATGCGTTTCTGTTTCATGTTTCTCGTAAGCATGCCATTGAGCAATATCATAATAATTCGGGTAAACGAGAAGGTCTGATGGGGCTGCTAGAAAGACATGTTTATGAAACAACCCAAACATATCACTCGTTGAAAGATGAATCCCAAAGAAGCGATAATCGCCGCGTTTAACAGCGGGAATGGTATAGTGAATCTTTAACTCTTTTCTAAACAATGGATAAACAATACGCTTTGAGCTGGTGTGTCCCATTTGCTTTTTAAGTTTTTCTTCCATCGTATCTTCCACCTCTAAATATAGAAATGGAAAAGGCCACCTTCTGGTTACAGTCACTACCACAGAAACATCTTTCCCAGCTGTTATTGAATCATCTCCAAATTCTCTCGTAACATGAAAACGCCCGAGGGGAATGATCACATATAAAAGGAGCAAGATGACAAGACTACTAATACTATAAAATAGAAACCAGCTGACAAACCCACCTTGAAACATCGCATAGCTGAAAAGAGAGCCACATACACCTGCAATAAGTAAGCCCTTTATAAACCTTGAGACAAGCCATCTCATTTTCCCAAAAACCTTGTGTTTATTTTTAAGAGACGCCTTCATCGTGCTATTTCTTTTCCGCCTGGCACGTGGACTTGATTGACGACTTCATAGATTATTCTTTCGTTCGTCATACTAGATAGCTTCGCTTCTGAGTTTAAAATCACGCGATGCTGTAACGCATATGGGGCTAAATATTTGATATCATCAGGAATGACAAACTCTCGATTCTGCATGTACGCAAAAGCTTGTCCAGCTTTCATTAAGGCAATCGATGCCCGAGGACTTGCTCCTAAATAAACAGAACCGTGCTCACGCGTAGCATTCACGATAGCGATAATGTATTGTTTAACCGTGTTATTCACAACGACTTTCTTAGTTTCATGTTTCATAGTTAAAACATCTTCAAGGCTCAATACAGGCTGAATGTCCGAAATCGGATGATGACTTTCGACCCGCGTTAATACTTCTAACTCCTCTTCCTTCGATGGATAGCCTATTTTAAATTTGAACAAAAATCTATCCAGTTGTGCTTCCGGAAGAGGGTACGTACCTCCGTATTCAATAGGGTTTTGTGTCGCCATTACCATAAATGGTTGTTGAAGCTCTCGCGTTTCACCATCTGTGGTCACACTGCCTTCTTCTAGCGCTTCAAGCAATGCGGCCTGTGTCTTTGGCGATGTTCGGTTTATTTCATCAGCTAGCACGATATTAGACATGACTGGTCCTGGACGGAAGTGAAATTCCATCGTTTTTTGACTGAAGACTGAGACACCCGTTACATCAGATGGCAGTAAATCAGGTGTGAATTGAATTCGCTTATAATCAGCTCCAACTGATTTAGCTAAAGCTCGTACCATCATTGTTTTCCCTACACCAGGGACATCTTCAAGCAGTACATGTCCGCCACTTAATAAGGCCACGAGGCTCAACTCAATTTCTCGGCTTTTACCTACGACCACTTTCTCAATGTTTTCTATTAATCTATAAACAGTCGGATGCTTGACAATGGTAGCTTCCGTACGTTGTCTCAATGAGTTAACCCCCTTGATAAATTGTGAAAGATTCATCCGTATGAATCTACAGTTCTATCATATCATGGACGCTTATCTTTTAGAAAATAACTATGTGTTAAATATCAGTTACTTTTCGGCGTCCACCATGACAGTCTATGAATTCTAAATGGCTTAATTTATGACTCGAATCTATCAGTGGAAAATACCTTCCACTTCACGCAGCGGTGAGAAAATCAGGGACATCAAGGTTATTTGGAGCCGATGTGGACCGTTGATACATACTCTTGAGGAAGACGAGTAGATGTCTACCCATTAATACTTTTTCTGCTAGTTTTCCCTTAAAGAGATATTTTTATTCTAAACACTAGCGATACCACTATTAAAAATCCAAAACTCTTTTTCATTTTATCACAGACAAACGTTCGTAAACTCTCCCCTCAAAAGGGAGAGTCGAGCTAACTCTAATTAACGGACGTTAATGTCCAGGTTCACTCAACGAACAATCAGTGGGAGAAGAACGAAAGCTCACACTGATTAAAGAGTCGTTTTATTCGTATGACTTCAGTCATCAAAGCACTCTTTTTATAAAGCAAAACGGAGCTCTCCCATAAGATAATCACATCTTATGAGGGACCCCCGCACTATTTTAACTATTTAAAAAGTATTTTTTATGACCATGTCTTCTAGCGGAAACCTTTCAGATGGTCTAGCTGGTTCAGCTGCTTTTCCAACCGTTACTAACATAACTGGTACGTAACGTTCTGGTACATTAAATTCTTCCACGAAGCGCCCCCGTTGGAAACCACCCATAGGACACGTGTCATAGCCTTTTGCTTTAGCGGCTAGCATGAGCTGCATCGCTGCCAATGACGCATTTAATACTGCTTCATCTCGTGGAAATGGTGTATCCCCTTCGTAGGCACTGTGAATTTGACCAACAAGCGTATTTTTTATATCTTCGGCCATAAGCCCTTTACCTACGGCATTTTCATAAATGACTTCAGCATTTTCATTAGCTTGTAAGTCACCGAGAATCGCAACCGTAAAAGAACTATCCACGATTTGCTTTTGGTTATAGGTGATAGGTAATAATTGTTCTTTTTTGTCTTGATCATCGATCACAAGGAACTTCCAATGTTGTAGATTCCATGATGATGGGGCTTCAATTGCTGCCTCTAGCATTTCCGTCACATCTTGTTCCGGAATAACAAAACCCTTTTCATATTTCTTCACCGAATGGCGTTCTCGAATCGTCTGAAATAATCCCATCTCCTGCGAGGTACTCATGTAACAGTCACTCCTTTTTTCATTTTATACCATATGAATTATAACAACCTAATAATTGAATCTCAATTAAATTGCTTAGCACCCACCTTTGTTGAAACTTCTCATCTCAGTACAGATACACCTTTCTTTAGCCACCATGAGATAACGCTGCATAGAAAGGCGTTCTTATACAAATTGAAACTTCTTGCTTTACTTTTTCGTAAGTCAAGTATAGAAGTGGGTGATAACCCTAAAATCATGTTAAAGGAGATGTTTGTCATGAGCTCGTCGGAGGTGAATGAAATACTCGACTTATATGAAGAAATTTATAGCCAGCTAAATGGGGCTTTCCGTTGGCAGGACAAAAAATTATTCATGATGGTTGCAGGTTCATACGCTGCTAGTGATAAAAATTTTGATTTGAATAGATATGAACAACTAACAAACGTTATAAAAAAAGAAGCCAGTTTATTTTCTCCAATGAGGTCCTATCCTCGTTTTACGATTGCTTCTCTCCTAGATCAACGTTTTGAGGAACCACATATTCAGTATAGAAAATTAGTTCAGATTTATGAGGCGTTTGTAAAGGGAGGATTCAAAAGGGGGACATTTACGTATCTTTCTGCACTCATTGTCCTAACTGATACAGATTCGAGTAACACTCCTGAAGCTATCATTGAGAGAGCCTTGTACATTTATAAAGCGATGAAATCAAATCACCCGTTTATTACATCTGATAATGATTACCCACTCGCCGTTCTCTTAGCTGAATTAAACGAAGATACCGAGACACTTATGAACAGGGTTGAAGATTATTACTTAAAGCTCCACCAACAAGGATTTCGTAAAGGGAACGATTTACAATTTATGAGTCACATTTTGTCGTTAGATCAAACAGCAGCTTCTAATACACATATAACTAATTCATTAACGATCTTAGATAGATTAGAAAAGCTAGGTTTTAAAATTAAACCTATGCACTATCCTGAGCTATCTTTATTAACTATAATAAATGCATCCCAGGCTGACCTTGATCTTGTTTACTCTCTTAGTGAGACGCTTAATCGTAAAAAAGCATTTAGGTGGCACAAAGATATCAATGGTTTATTAGCCGTTAATTTTGTTGCCAGACATAAGGTCACCGAAACTAGTCTTCCTCAAACAGGCTTTTATACGACGATGGAAACGATTATGCAGGCACAACAAACAGCCATGATGGCTGCCATGATAAGTGGTGCAGCCGTCGCTTCTTCCAGCGCTAACAATTAATTAAACAAGCTGAAGAAACTAACAGAAGTCTCATATCGGAGTCCCATGGGTGGGCATGGAAATGAAAAGAAGGCGGAAAACCCCGCCTTCAAAGTTATGTTAGTTTGAAGAAATCTTGCAATGCTATCTTAGTACCTTGAAGATCTTCCACCTTAGCTACCCGTGATACGACTGTTTTCCCCTCGTCTTGCTGGGTAACATGCACAATTAGATCAATGGACTTCGTTATTTCTTTTCTTATGAGCTGCATGGACCAACCTGAATATAACCACGCAGCTGCTGCTTCCAATTTCTCTAAAGCCTCTTCAGGGGAAGCTGATTCAATTGTGCCCAACAGACTTACAGCATGGTTTTTGCTCTGACAAAGCATTTCAAAAATATCAGCCGGCCTGCCTCCGTCAACAATTAATCGGTTAGGTGCCATCTTAAATGCGGCCTCTAACACCTTCGTATTAAAAGGGGAGCCAAGTGACATAACTCGGGACTGCTTTAACGTAAGTTCTGCATCTTCTTCGATTGTCACAATCTCTTCCTCGTCAGGAATCGATGTTGCTAAGGCGTTCAGCAACATCGTTTTGCCCACCCTTTTTTCACCAGTAATAAGAAGTGACTTGCCACAAGAAATAGCTGATTGAAGATAGTGTAATGAGCCTTCATTAATCATGCCCTCATTAAGTAAATCATCGCCTGTTGCTTGCCTCTGTTTATTTTTACGAATACGTAGCACTGGACCTTTAAAACTAAAGGGCGGCAGAATGGCAATGGCTCTATTGCCGTCTGGTAAATGCCATTCCATAACTGGCGATTCTATATCTCGTTCTTTGCCTGATAGTATAGCCAGATTTTCAATATAAGCGACTACTTCTTTATCATTATTAAACGTTAACTTGCTTCTAACAGGTCGTTCACCTTTCATATAATAGATCTGTTCTGAGCCGAAAATTGTAATGTCCGTCACTTCTTCTTTGTTTACCAGGGGTGCTAAGATACCATAAAATGAGTCATGTGTATCTGTAGTCACTTTACTTTCTTGCCGTCCCGTTACATAAGCATCATTTACTTGTAAAGCCATCAATTTTCTTTCAGTTTTTAGCGGCCTGAGAGGAATTAATTTAGGTCGTCTCGTTACAACTGCATTTCTTTTTCTTAAAGCCATCGTCGCACCCCTTTTCACATTGTTTATACCGTCATTTGTTCTTAAAATAGAACAATCTCTTTCACTCAGTATAGTTCTTTATAACGAACTTGTAAAGACCTAATTTTGGAATTATGTTTATTTTTTTATAATTGTACACTATTTTCAAAACATACGTTCTTTAAAATGAACTTTCATTATTATAAATCACCTTACAATATTTGATGGTCATATTCCTTATTAAGAACACTTATACAGTTAGACGCGATAATAAACAAGTGCACTTATGAGGCAAATATAAAGTGTCTCGTTGTTTGAACTCCCTCAATTAAATGGATTTTTAGAGAGAATCAAGACTGAATGAGAAACAAGCCGTTCTTTTCCTGATGGTTTTTCCGTCACTCTGTAGCTTACTTTTTGCAACAGATCGTGCCATGAGATAAAACGCCCCTTCAATCAGTGGGTGCTTTCGTTCTTCTCCCACGGATTGGTCGTTGCGTGAATCAGGACATTAGCGTCCGTTAGCTCCCGACTAAATAGAGTTCCCTTTAACCGGGGGGTTTACGGCCGCTTATCTGTGTTAAATTAAAATAGGGCTCACCACATAAGATTAATCCTTATGTGATGAGCCCTACACCTAATGTCAAACAATTAATGATTGTTTGACATTAGGTGATCTTTATTTCGCAGCCTTAAAAAATAGGCATCCTCTAATGTTAGCGGACAGCGTTTGAAATGCTGATTAGGAGGTGCGTCCGCTATTACTCTAATATATCTCTCATTAATAGATAAAATATCCTCTCCCGATAAAGCATACTTTTCCTTATCTGTAGCAGGCCCTTGCCATATTGCGCCATCAGTCACATACTTCCATTGAGTGACACTTCCGTAAAATACGGGACGCCCCTTATCAATCCATAACACATAATCACATACCCTCTCCCATTCGTTTAAGTCGTGTGAAATAACGACAGCTTGCCGTTGTTCTGTGTAATGTGAGCCTATCCAATTTATCAGAGACTTTTTCTCCCTCGTATCAAGACCATTTAGCGGTTCGTCAAGAAATAAAAAGTAGGGCATGCCTAACATTGCCTGCCCTAACGCCACCCGCTGTTTTCCTCCTTCTGATAAAAGGCCTATTTTTCTTTGACTATCCTCTTTGAGGTTAAGTACTTGCAATACCTCTTGACTCGCTCTATCAGGATGACGTAATGCTTTCATTCTTCCCATATAAGACATAAAGTTGCCGACCTTCATGTCTGGATATAATTCTATTTCGGTTGGCAAAAAGCCAATTTCCCTGCGAACACGTGCTAAATAGTCACCTGACACGCCAGCATATGTGATCTTTCCACTACCAGGCGTCATAGCAGTCGCTAATAGTTGCAAAAAAGTTGATTTTCCAGCACCATTTCTTCCTACAATGAGTGTCATACCTTTATTCAACACTAACTCGTCAATTTTCAAATGGAACTCTTTTCTCTTTTTTTCTAAACGTTGCACTTCTATCACGTCAATCAGCTCCTATTGTACGCCCGCACATCCGTATTGTCATACTGCTTCCCTTTTAAATAACTCCCTGCGAGCATCACTATTCCGCATCCTAATATGATGAGCAGTGCACTGTAATAATTTAACTCAGATTGGTTTGTTGCCATACTGATGGACGAATGAAAATTCGTCATTAACAGCATGAGAAATGCGCTTCCTATGATTACTCCCTTAAACGTCCCTAACCATGCCACAAAAGCAACAAACGCTCCTGTAATAAAAACGAGTGGGGCGAGCCAGCTTAACATAAACGGAACAAACATAAGATGTTCTAATGTCAACCATAAATAGATGGATCCTCCCAGGGCAAACATCAATTGTATACTTAGCAAGACAAACAGTTTACTAAATAATAACAATGTAGGAGGAAAAGGCGTTATCATCTCAACCATTCGCATTTCTTTATTCCATGTTTTAATTGTATAAAAAACACCTGCCCCTACAAGTAACGGTAAAAATTGCGCTAAAGGATTTAACAAATAATCACTCAACCTATTCACAGGGTCTCTCATCATTAAGGTCAGCATGGTGATAAATAGGAAGCTAATAAGCCACATGTACCAACGAGTCATTTTCGCTTGCATCCAAATGTGATGAATTAACTTCAAGCGTTCTTGAGCATTTTCAAAGGGGACAACATTCAGATCTGGCATGGCATCTTCCACACTTTGTAATCGTTGAATGAGAAATTCTGTTTCCTCATTTGAGGGCTTTTTTACTTGGTAAGCTTTAAATACCCCTTCCAACTCATTCTCCAGTTCTTCTAACTCCTTATCACATTCATAAGAATCGTTGTTCATGTTCACTTCCTCCTTTCTTTTGTTCAAAAGATTTTTTTAACTCCTTGAGTCCTTTATATAAATGCGTTTTAACTGTGTTAACAGGCAAATCCATGACATCAGCAATTTCTTTTAACTTTAAATCTTGATAAAACCTTAAAATAATAATATTTTTTCTTACATCTGATAGGTGATCTAATTGTGCAATGATGTGCTTTCTCGTTTCTTGCTTTTCATATATCTCAACGACCGACGTTTCCTGGGCTGCTGCATCAGGCATTTCATCTCTACAATACTCTGAACGATAACCAGCACTGCGCCAGTGGTCACGGCATAAGTTCAATGCCACACGATACACCCACGGCTTTACTTGGGAAGGAATATCCCCATTTTTCACTTGTCGCATGAGCTTAATAAACGTTTCCTGTGTCATATCCTCTGCTTTTGACACATCTTTTAGCTTCCTTATTAAAAACCCGAGCAATGGTCCGTGATACCGATGAACAAAAGCCTCAAAAGCACCTGCATTCCCTTCTTTATACGATAATAACAATTGGTCATCTGATACCATCAGCCATCCTCCTTTCTCCAACATAGCATTTAATACACATCCTCACTCGCCACCCATTTAGCTCTTCTTTCGGCCCAAAGAACACTCACAATCCCTAATATGATAGCCGCCACTATTAAACTGATTCGATTCTCAATAAATGGGATCTCTTCAGGAATATAAACACTAAACAAGGTCCACCGTCCTAAAAAACCACCATTTGTCAGGACTTCAAGCATCCACAATCCAAACCCTGCACCAAGACCCCCATATACTTTTTTTGAAAAGACGAGGCCTAGAACTGTCACTGCAGCGACGAAAATATATGAAGGAAAACTTTGAGAAAATAGTTCCAGCCAATTAAGTTTTGTATATATCATCTCATGGTTCGAGTAATCATAGGTCACCGTTTGTAGAAGACCGAATTTAAGTCTATATATTTCAACCCAAAGAAGGTGCACACCTGCCAATAAGATAATGAATTGTGTAAACTTACGAACGATGACTTCCCACATTTTTAAGGGAAATGTAGCAAAAACTTCTGAGAAATAGCCACCGAATTCCTTTTGAAAAACAAGCACTGTCATTAACGTTACAAGGGGGATCATAAACAGTTCATTTAAATAAAATAAGTCTCTCGGATTGTCCGCATCTACAAACACAAACGACGATAGAAACAAACCATAACATCCTAGCATAACAAACAACCATGTCCCCCACATGCCCTTTAAGTCTTCCTGCCATTTACTCAGCATCGACCATTACCTCCTCCCAAGCCTCTTCCCACACCTCAGAAGATATTTCTGGAAAAGTTAGTCCCTGCTTAGAGTGCGGCTCAATTTCTTTTTCGTAAAGGATATTTAGTAATTGTTTAACTTCGTCTATTCGTCCCTCTTTAAGAGCGTTAATTACTTTTCTTCCTTGTTCTTTTATATAGATTTCCTCTTGAACATATTCTTCCGGTATACTCTCGTCATAATCATCGTCATCACTCATCAAAAATTCATAAATACCTAGCATACTCAACTCTTCGACCATTTCCGCTTCAGTCAGCTCATAATGGTCAAGAAGTAAAACCATATAAGTAAATTCAGGCACTAATCCTTCTAAAGTTGACCACCCAAATCGCCAATTCATGTTGTAGTCACCATACAAATGATGATGAATAATGCTTTGAGTTAAATCGCTCACATACCAGCCGTCTATCTCTGGGTAATTGTTATAATAGCTGTTCATCGTATAGACATCATCATTAACCTCCACCCCATTATATAAGTATCCTCTCACATATTCTCCTGGCAGGAAGAAAACCATCTTTCCTATATGGGTTTCTGTCGGGAAATTCTCGTTCAAATAGCTATTAACAGTATCGAATTTGGCTAAAATTGGTTCATATCGTTTCTCCATTGATGGGGGGCCTACCGCTTCCATCTCACCAACTCGCCCGTAATTCGTGAGATTCCCGCCGTATAACGACACTTCTGTTCCGTTTTCTTTAGAGAAAACCTGTTGCCCTCTGTCAGCTTCCACCTCGGGAGCCGTCGCAAAAATAGTCTCTTGAAAACCAGTCAATGAAAGATGAAAATCAGCCCGACCTCTGTGCCGAGATCCTTCAAAATCGTACTCCTCAGATGTTGTCACATTGTCCAGCTTTATAAATAACGGTTGATCCCCAGCGAGGGGATACCAGGCAATTGCGGATGGTAACAATATATTTTCCCCATCTAAAAAACTGAAATACTTTTCTCTACCGCTTCTATGTCCCCACATCGTAAGAGGGCCAGAATAACTAAATTGTAAGGTGACACTATCACTATTAACCATGCTATCATCTAATGGAATAGTAATTAAACTTCCCTCTTGGTCATAGTCTAACTGATCGTTATCCCATGTGAGCGCATCTAAATTTAAGAGTGGATTTAACCTGAAATAAAGCGCTTCTTCGTCTGAAAACGAATCTGCATTGACTTCAACAAAAGCACTCGCTTCAATAGTATCATCAAGCCGACGATGCATATCGATTTGATAAGACAAAACGTCTATGAGCTGGTAATCTTGTTCCAACTCTTCCAGTTCATAAGCATCTGACTCGGCAACACCTACTTGCGCTAAATGATCAGCCCACACGAATCCATAAGGTATGAAGGCGAGATATGCTAAAAGAATAGACACACTGCTTGCCATCCGCCAGCCATTTTTTTGTCGTTTAGATACATGCCCCTTTAATAGTGTGATCACACCTACTAGCAACATCATTGTAAAACCTAATACAAACAATCGTGAAAACCATATTTCTTTCCAAAGAAAATGAAGCCCCCACACTTCCGTTAACAAGAGTGAATCTAAAAAGAATTGATTTAAATGGAATGTTTTTAAGGGAAAAAGCCCCCCGCGACTAATTATAAATATATCCATAAAAAAGGTGCCGAACATCCATGTGCAAAAGCCGATTAAATAAATAATACGATGCGGTATAATAGCTGTTAAAAACATGGCTAAACTTAATGTCACGGCATAAGACAACTCATATTGAATGATATCGTTGAATAAGTAAAGTGCAAATTGATTAAATGTTTCTTCACGCTGAAATACTCCGACGCTTATATACACAACGGCCATAGCAACCGTAAAAGTTGATAAATACAGGATACCTGCTGTGTATTTTGCTATTATGGTCCCTGCGAGAGATTTCGGAAATGTCTTCATCCACTCAAAGGATGTCAGTTGTAAATCCCGTCTAACTAATAGAGTTCCTAAAAGAAAAGCAACACCGAGTGTCATCGTGTGAGCAAGCTTGTGAAAATCCTGTGTATGAGTCAGTAAGTCAAGCGGGCCATAATCACGAGGCATAGATAACAACCAAAACATCCAACCTGCAAATAAGACAGGCAACACTAAATAAAAAGGGTTTTTAAAAATTAATTTCAACTCTAAAGCTAACGTCGTCCACCACTTAAACATGCCCTTGCCCTCCGATTAGAGCCATATACCCATCTTCTAACGTTGGATTTGTTGGAGTAGCATGTTCGGATGGTTTCTCTTCACTTAAGATTTTGAAATACAAGTCGCTCCCAGAACGTCTTGTAGCAACGATTTGATCTTCTTTAAACAAATGTTTTTCTCGTTCATTGACCGTCACTTCCCACATTTTCCCTTCTGCAAAATCCGTAAGATCCGTTACATTTCCAGTCATCATGAGCTGACCTTTATTTAAGACAGCCAATTGATCGCAACTGCTTTCAATATCAGCTACGATATGTGTGGACAGAATAACTGCTCGTTCTGTACTAATATCTGAGAGAAGATTTCGAAATCGCACTCGCTCCTCTGGATCAAGACCTGCTGTTGGCTCATCCACGATAAGCACCTCCGGATTACCGATTAATGCTTGTGCGATACCGATGCGCTGTTTCATGCCGCCAGAATATGTTTTCAATTTTCTATCCGCTACATTTTCTAAATTAACGGCTTTCAAGAGGGAGCTTACTTCAGTCGTTCTCTCCTGTTTATCGTTTACCCCCTTCATCACCGCTACATAGTTCAGAAACTCCCGCCCTTTCAGTTGAGGATAGATATTAAAATATTGCGGTAAATAACCGATTTTCTCCCTAATAGCATGGGGGTTTTCCTTTAACGAAACACCATCGATCACAACGTTTCCTGACGTTAAGGGAAGTAACGTCGCAATCATGCGCATTAATGTTGTCTTCCCTGCACCATTAGGCCCGAGAAGACCAAATAGCCCTTTTTCAATCGTTAGTGATAGGTCATTTAACACCGTTGCTTTACGGTAACGTTTAGTTAGATTCTCAATTGTAATCATTCATCTTCCATCCTTTATAACGAAGTTCATGCCGGCATGTCTGTAACTAATAACGAGATAACTAACAGAAAAGTTTTAACTAACGAAGGGAGGGCTGAACTTTTTTAGGTGCAGCTGAATTCAGATGGGACTGCTGAAAAATTCTGAGTTGTTGCTTAACTTTCAGCGTGTGGTGCTTAACTTTCGCGGGGTATTGCTGATTTACCTTAGATCATTGCTGAAATCTAACCTTTTCCGCCTCCGCCTTTACCCAAAGCTCACTTTCCTCTAGTAAATACGCCAGTTGTAGTAACTGGTCTTCCCGTCCTTTTTGCGCCATCATTTGAACACCGAGGGGAAGGCCGTTATCAGTGATATGCAAAGGAAGAGACATAGCCGGCTGTCCCGTCAAATTTGCTAACTGTGTATACGGGGAGTATGTTAAGCTCGGTAAAAACATCTCATATATAAGCTCTTGTTTATCCTCAGTCATTAAACGTTCTATAAATTGGGCTGCTTCTGCCTCCGAATACGTTAATTCACCTACTTTTGGCGCTGGAAAAGCGGTTGTCGGGGTAACGTAAATGTCGTATTGTTGATGGAAACCTGCCATTACTGCAGCTGCCGTATCCCATGCCTGTAAACTTAGACTAAACTCTGCAGCACTTACGTGGCGTCCTGCTTCACTTAGCATCCATGATTCCAATTCAACATCATCGGAGGTAATGTTTTTTCCTAATTTCATGAGGACACCGGCCATTTCACCACTATTCATTAAATAATAATGTCTCATTAACTCCTCACCATTAATTTTTGGAACAGCTTCTTCAACGTGATACCCTTCTCTTGCAAGCCAGTTCACCGTCTTTTCTACCGCTTGAACAGCGTCTTGAGACACTGGCGTTCCAACGGGGGAGGCCGTAGAGAATCCAATTGTTAATGGCTTCTTTTGTTTCGTGAAGCAACTCTTGTCCAATAACGGCGTTTGAAAAGCTGCTTCTGGTTGAATGGTTTGGAGAAGCTTAAGCATAGCCGCACCATCTCGTACCGTTCGGGTCAAGACAAAATCAATGGCTGCCCCTTGCCATTGTCGTCCAACTCCAGGTCCTACTGGTGTCCGTCCCCTTGTCGGCTTTAAGCCGAACAAGCTCGTAAAAGAAGCTGGAATGCGTATGGACCCGCCCCCATCACTAGCACCGGCCACTGGAACGATGCCCGCCGCCACAGCGGCAGCAGAACCACCACTTGATCCCCCAGAAGAATAAGCCGTGTTCCACGGGTTTTTCGTAACCCCATGTAGAACAGGTTCTGTAATATTTTTCAGCCCAAATTCCGGGGTATTAGTGTGGCCTGTCATGATTATTCCGCTTTCACGAAGCTTCTTTACAAAATGAGAATCGTAGGGCGCCTTATAAGTTGACATGACTCTTGCCCCTGAAGTAAGTGGTTCACCGTCAACTGCTTGCGAAATATTTTTAAGTAATAAAGGAACGCCTGTAAAAACGCCCGAGGCCGGTTTTTCCTTCAATGCTGTATCATATCTAGAGTTGACGACCGCATTTAGCATGGGATTAACCCTCTCTAGTTGTTCAAAACTAAGGGCCACCATTTCCTGTGCGGTCACTTCTTTTTTTCTAATTAATTCTGCTATATCAGTAGCATCCAGTCTTATATATGTTTCTCTCTTCACCAAACACCCTCCATTCATATCACGTTATTCATTAAATTATAACAAAGCCACCATTACATGTTTCAACAGGAATAACGTGTGGAATATGAGACATAACACGTTAATAAAATAAAGGGAGTGATCCAACATGAATCAAGAACAGCTAAAAGGCAAATGGCAGCAACTTACTGGTGAAACAAAGAAAAAATGGGCAAAGCTCACAGACGATGATTTAAAGCAAGTGGACGGCAGTAAAGATAAACTCATTGGAAAAATCCAGGAACGTTATGGAAAGTCAAAAGAAGAAGCAGAAAAAGAAGTGAACAATTGGAAAACAGACAATTAAATAGTGACGTATCATGAGGAAGAACGAGCTGGTGCTTTGATGATACCAGCTCATTTTTCTCACGTCCTCACTTAATAACCTTTCTAGGACATTCAATCTGCCCAACCAACCTCGTGAGATCGGGACGTTTTATGCCCCTTTTTTTCACTTACAGACAAACTTGCACATGACATGATCAAACGAACCAATCAGGACATTAACGTCCGTTAACTGGCATTTAACTAGATTTTAACTCTTCACTTTATAGTACTTTACGGACGGTTATCTATGATAAAATAATAGCTGTAAACATTCTATTTAGAGGGGCTTTTTCTCATGGGAATTTTAATCACCTTTTTAGCCATGATAGCTGTCATTTTAACTATTTATTTTATTAACATCGGTCTGATCCGGACACAATTAGAAGAACTCACTCACCGTCATAAACGTGGAGATAGTTTAAGTGGTGATGTGGAAGAATGGGAATATTATTTGAACAAACTATTTTGGAAACCTTTCGGCACAAAAAAAACCCTCCAAACTTACGGTCCTTATTTTGAAGATTATATGAAACTGAATTATCCTCACACAGATTCTGACGTATTGAAAAAAGTTAAAAAAATTCAACAATAGCGGTTTGCCACTTGACCATGGCGCCGTTCTTTTTATTTCACAAAACTGACACTTCCTTACCTTTTAAAATATTTACAACGTTCACCTAATGCGTTATTATACCCTTAAGGGTATAATAAACTAATTATGGAGGAGATAATGATGACGAAAAAAATCGTGATTGTAGGAGGCGTTGCAGGCGGAGCTACTGCTGCTGCAAGGCTCCGACGGCTGGACGAACGTTCCCACATCGTATTAGTTGAAAGAGGAGAACATATATCTTTCGCTAACTGTGGTTTACCTTATTATATTGGCGGAACCATTAAAGATCGTGATAAATTACTCGTACAAACAGTGGAAGGGATGGCCAAAAGATTTAAGTTAGATATTCGTAATTTATCAGAAGTGACTCAGATTAATCGGGACGAGAAAACAGTGACTATTCAGAACCTAACAGATGGCAACATGTATACAGAAACTTATGACGAACTCATTCTCTCACCTGGAGCTAAACCGATCGTACCACCTTTCGAAGGTATGGCTGAAGCTAATAATATCTTCACATTACGGAATATCCCTGACATGGATAAGATTAAACAATGGATAGAGGAACGGAACCCTAAAAACGCCATCGTGATTGGCGGAGGCTTCATCGGGTTGGAAATGGCAGAGAATCTTCACGCTCAAGGACTTTCTGTTACAATCGTAGAAAAATCTAATCAAGTGATGGCACCACTTGATCCTGAAATGGCAGCTATTGTCCACGAACATATTAGAACAAAAGCATCGCTTATTTTAAATAACGGCATTAAACATTTTTCTGAAAAGGGTCGAATTATCACACTTGAAAATGGCGAAGAGTTAACAAGTGATCTCATCATTTTGGCAATTGGTGTACGCCCTGAAAACGAGTTAGCTGTCCAAGCCGGACTACAAATTGGTAAGCGTGGAGGAATTATCGTAAACGAGTATATGCAAACTGACGATCCTCACATTTACGCTATTGGGGATGCCATTGAAGTCGTTGATTTTAACCATAAAACACCGACGATGGTTCCCCTCGCTTGGCCTGCTAATCGTCAAGGGCGTCTTGTTGCAGATGTTATTTATGGTCATAAAAAACCGTATAGCGGTACACTCGGTACTGCCATTGCAAAAGTATTTGATCTTACCGTTGCTGTTACAGGAAACAACGAAAAGACGCTTTCATTGTTAGACATTCCTTATCAAGCCGTTCACCTTCATCCTGTATCACATGCTGGTTATTATCCAGGAGGATCACCGATCTCAATGAAAATGACCTTCGATTCAAAGACTGGTGTCATTTATGGTGTACAAGGGGTAGGGAGAGCTGGTGTTGACAAGCGCATCGATGTGATCGCAACAGCGATTAAAGGTGGGTTAACCGTTCATGATTTACCTGATTTAGAATTGGCTTATGCACCACCTTACTCGTCAGCAAAAGATCCTGTCAATATGCTCGGATACGTGGCTTCACATATCGTTGATGGCGACCTAGAGGTAGTATCTGCTTTTGATGTTGACTCAATTGTCGCTGAGGGTGGTTTTCTCATCGATGTAAGACATCCACAGGAAATTAAACTAGGAGGTATTCCAGGGGCTGTCAATATTCCATTAGATGAGCTGCGCGACCGTTTAGACACACTGCCAAAGGACAAACCGATATATGTCACTTGCCAAGTAGGTTTACGTGGCTATCTTGCCACACGTATTTTACATGAGAATGGCTTTTCCAGCATCAATATAAGTGGTGGTTATAAAACGTATCGCTTTATTAAAAATGATGAAATCCATATTCAAGATAATAGTGATAAAAAAAGCGAAGTTTCAATTCAATCACGAGTGAATCCCCCGGCTCATGATACCTTCATTGATGCTACAGGACTTGCTTGTCCAGGGCCGATTGTCAAACTTCATAAAGCTATTAACGACCTTTCATCTGACCAAACGGTAAACATAACCGTCTCTGACCCTGGCTTTACAAATGACATTACCGCATGGTGTAAAAATACCGGACATGAGTTAGTGTCACTACATGAGCAGAAAGATGAGCAAACTTTTTCCGCCGTGATTAAAAAGAAATAACGGTAAAACAAAGGCTGTCGTCACGTCATGTGATCGACAACCTTTGTTTGTTAGGTAGTCCCTTGAGTGCTAAATTTCCTTTAGACTAAGTGACTCACACTCTTTTTTCATTAAGTTTACTAGGCACGTTATTTTCTCCTTCCTCTGAGACCGACAGTTTCATGCAGAAAATAACGTGTTTTCAATTTCTTTCATACCGTAAAAATAACCTTGCTTTTCCATCAGCTCATCATATGTTCCTGATTCTACAACCTGTGCTTCATTCATCACGATAATCTGATCCATCTTCTCTAACCCTGCCAGTCGATGGCTCACCAGTAGGACGGTATCTTCTTTGGCTTGAGCTAATAAATTATCATAAATGAGCCGTTCTGTAACAGCGTCTACTGACGATGTCGGTTCATCGAGCAGCCAAAGTTTACTTCCTTTTAATAACGCTCTTGCAATGGCAAACCGCTGCCTTTCACCTCCAGACACGTTTCCTCCTTTCTCAAGAACACGATCATCGAGTGAAAAGGCGTCTAATCCTACTTTTTTTAAGGCTCCACGCATATCTTTATCTGATAAGTCATCCTTCGCAAGTTGGAGGTTATCTCGAACCGTTCCGTAAAATAAATGGTGATCTTGTAATAGCGTATTCGTTCCTTTCCAAATGCTTTCTTTCTCTACTCGTGTAATGTCTTTGCCATTAAGGTAGACATCTCCCTTCTCAGCCTGATAGATCTTTAAAATAAGCTGTAATAAGGTAGATTTACCTGAACCACTCGGCCCTACAATAGCGGTTTTGGACCCGGCTCGTATGTTAATAGACACCTCTTTTAAGGCCTCTCTATCTTCTTCTGGATAAGTGAAGGTCACGTTATCCATTGAAATCCCCCACGTTTCTTTATAATTCAATGTCTCTACCTCATGTTCTTCCACCATATCCATATCTTCTTCATGAATCATCAGGTTTAGCCGACTCGCCGCCCGCCGATTATCTTCAAAATGATAAGGAAACGCCGCCATAGGAGAGACATTTTCAAATACTGTTAATGAAATCATCACTAACATCGCTAGGAAAACACCTTCCAATGTTCCCTCTGATACTAAATAAGCTCCCACAATAAGAACCGCCCAAGAGACAAGCATCGTCAACGCCTGATTCACAGATTGACTGATTAATGCTCGATCACTTTGATGTTCCTGCTCTTTAATATAAGTTGCTGAGGCCTCATTAAGCGCCCTTTCCTGAGTCGCAAGCTTTCTATGAATTTTTAAATCCTTAAAGCCATATAAAAATTCAGTTGCTTCAGTTGAGACACTACCGCGCTTTTCTCTCACATTATTTTCGATTTTCGTCTGCATGGAAGCGAATACTAACGGCACAATTAAACCAGTTAAGATCATCCCTGCCATTAACGTAAACGCCACTTGAACTGAAAAGAAAAGCGTCAATGCCACCGTTGCTAAGAAGACGACAATCATAATAAGTGGGGGATAGAAAACTCTAAGAAAATAATTTTGTAAACTCTCCACATCACCTACAATACGAGACAGTAAATCACCACTTCGATACTTATGAAAAATTCTCGGAGCAAGCGGTTCAATTTTTTCATAAAAATGAACACGTAAGTTGCTTAGTATCGTAAACGTCGCGCGATGAGAGTAATAGCGTTCTGCATACCGACTGATCGCCCGGGTAACACTGAACAATTTAAGCAACGCAATCGTCACGGTTAGAACATAGAAAGGCGGTAGCAGGGCAGCTCTTGAAATGAGATAACCACTGTTAGCGAATAGTAAAACACCACCCATACCAGCGAGAAAGCCAAACAGAACGGAAAGAAATATATCTTTCTTTTCACTGACCATAAACTTAAACATGATCGCTGTATCCTTCATTCCGCTCCCCCTCCTTGCTGTGTCATCACCATGTTTTGATAATCAACAGACTCTCTTAACAGCTGTTCATGGGTTCCTGAGGCTTTCACCTGACCATGACTCAGTAATAAAATGGCGTCGGCTTCTTTTATCGTATGAAGCCTATGCGCCACTGTAATAACAGTTGCTTTCTGTCCGAGCTCTTTCATACTTTGTTGTAAAATTTGTTCGGTTTTCAAATCCAGGCCTACGGTCGGCTCATCAAATAAAATAATCGTAGGCTTTTTAAGAAAGGCTCGTGCTAATGCGACGCGCTGTTTTTCCCCACCAGACAGCCCTCGACCACCTTCACCAACTGCGGTATCATAGCCTTGTTCAAGACGCTCGATCATGTGAGAAATACCAGCTTTCTCTGCCGCCATTCTCACCTCTAGATCAGAGACATTCTCTGATACACCGAGAATAATATTATCCCTAATCGTACCGGAGAAAATATAAGGATTTTGTGAAATATAGCTTATTTGAGTAAACCAAGCCTCTTCACTGTATGAAGCCATTGATTTGTTATCCAATAATACGTTCCCACTTTCAGGACGAATCAACCCAGAAAGAACGTTTAGCAAGGTAGACTTCCCGGCCCCGCTCGGACCGATAATGGCTACATGATTCATTGGTGGGATAACGGTACTGACGTTATCTAAAGCCGTTCTTTCACCACCGTATGAGAAGCTTAATTGCTTTAATTCTATTGTCGGTGGCATTGAGGGATCTCTAAACGTATTCTCCCCCCAATCTACTGGTAATTCGTCTCCTTCAAGCTCCTCTTGTACCCGTTTTGCAGCAGCTATACTTCCGCGTCCTGTATGAAAGGCAGAGCCCAACTCTTTCAAGGAAGCAAAAAATTCTGGAACGAGAATTAGAACAAAAAAAGCTGTAAAAAATGATAATTGCTGATATACCACTAATCGTAGACCCACTTCTAACGCCACAAGAGCCGTACTGAGCATCGAAATGAATTCAAGCATCAATGACGATAAAAAAGCAATCTTAAGCACTTTCATTGTCGCTTCACGGTAATCTAAACTACTTTGACGTAAATCTTCTTTTTTTTCTTTTGCACGTCCAAAGAATTTCAACGTGGCCAACCCTTGTAATAGGTCTAGAAAGCGTCCAGAGAAAATGGACAGTTTCTCCATTTGTTCTTCTGATTTTTGCTGCGTATTTTTTCCGACGATCGCCATCGTAATAGGAATAAAAGGTGCCGTAATAAGGAGAATAAGACCCGAAACCCAATTGTATGAAAATATCGCTATTAGCATCATTAACGGAATAATTGTCGCTTGAATTCTAATTGGGTAATAATGACTGAAATAACTGTCTACTTCGTCCACCGAATCCATGAGAACACTGACTTTTTCACCTGACTGTCCTTTCAAAGAGGCTTGTAGCGGATTCCTTGAATATTTTTTTAATAATGTTTCTCTTAATTGTTTTTTTACAGATGCCGCCATATGAATGCCTGTGCGTCCATTCACATAACTAAATAGAGCCCTAATAATAAGTGCGAGGGCTAATAAACCAAATTGTGGTAAAACATCTTGGAATGACCGATTATTAAGAAATATATGGTCAACAATGGCCACAATAAGATAAGCTTGAGCAATAATTGAGGCTCCGATTATAAGGGATCCTACCATAAGCACTAGCGTGTGTCGGCGCTGCGATTTGGCCATTTTTTTTAAATCTGCCATATGTGTCACGTTCTCCTTGTACAATATTATATATTTTCACTGCGTTTATAGTGTTTATGTCTTTATTCTAAATGATTACACGGTGATGTTCATCTTTCAACCCTTAATAATATTATGACACTTTTGTGACAAAGCAATCGAATGTGAGTTAAACGTTCATCCGTCGATTGAGTATTATAGTTGTAATCCGAACTAGCCTCTCAACTTTTCTAAAATTTTTAAAAATCCTTTTAAACTAAATCACTCTCTCTTAAAAAGAAAAATAATTTATGTATACCCCATAACGAAAATGCTATTATTATCGGTACTTATAGTTTGCATATAAACCGTTTCACCATACAAACTGCTTTCTCGCTACAATTGTACCCTTTCAACGGATGATGTTTCAGCCTTCTTCCCGGTAAAAAAACAGGCTCATTGAAGGACGACGTAATTGAGTCATATCAAGAGAACCCCCCCTGGATTAATACCAATCAACAGCTATTTTCTCGGATTCAGATAGTATTATTATAACTTTAAGCAAATGAGGGGCAAAAAAAAGAGTAAACCCCGACATCACATTCGGTGTTTCTCTTCATGAGAGCCGTCCCTAATCTGGCGACTGCTGTCGTGATTGTTGTTTCTTTATGAGCTTAACCTGACAATGACCTAATTCAAATAACCCAGTGGCTGCAAGTCCAGCAATTCCTCCAGCCCATAATCTTAAGGCCAGATCTAACTCTGATAATGGATAAGTTAATCCTCCTATTAGAAGACCGATAATCACTGAGAGAATTGGTAAAAATGGCTTTGGAAAGGACGTCGTTTTTTTTATTAATTCTATAATAGCAACAACAAGAGGGGAAATAAGTGAGGCTAGGACAAGAACTGTTTCCATCAAACAACGCCTCCTTTTTAATCGTAGTCATACGTTCATATAAACGAACCTTTAGTCAGTGGGAGTTCCGCTCTCCCCCCTACTGCTTGATAGTTAAATTAATCAGCAGGACATTAGTGTCCGTTAGCTCGCCCCTAAATAGATTTAGCTCTGCTCTCTATTTTTACGGACGCTTATCTGTGATAAACCGTTTGACTCCTCTGGCTAACACATAGAACAAGATATAGGACTGATTATCTAAATAAAGCTGTAAAGGTTTGCCGACCTGCAATTCCATCAACACGTAGTCTGAACCTATGTTGGTACGTTCTCACTGCGCTTTCCGTAAGTGGCCCAAAAATACCATCCACTGGACCAGGAGAAACACCTGAACCGTATAACATTGCTTGCAGAATCCACGTTATATTACCTCTCGCTCCCCGACCAACATTGACAACCGCTTGACGTGTTTCAGGTCCCCAAATGCCATCCACCTGAATGTTTCTATTAAACTGAACATTTAACTCCGTTTGGAAGCCTCTTAATAATGCCCCTTTTGTCTCTGGACCGAAAATATTATCTACGGCAATGGCTAAACCGTAACGCTCATTTAATGTCGCTTGCACTGAAGCAATCGGGTCATTGGTCGGTTCATCACCATCAGATCCATCTGATCCGTTTTCTTCTATATTTAATGCGTTCACAATCCCGGTTGCATGGCCTTGTGCAATACGATCTAAAAAGGCATCATCTCGCAATTTCTCGGCATCACTTTCATTATCAACAAATAAATTTTCCGTTAAAAGAGCCGACATTGTTGTTTCTCTCAGTACTGCATAGTTAGCGCTTAACATACCTCTGTCAATTACATCAATTTCATTGATAATAGCTTCGTGAATAACCTGTTGGTACCTTATTGTCTGATCAGGCACACTCCCGTTCCAAATGTACGATTCAAACCCTTCGCCACCACTTGCATTTGTGTGAATAGAAACGAAAAAGTCAGCATTCCAGCTATTCGCCATATCGGCCCTTTCTGATAGTGAAATGAATCTATCATCTTCTCGACTCATATTAATTTGAACATCTTGATACGAGTTCAGTAATGCCCTTAACCTAATAGCAATGTCAAGAACGATCTCCTTTTCTACTAAACCATTCCCAACTGCTCCATTGTCCGAACCACCATGACCGGGATCGATAAATATCCTTACCATGTGGTTAGCCTCCTTAAATATCAAATTTTCGTTCACAATTAGTTAATGCACCGTTACTAAAAATGACAGGACAAGTGTCTTGAAGCAGTAACAAATAGGCGTAATTAATTTGTTTACATATCAAAAAAACGCTTATCAGAACGATAAACGTTTAAAATAAAGCTTTAGCTACGCTTTCTATCTCTCGTATAATTTGGTTACGAGTTACCACCACTCACTTGTTTAATATCATATACATTTTTTTCTCGCTGTTTCTCTGCTAGAAAACAACGGACGTCTTGAGGTGTTAACCCTCTTTGACGTGCTTCTCTTATTAACCTCTCCCATTCCCTATCCAAGGTAGAGTGTAACTTCTTTTCCATCTCTTCCTTAGACCTCCTTTCCCACGTTTGCCTAATAGGCGGTCCGGCGATCATAGGCCATTCAAGCAAATGACCCTTAGACCCGTAACTTTGCGTCCCTATTTTTAAATAGGTTTGCCTTTAACTAGTAGGAAGGTTTGATTTTAAAATATTGTCACAGCACTTGAGAATCGCCATGATGTGTGACTGCAATTTGAAGTATACCTACTCAAGGTTAAATACAAGTTAAAAAACAGAAAAAAAGTAGTTCTTTTAACTATAAAATTAGTGTCTATTCCCTTTTATAGCAATTTCGACAATAAAAGATAAAGTATTACATTTCGGTTTTTCCAGAAGCCATGATGACATAATTTCTATTTGTATAAGTCCTGAATGAATTTCACAATTCAAAATAAGATGTCAAAATTCGAATCATGAAAATGACCTTCACTTCAGACGGACGCTTTCCCGAGGGCTTGTCTTCAGCTAACTTTTACCGTCCGTGAAGCTCCCAGCTCAAAATAGAGAAGAGAGGTAAATTAATTTAAGCGGGAACTAACGGACGCTAATGTCCTGATTGACTCGGGCCAACAGGATGTTGGTCACACAAGCGTTTTCACAGGACGCGAAGACGTTAGCTTGTGTTCCTTATCAGTGGAAGGAGAGCGAACCCCCACTGATTAAAGGTTCGTTTGATCATCCGCATATTAAATATTCGTGTTATTGCTTTAAAAACATCATTATAAAATCGACTCCCCTTAAAAACCTTGTAATTAAACTTGTAAAAGTAACTGCTTAAATCTATTACTATCAGGCAGTATATAAAAGAAGTTCATATGACAGGAATATGGAAGAGTCCCTGTAGGAAAAGTAAGTAGATGAATGGCATTTCACCACCTACTTCACGGTTTTAAGGTTTTGTTAAATTTGTACCCAAACCCTCTAACAGTTTGAATATAGTCTGGTTTAGCAGGATTAACTTCTATTTTTTTTCGTAAATTTCGAATATGAACTGTCACTGTTTTTAGATCACCATGGTGTTCAACTCCCCATATGTGATTATAAATTTGTTCTGTACTAAAAACTTGGTTAGGGTGCTTCATAAAAAATATTAATAGTTGCATTTCCTTAGCGTAGAGTGCTATTTTTTCACCTTCCAAAAAAACTTGAAAACTTTTCATATCAACAGTTATCCGGCCTGCTTTAAGATACGCATTTTCACTATTCTCAAAGGCACTTCTTCGTAAATTTGCATTTATTCGTGCCTCTAGCTCCTCAAGGTCGTATGGCATTGTCAAATAATCATCGGCTCCAGCATTTAAACCTTTAATTTTATTCACGGATGTCTTTAAATGACTGACCATTATAATCGGTACGTCTGAGCTTTCCCTAATTTTCTTGCATAAATGAATGCCTTCATGATGTGGTGAGCAATCTTCTAATATAATGAGCTGGGGACTCTCTTTAGCTATATAGCCAATGACTCCCTCCACTTTTTCCAAAACACTAACATCGTATCCGTTATTTTGTAAATAAGTAATTGTAATATCTCTTATGTAAACATCATTTTCAACGATCAATAGTTTCTCTCTCGTCACCTCTGCCACCCTTTCTATGAAAGTCACCGATCTATATAGTGAACATCCGTGCGTAAATTAGCTCTATTCGTAGTATACTAGCTAGACATGAAAATTTTCGGCCGATATTTCATAATAGCTAGCTCCTATTTATTTCGGTAAACTACTTAGAAAATTTGAAAAGAAGCTTCTTCCATTAATATCAGTTTATCTACTATGTGAAGGCAGTTTATTACATAAAAAAGCATTGTTGCCTATAAGTAAATAAACCCCATATATAAAAAGAATGTGCTCATCAAGAGGCACATTCTTGTCTTACGTCATCCATTTTGGCGGTGTATTTTTATCCCAATAGATGTCGCCTAAATTATGATGTTTTTCAAAATTATCTTCTCTTAAATGGTAATGAAAGTTAAACCAGTAGCCGTCTTTAGGCCGTAAATCTCTTCTGACATGGAACCTTACTACGTCTTCTTTTGACTGATTATCGTATATATTAAAAATTTTTTCTCCGTAATATGAAGACGTTTGTTCATCGATTTCTAAGTAAGAATATTCTTCATCATCCAAATCATCTAATAAACTCGTAATCACTTCTTCCATAGACGGGAATACTTCTAGTAAAATGTCATCCTCTACCTTATGACTAATACGAGGCCCTAATTTATGAAACGTCTGCTCTTTTGCTAGTTCAGTAAATAGATGAACATAATTGTCACTCGTTTCAAGTTCGGAAAAGTCCACATCTGCAAGACTTTCCTCATGGTCGTTCTCCTGACCAATATCCGTTAAGAACGACTCTTTATCAGTCGAGCTATTCGTAGAAGAAAGGACATCATCTGTTTCCTTCTCAGCATCATCGCTTACATCAATTGGCGGGATATAAAATCCCAAGGTAAAAATAGCCACTAAAACAGCAAATATTTTTTTAAGTCTCAGTTTCATAGGATATCCCTTCTTTGACATAAGACCTATGGGTATTTCTCATAATCTTCTACACACTTCTATTAGCTATTATTTTATCATGCTTATTCAAAAAAAGTCTATAAAGCTAAGCTTCAATCAATGGGAGTTTTACTGCCCCTTAAGCGTGGGTTAAAAAGAACCATTAATTAGTAAGGAACTACTTACAAAAATAGAGATTGATGCTAGTGGCATTTATCCACATCACGATCAACCTCTACCATCTGAAAAATTATCGTTATAGCAATTAAGACCTTATTTTAGGATCAAATGCATCTCTCAATCCATCCCCTACGAAATTAATCGATAATACAGTAATAAATATCATTAAACCAGGAAATACAGGGTACCACCAAGCATCCCTCATAATCGTATAGTTCTGGGCTGATTGCAACATGTTTCCCCAACTTGGTGTTGGCGGCTGTACTCCTAACCCTAAAAAGCTAAGAACAGACTCAACAATAATAAGGTTACCCACACTCAATGTGGAAGCAACGATAATCGGACCAAGTGCATTAGGCAAAATGTGATTAAAAATAATCCGATTCGTTCTCATACCTAACGTTTTGGCAGCTAATACATACTCTCTTTCACGTAAGCTTAAGAATTCCCCTCGGACGAGTCGGGCTGTACTCATCCACCCTAGTGAAGCTAAAAATATGATTAATAGACTTACACTTGGGCTGAAAAAAGCAATTAGTAAAATTAGAAGAAATATATTAGGGAATGAAATAAGAATGTCAACGAGTCGCATAATTAAATTATCTATCCGTCCTCCGAAATAACCGGCTAATGATCCCATAACGGTGCCAATTATAGCGCCCCCAAGCATAGCTAAAAACCCAACGAGTAAGGAAACTCTTGCTCCGTATAACACACGACTGAATATATCTCGACCGAAATCATCCGTTCCCATAATAAATTCCGTACTAGGTGGTGCCAGTCTGTTCAGCAAGTCCATCTCTACATTACGAGGGTCTTGCGGTGCGATTAAAGGGGCGAAAACAGCCATCGTTACAATAATCAACAGCACGATCCCACCTACAACGGCTAATTTATTCTTAAAGAACTTTTTCAAAATAATACGTGTCATTGTTTCTGGTTTTTTCTTTAATTTATGTTCTGCCGGGCCTTCCGGTGGTGTCATTGATGGCATTTTAACTGGTTCTTGTTGCATATGACCGTGCCTCCTTAATACTCAATTCTCGGGTCAAAAATGGCATAAGCAATGTCTGCCAACAGATTCCCGACCACCACTAACACTGCGGAGATCATAGTGATTCCCATAATGACAGGGTAGTCACGTTGAAATACTGACCCGATAAGTAAGTCACCTATCCCTGGCCAAGAAAAAATTCTTTCCACAACAACAGACCCTGCAAAGAAGGACGGCAGCATTAAGCCGAAAATTGTAATAATAGGAATTAATCCGTTACGCAGCCCATGTTTGTAAATGACTGTGTTCTCTTTAAACCCTTTCGCTCTAGCGGTCCGCATGTAATCCTGTTGAATGACCTCAAGCATACTGGACCGACTGTAACGAGTGAGTCCGGCCATATCAGCTGTCGCCAATACTAAGGCAGGCATCAATAAATGATGAAGCCTGTCTAAAATACTAAACGGCTCATTAAGCGTAGCTATTCCTCCGGATGGCATCCAGCCTAAATTAACAGAGAAAAACATAATTAATAATAGCCCGATCCAAAAGTTAGGTGTCGCCACTCCTACAAATGCCGCAACAGTCACCGAGTAATCCGTTAACGAATACTGTCTACGGGCAGATACGATTCCTAATGGAATTGAAATCAGTATTGCTAGAATCGTAGAAGCTCCCATGAGAATCAAAGTATTTGGCAATCGGTTCATAATCATTTCACTCACAGGCATCCCAATTCTAACAAGTGAATACCCCATATCACCTTGAAGCATCGCTCCCATCCACTTCACATATTGAACTGGAATCGGATCGTTTAACCCGTATCTTTCTTCAAATGCTTCCCTCACTTCAGGACTAATATCAGGTGACATCATCATGGAAGAAGGACTTCCTGGAGCCAAATGCATCACCGAAAACGTAAGAATTGAAATACCGATTAATATTGGGATGGCCATAATAACACGTCGTATGATATACGAAAGCATGATCTGCCTCCTTTTCTTGTTTAGTGAGTTTATGTAGCTATTACATGTCCCTTTCTAAAGAAGGGCTTTGATGGCGTAACTTTACTTATACTATCACTTATATAAGGGCTCTATTTTCTTTTGATAGGATAAAGAAAATCTGCCAACAACACATTTACCCTCTGTATATGCACTATCTTATAAACCAAGCCCATATACATATTTTTAAATAAGAACAGGAAGGCTCTAAAGTAGTCAGCATTCCAAATACAATAGAAGCCCTTCCCGTCTGCATGTCTTAAAACTAACTTTTACAAATGACGAACGTTATAAAGCTAAGCTTTAATCAGATCATGAACGTCCGTTAGCCCCCGACTAAATAGCTTTAGCTCTGCTCACTATTTTGAGTCGGGAGTTTTACGGACGATTACCTGTGATAAATTGATTTATTCTGAATAATACCAATCTTGTGGGCGGTAAAAATTCAAACGTGGATGATGAACGAACCCTTCAAGATTTGGCGGAATTGCTTTTAAATCGTTCGGATAGTAAAGGAACGTGTATGGTTGATCCTCTGCAATCGTTTCAAAGATCTCATGAAGCGCTTCCGCTCGCTCATCCCGATCTACGATTGAAACGTTTTGATCGATCAACTCATCCACATCGTCACGAGCGTATGCAATGTTATTTAATCCCGCTTCAATTTCTTTTGAATGCCAGATCGCTCCTGGGTCAGGGTCAGTTCCTAAAGCCCAACCTAGTATAACTGCATCAAAGTCAAAGTTCGGTGGATTGATTTGATCAAGGAATGCTCCCCACTCTACGTACTCCACTTCTACTTCAACACCAACCTCATTTAACATCGACTGGATGACAACAGAGATGTCTTCACGAATTTGGTTACCTGAATTAGTTTTTAGCGTGAAAGAGAAGCGTTCACCGTCACGCTCAAGAATACCATCTGCGCCTTCTTCCCAACCGGCTTCTGCCAGTAAGTCGCGCGCTTTCTCTGGATCATATTCAAATTCTGGCATCTCATCTGGATAAGCCCAGCTAAGCGGACTCACAGGACCATGAGCCACGTCACCTTGCCCTTGTCCCACTTGTTCGATAATTGTTTGCCGATCAATCGCATGGGTTAACGCTTGACGTGTTTCTTTATCAGAGAACATATCTAAACGAAGGTTGTAACCCATATAGTTATAGCTGTAACCTAACGTCGACTGTAAATTAATTAATCCTTGCTCTTCCCAGCCTTCTGCTGTTGAATAATCAGTAGCTGGAATAATTCCTAAGTCCACATCGCCGCCTTCAATTTGGGCCATTAGTGCGTTTTGATCACCGACGATACTTAACGTTATGCGATCTAAATTCGGAGCCCCTTCCCAATAATCTTCAAAGGCTGTCAGCTGAACGTATTGGCCATCCTCCCAAGAATCAAATTGGTATGGACCTGAGCCGATTGGATTGCGTCCAAACTCGTGTTCTTCAAGGTCTGCCGCACTGACATCTTCTAGGATATGCTTAGGTAAAATACCAAATCCAATGTTGGAAATAAATCGAGCATCTGGTTCACTTAAACGGAACTCAACAGTTGTCTCGTCAAGTGCTTCGACCTCATCAAGTGCACTGAAATAACCTGAACGAGGACCAGTATAGTCTTCATCAATGAAAATATTAAACGTAAATTCTACATCTTCAGCAGTTAACGGTTCCCCGTCATGGAACGTCACACCTTCATGAATATCGAAGGTATAGGTTAAACCATCATCTGATTCTTCCCAATCAATGGCTAATTCAGGCTGCATTTCAATATTTTCATCAACACGGACGAGTTGACTGTAAATCATATCTTCAATATCTCCACTAGACGTATCTTGTGAGTGGGTCGTCATGAACGATACCGGATCACTGATGACACCAATCGTGATATCACCGCCTTCTTGCGGTTCTCCTTCAGTGGCGTCATTATTAGCATTGTCTTCTGCATTGTTAGCCTCTTCATTGTTTCGCTCGTCTTGCATCGCATCTTCTAAATTGTTGTCTCCACCACATGCAGCTAGAATAGCCGACATAGCAAGTGTCGTTGCCGCTAAACTCCAAATATGTTTCTTCCCTCTCAACATAACCCCTCCTTGTTTTTTTAAAATTAAGTAAGAATTCGCAAGTTTGACCATTCTAAAGGTGCTGGGACACCTCCTTTCAATAGTTAAGCTTTCTTATATAAATGACACGCAACAAAATGATTTTGTCGCTTTTCTTCAAAAACTGGTACCACTTTTTTACACTCTTCCATCGCCTCTGGACATCTCGTATGAAACACACAGCCTGATGGTGGGTTTGATGGGCTAGGTAAATCACCTTGTAACACAATTTTTTCTCGCTTTTCCGTCCCTTTTCTCCTCGGGACTGGCACAGCTGATAGTAAAGCTCTCGTATAAGGGTGGAGAGGCTCAGCATAAAGATCTTCCTTTGAAGCCAGTTCCATCATATTCCCTAAATACATTACGCCAACTCTGTCCGCAATATGACGAACTACACTTAAATCGTGTGAAATAAAAACATACGTCAGCCCTAAATCATCTTGTAAATCTTCAAGTAAATTAATGATTTGTGCCTGAATAGATACATCAAGAGCAGAAACCGGTTCATCAGCAATAATTAAATCAGGCTGAGTAGTCAATGCCCTCGCAATCCCGATTCGCTGCCGCTGTCCTCCAGAAAACTCATGGGGGTATCTACTTTTAAAGGACGCATCTAATCCCACCGTTTCAAGAAGATACCCTATCCGTTCTTCTCGTTCTTTGTGGCTATACATTTTATGTACTTTAAACGGTTCATATAAAATGCTTCCTAGTGTTTTCCTAGGATTTAGGGACGCAAATGGATCTTGAAAAATCATTTGAATATCTCGCCGTATCGTCCCTCGCATTTCTTTTTCTTTTAGGTGAGCAATATCTTGACCTTTATAAATGATCTGGCCTTCCGTAGGCTCGTACAGTCTAATAATTGTTCGACCTGTGGTGGATTTACCACAGCCTGATTCGCCAACTATTCCGATTGTTTCACCTTTTTTAACTGAAAAATGGGCACCGTCAACAGCTTTCACAACTCCTGTTTCACGTTGAAGGACCCCTGTTTTAATTGGAAAGTGTTTTTTTAAGTTGTTTACTTCTAGAATGGTCTCTGAATGAGTGACATTGCGTTCCTCTTGTCGATGAGTGTCTATGGTGTGATTGTGATTTTGAGTCATGTGGATTCCTCTCCTTCTTGATCATACAAAAAGCATCGTACCTTTTGTCCAGGCGCTGCTTTTAGCAGCTCAGGATTGGCAGTCAAGCATTTGTCAAACACCTTAGGACATCTCGGGGCAAAACGGCATCCTTTAGGCATCTCGTCTGGAAGAGGAACATTTCCTTTTATTGATTTTAGTCGTTCTATATTGCCTTCTATAGCTGGTATGGAATCAAGTAATCCTTGCGTATAGGGGTGTAATGGTTCATCAAACAATTTGTCTACAGGCGCATTCTCAACCACTTGACCTGCGTACATCACAACGACATGGTCTGCGATTTCTGACACTACGCCTAAGTCATGAGTAATCAGTAAAATAGAGGTATCAAATTGCTTTGTTAAGTCTTTCATTAACTCAAGGATTTGAGCCTGAATAGTAACATCGAGAGCTGTAGTCGGTTCGTCAGCGATCAATAGCTTTGGATCACAACTCATTGCCATCGCAATCATGACACGCTGTCTCATACCACCTGAGAGTCGGTGGGGATAATCTTTTATTATGTCTTCAGCACGAGAAAACCCTACAATTTTCAACAATTCTACCGCTTTTTTTCTCGCTTGCTCCTTCGTCATCTTTTTATGATAGAGAAGCACTTCCATCACTTGCTCACCAATCGTCAAAACAGGGTTAAGAGAGGTCATCGGCTCTTGAAAGATCATGGATATATCATTCCCACGAACTTTTCTCATCTCTTTTTCTTTTAAAGTGAGTAAATCTTTACCGTTGAAATTCACTTCCCCTCCAACTATCTTCCCACCTGGAGAGGGGACAAGTTGCATAAGTGAAAGAGAGGTCATACTTTTACCGGAACCAGACTCACCTACCAAAGCGACTGTTTCACCACGATTGATTGTAATATCAATACCATCCACTGCTTTAACAATCTGCTTTTTACTAATAAAGTGAGTTTGTAAGTCTTTCACATCTAATAATACGGACATGATACCACCACCTTTTATGTTAAATTACACCAGGGAGTGTTTTCGCTTACATATCAATATTATCCATGTATATGTATAGAAGCTCCTCAATCCCAAAACTTTTTGAGTTTTTGTAAAATATTATGTGTAATTGTTGCTAATCTTTAGATAATTTATCATATAAATTACGAGAAGTAAATATTTTTTCTGAATATTTCAGATTTCAGAATACTACGTAAAACTAATAAAAAAACTTCTTGTTATGAATAATTTATTATATAAATATATCATCACTTTTTCAGTTTAACGTGTTAATTCGCTTGAATCACTATATTGAATATCTTATGTATAGATTAATAAATTATATTAATAGTTTAAAATTTTCTAATTAAATTTGTATTTTTATTACATACATTATTAACTTTTACTATTCTATAAAACTATCACTCTCCCTTATAGATGTTTAGTGCTTAAAAATAAAGTATGTTAAATTTTCTACGTATAAATGATTTTTTTGTTTATTATGGAATTATTAAGGAAAAATAACACTGTAACAGATTACGTTCGCTGGTTTAATCAAACTTAGCAGGAAATGAGGAATGACGGTGAGTACCTTTTCATCTTTAGAAAAAAAAGTGGCTGTTATTACAGGGGGCGGTTCAGGTATTGGGAAAGCATCTGCCTTAGGGTTGGCAAAACAAGGGGCCTCGGTCTGTCTTATTGACTTAAATAAAACGGATGCTCAAGAGACAGAAAAAGAAATTGAAGCGTTAGGAGGTAAAGCACTATTATGTGAAGCTGATGTTTCCCAGCCTGAGGAAGTGAAGCAAGCATTTGATGACACTATTAACACCTTTGGAAAAATAGATATTGTCTTTGCTAATGCAGGGATTAACGGTGTCATAACACCAATCGAAGACATGCCTCCTGCGGAATGGGATCGTACCTTATCAACCAATTTAAAAAGCACGTTCCTGACTGTTAAATATGCTGTCCCGTTTCTGAAAGAGAGAGGCGGCAGTATCATTATTACAAGTTCGATTAATGGCAATAGAGTATTTTCTGGATTCGGTATGTCAGCTTACAGCAGCTCAAAGGCTGGCCAAGTTGCTTTTGCAAAAATGGCAGCCCTTGAACTAGCTGGTTATCACATTAGAGTGAATGTGATCTGCCCCGGGGCTACCAAAACCAATATTGGTGAAAATACCCATCATGAACGTCAAAAATTATCTAAAGTAAAAATACCCGTTGAATATCCGGAAGGCAATTTACCCCTAGAGCATAAACCAGGCTCTTCCCAGCAAATTGCTGATCTCGTTACATTTCTTGCTTCCGACGCGGCTAGCCATATTACCGGAACAGAAGTGTATATTGATGGGGCTCAATCTCTTTTATAACGACATTAGTACTATTGTTTACGGTCCTTACTCCAAAATGACACGAGTAAAGGACCTGATATATTATGCCAAACGGAAAAGAGAGCACTTGGTAGCGCTGCTAATGGGCTAAAGTGGGCTGTAGCCAGGGCTGCCCCTAATCCAGAGTTTTGCATACCTACCTCTATGGAAATAGCCCGTCGTTTCGTTTCATCCAGCTTTGCCCATTTGGCTATAACATAACCAAAAATTAAGCCAAAACCGTTATGTAATATGACAGCTGTTAAGACCATAAAACCTGAGGTTAAAATATTCTGTGCATTTGCTGCTACAACAGCCGTCACAATAAGCATAATCGCTATAACAGAAACAAGCGGTAACACCTTTTGCCCATTCTCAACTGCTTTAGGCACTAACTTCCGCACGATAATCCCCAAACTGATAGGAATAATAATGACTTGTATAATCGACATCAACATGTCTCCAAAACCGACTGGGAGCCATTGTCCTGCTAATACAAGGACGATAAAAGGCGTTAATAAAGGCGCTAACATTGTTGAGACAGAAGTCATTGCTACTGACGTTGGTACATCCCCCCGTGACAAATACACCATAACATTAGACGCAGTCCCTCCAGGACAAGCTCCTACTAAAACGAGTCCAGCTGCCAGTTCAGGCGGCAAATTCATCACATACGCAAGTGCAAAAGCGATTAGCGGCATCACTAAAAACTGAGCTAATAACCCAATGATGATAGGTGCAGGTTTTTGCACGATCACTTTAAAATCAGCTAATGTCATCGTCGTTCCCATCCCGAACATAATGACACCTAATAAAATCGGAATATAAACTCCAATCCATGTGAATGCATTAGGGACGAAAAAGGCGATAGCAGCCACTAGTATAACGATTAAAGCAAAGTACTTACTTACTGTGAGACTAATTTGTTCTATTAACTTCATTGTAGATGCAAGCTCCTTTGTTAAATTATCTGACTTTTTCATGTATTTAGTCATTTTATCGTTACCGTTGGCGCTTTGCAACAGTCACATAGAATACCCATACATAAAGCAAGTTAGATAATCGGTTAACCGTCATGGAAGAGTATACTTTATATGTCTCTTTTCTAGCACATGTGTGTCACGGTCTTCCAGCAGGGTTTGTCAGCTCCATTTCTTTGTAGACATCCATCGCAGCTTGAACGGCTTCACCTTTTGAAATATTAGCCTCTTGCCGAACCAATACCGCTTCTAACGCTGCTAAGGTCATTAATACGTTTCTTTTTTGACAACTATACCCCATTGTCCCTATACGCCAAATTTTACCGTGTAATACTCCAAATGAACTGGCAATTTCGATACCAAACTCTTCTAATAGCATGGCACGAACACACTCTCCATCTACGTTCGGTGGAATGACGACACACGTCACCATCGGTAGTTTACAAGAGGCATCACCAAATAATTCAAGTTTCATAGCTTGTAAACCTGCTACTAAAGCCATCTCGTTAAGTTTATGCCGCTTAAAACGTGCATTTAGTCCTTCAGTTAAAATCATCCGTAATCCTTCATATAAACCATATAACATAGATGTCGCTTCAGTATGGTGATTTAACCTTGCTGGACTCCAGTAATCTTGCAACTGGCTTAAGTCTAAATAATTACTTCTGATTCGACGATGAGAAACCACAGTATGGGCTGTCAAAAGACCTTTTTCAATCGACTTTCGTTGGTGTAAAATGGCTTCAATTCGATCGTTATATGTTAAGGGAGCCATTCCAGCTGGAACGGATAGACACTTTTGTGTCCCGGTAATTAAGCCATCGATCATCCATTCATCCGTTTTCACCTCTGTTCCAGCCACTGTGGCAACAGCATCAACGATAAGCAAAACGCCTCGTTCACGACATGCTTCACCAACTTTTTTTAATGGTTGCATGCGTCCCGTTGACGTATCCCCATGCACGATGGCAACCACTTTCGGTTCTAACTCATCAATTTTAGTAATGATGTCTTCTGGCTCAAACACGGTCCCCCATTCGCACTCCATAGTATGAACGTCAGCACCGCACCGTTCAGCAATTTCAGTTAGTAGATAGCCAAATCTACCAAAACAAGGTACTAATACAGCATCTCCTTCTTCAATCACACTACAAAGCATCGCCTCAATTCCCGCTCGTGAAGTGCCATCTACAGGAAAGGCCCAATGGTTATCTGTTTGCAATACGCTCCTTAGCATGGCCATCGTCTCGTTCATAATAGACGTAAAATTGGGATCAAATTGACCTAATATTGTAGATGACATGGCACGCAATACACTTGGCTCTACTTCCACTGGTCCTGGTGTCATTATCGTCCGCGGTGGAACCATTAATTCATGTGTCTGTTTCATCTTCTATCCCCCCTATTGCGCAAGTTTAACTAATGTATGAAACAAGAGTTCTGTACCGATCGCACAATCTGATTGACTGCTCCATTCTTTCGGATTGTGACTAATGCCATCTTTAGAACGCACAAAAATCATCCCTATGTCTGTCATCTTAGACATGATTAATGAATCATGTCCTGCACCACACGGAAGCTTTTTAACTGGATAGTGTAATGTGTGACACATTTCCTCTAAAAGAGTGACGATTTCTGGTGAACAAGTAGCAGGGTCAACCTCCTTTTTCACATCTATACGTGACGTTAATCTGCGTTTTTTACAAGTAGATTCTATTTTTTCATAAATATCGTTAATCATTTTTTGTCGAATCCCTTTATCACCATGGCGTACATCAATGGAGAAAACTGCCCTACCAGGAATAACATTAACGCCCCCTGGTTCAAGAGTGATAACACCTACCGTTGCTACACCATGATAGGTCAATGCAATTTTTTCAACAGCAAGGACGATTTCCGCTACTGCTACAGCTACATCCTTTCTCATCGTCATCGGTGTGGCACCAGCATGGTCCGCTGCCCCTTCTAATGTGACCTCGAGCCATACTGGCCCTTGAATATCGGTTACAATCCCTATTGGCAAATCTAATTCTTCCAATACTTTCGCTTGCTCAATATGCATTTCAATATAGGCTTTAATGTCCTCTGGCTTACGGATTACTTCTTTATATTTTTCTGGATTAAGCTGGGCATCAATAAATGCTTGATGATAACTCACGCCATCTTTATCTTTCAAGTCAAAAATCGTTTCTTTTAACATTCCTGCCATGGCCTTACTCCCTATATAACCTGTGCCAAATCGAGAGCCTTCTTCATCTGTAAAAGAAACAATTTCAATGGTATGAGTAAGAGCGATATTGGTTTCTTTTATTGTCCTAACGGCTTCAATTGCCCCTAGTACTCCTAACGCACCATCAAATCGTCCACCATTGAAGACTGTGTCCGTGTGAGACCCTACCATCACAACAGGTGCTTGAGGATCAGACCCTTGTAATTTGCCTATGACATTGCCTACAGCATCTATGTGAACATTCAATCCTACCTCTTCCATGAGTTGATAAATATAGTGCTTACCTTCTAGCTCTTCTCGACTTAATGAGAGACGAGTTACCCCCTCTGCTTCTTCACAATTTGCCCCGATTTTTCCCAATTCCATTAAAGTCCGCCATAATCGATTGCTATTTATATTGGAAGTGATCACCATCCACGTTACCTCCTTCATGTATCACTACACATGTTATATAGAAAAATTGTATGTAAAAAGCATCATAATAGCATTAGATATCTCAACTGAAATAATCGGCATTTTTTAGTTATATTAACTAACTTCAGGACGAACTGTGTCAGTAAGACATGTGGACTGTTATTATAGAAAGTGATATTAGTAAGAAAGGACTTAAAATGACGTAAGTATTTAATTTTAATAAAAAGATCAGTGGCTGCTAATCCATGAAGCGAGCCACTGATCTCTTCTTAACTACCACGGTAGGTACTATAACCACCAGGGGCAATGAGCAATGGCACATGATAATCGTCATGATTATTTGCTATACCAAAGCTCACCGGTATGACATTTAAAAAAGGGGGATCGTCTGTCACAACCTCCATCGTTGCAAAATAAGCCCCAACATGGAAAAGTAGCTCATAACGTCCAGCCGTGAGCGTATCCCCTTCGAGCAGTGGCTGTTCAAGCCTTCCATCTTTCATTGTCACCGCTTCTTGAAGCTTTTCATAGTCGCCTACATTGTCATTGTATTTCCAAAGTTCAATGGTGAGGCCTGCTGCTGGCTTACCAGTACTCATATCAAGAACATGGGTAGTAAGCTTCCCGGACATATTATTCCTCACCTACTACATCTTCGTGATACATTGTGAATCCTTGAAACCCATATGGGGGACGAGGATCAGTAAATACTTTTCCATCAGTGGAAGATGTGACCTCTTCTTTAACCGTTTCCCATGTTCGGTTATTTGATTCAAACGACACTTCAGCTAGTTGTGGAAATCGCTGAAGGATTCGCTTTCCAATATCAAATATTAATTTTTGAATGGACGGTGAATCAACACTGTGAAAGACTGTTTGAGCAATATGTTTCACATGTTCAGCTGCCACATAATGTTGTGGCTCTTTCCCTTCTCCGTCACTCGGGTTTTTATAACGCCAATAAATGTTTAAATAAATAAACAACGGTCGATCATATGTTTCTGGCAGTGTTGTAAATTCATCCTTTATATAACCTGCAAAGGAGCTACCTTTCACTTTGATCAGATGTAGACCGAACACTCCACTTTGATGGTCCTTCAGGCCATAACCCTTTTCTTTTCGTTCTATTTCTACTGACGCTAAAGGCTTTTCCAGTGTCCCTTCACGAAAGACGCTCTCACTAGCTGTTACTTCTCCATTTATTAAAACTTCGGCCTCCATAAATGGAAATTGTCTCCCTTTTAAATCAACAGCATCTATATGTGAATATTTATCAAGAAATTTCCTCCCTACAAATGTAAGAAATCCTTCCATCGTATTTCCATGATATTCTCCTGCATAGTGAAGAATAAAATTCTTCATTGAATCTGTAGCCACAACGAGTGAATTATCTCCTTCAGTAAAAGAAGTGAGAAACGCATCTCCTTTAAGGGCCACTTGCACATCCATTCCTAAAATAATATTACTGCGCCCGTTAAACGAAGACTCTGGAATTATTGCCACATCTGTCAGCGGTTTAGCATACGTACGATAAACGAACACATCCCCTTTACCATAATACATCATACGTGTGGCTGCTTTTGTTTGCATCAACGTTTTTGATTCCATCCTGTCACTCCTTCAACTAAGTTTCAAACTACACAACACTCTCTTTATGGATAAGCTCATTCAGTCTAAAACCGGCAATTTTGCTCACTTCCTCCAGTGCTGTTTCCATTTCCTTTTCATAGGAATGATGCCGCCGCTTTTTCATTTGTTGGAGGATTTGCTCCTTTTTTTTCCCTTTAACAGCCATAATGAATGGAAAGCCAAATTGTTTAACATACGAGTCATTTTGATCAGCAAACTGACTATATTCTCTCTCCGTGAGCCTATTCAATCCGGCCTCCCGTTGTTCCTTTCCAGACGTTTCAGAGACCTCAAGCTTTGTTCCAAGATCTGGATGAGCACGCAACAGAGATAATTTTAACGCTGTATTCGCTTGATACATTTCCTTTGTCATCCTGTTATGAAGTTGACTAACACATGTAAATGGACGATGAGGCCACGTTTTCTCTGCTACCCATGGAGAGTGCTCAAATACAGGCCCTATGATTGTTATAAATTCAGACGCCTGCATTGAATTGATTTCCGTTATCGTATACATTTTACGATCAACACCCACCTTCCAAAAAATTTCAATACACACTCCTGAAGTCAGTCACACATTTCCATCTGTATGTGTCTACATTAGGTCAGGGGCGTGTGAACGTCATTAGTTATCTTAACTAAACTTTCTCGCAGTCATTGTAAACCATGTCTAAACAGTCGTTAAGAAATGTCTGGAAGTCGTTGAATAAGCCGTTTAATTGAATGGTTTGCCTCTTTTAGGGTAACGTCTTTATCTATCGTTTTCAGACGACGGTTTTCCATCACCACATCACCATGAACAATGGTTGTCTCCACATCAGCACGTGTTGTTGAGTAGACGATACGTGAAATGGTATCAACATCATATGACGGATACATATGAAAATCATTTAAATTCAAAATAATAAGATCCGCTTTTTTTCCTATCTCTAGGCTCCCAATGTCATGGTCCATGCCCATCGCTTTCGCTCCTTCAATCGTAGCCATTTTAAAAACTGTTTTAGCATCCATAGCAGTAGGCCCATGGGCAGGCTTTTGAATAAGAGCTGCTATTCTCATTTCATTAAACATATCTAAATTATTGTTACACGGAGCACCGTCCGCTCCTAAACTGACACATATATGGGCATCAAGTAAACTTGGAATATTAGCGACTCCTGATGCTAATTTCAAATTGGAGCCTGGGCAATGGCTGACCTTCACCTTTCTTTGCTTAATAATCTGCTTTTCATTCTCATTTAGCCACACACAATGAGCCAAAATAAGACGTTCATTAGCTAGACCAAGATAATCAAGATATTCGACATTGTGCATACCGGTTTCCGCTTCAACAATTTCTATCTCGCCTCTGTTTTCGGAAGCGTGAGTATGCACGTAGGTGGCATGTTTTTGCGAAAGGTTCCCCACTTCTTTTAACAAGGTCTCCGTACACGAAACGACGAATCGAGGTGAGAAGGCATAATGAATACGGCCGTTCTTTTTGTGCCACTTCTCCATTAAGTCCACACTTTGCTGTATGGAGTCTGACGTGTTTTCTTGAAGGCGTTTTGGCACTTCGTCACCTTTATCCATCATCACTTTTCCAGATAAAGCTCTTATGCCCGATTTTTCAATCGCTTGAAAGGCAAAATCGGTGTGATGGACGGTTTCCATATCTACAATTGATGTTGTGCCACTTTGTATAAGCTCTCCAGTACCTAGTAATGCAGAATAATAGATCGATTCCTCATCATGAGCAGCTTCCAGCGGCCATATACGTTTCTTTAACCAATCCATCAGCTCTAAATCGTCACCTTTCCCTCTGAATATCGTTTGACATAAGTGTATATGTGTCTGGATAAATCCTGGTGTCACAACGCGACCCGTAGCGTCAATCACCTTATCAGCTTCAGGATAGTCTAAGTTTTTGCCAATATCCTTAATGGTGTCGTGTTCAATATATATATCACCAATAAATTGGTCATCCTGTTGGTTCATTGTAATAAGTTCTGCGTTTTTAATTAACAATCTGCTCATCCATTACCCCCAGCTCATTTGACTTTTCGATACATGTGAACCTTTGAAAGAACACACACCTTTGGCATTAAGTACTGCCACACTCCATCACTTTAATTAAATTTAAAAAACTACGAAAAAAAGCATGTTTCACCTTTTTTTCGTAGTTAGGAATTTACGGTTCCTAATAGAGACCCCCAAACCTTATTTCTGAGGTTATACGAATTCTTCCATATGATAGCTCCCTTTTATGATGCCGTCAGATCATCTCCCTTCTTTTTGCCTCTTTATAGTCTTTAGGCGTATCGATATCAATAGCTACGGATGGATCATTCACTTGTATACAAAACTGTTCAACATGTTGCATCATTCTTAGCCCCCCTTTTTTTTCTCCTTTATATGCTGAAAAATTCGGCATATCAGGTGAATGTATATGCCCCCAATAGACTGGATGCCCTGGGATTCCATGATAGTAAGGTCGTATTGTAAAAGGGCCAGTGAGCTCTTTTCCTTTGATTTCTCCTTCTGCTTTGAGCGTTTTAATTGTCTCTGATTTAATAAATGGTTGATCTGCTAGAAATATCATGACTGAATCCACATCTTCAGGGATGGCATGAAATCCTTTAATCAATGATGAGGTCTGTCCTTCTTCATATCCTTCGTGAGTCAGCCACTCTAGCCTAGGTGTCTCAATTGTAATGGCAGCTCTAATAGCAGCTTCTTCATGCCCTAAAATGATGACAACTTTTTCAAAAGGTTCTTTCAATCGTTGGTGGGCGACATGTTCCAACATTGGGACACCTTGTAAAGGGAGTAATTGCTTCGCTGTCCCCATCCTTGTAGACAAACCAGCTGCCAAAATGATGGCATATATTTTAGATGCGGCCATTTAAATAGCCGCCAATGCCGGATTAGAAGTTCTTGGTGTTCTATTTCTTACTTTAATCAACTCTGCCAGGATACTTACACTAATTTCTTCTAACCCTTCAGCATCAATGTCTACACCAACTGGTGAATGGAGCCATTCTGGGATTTCTTTAGAACCTAGCAATCGACGGGTCCGCCTTCTAGGACCAAGGATTCCTGCATATCTTAACGTGCTTTTACAGGTCAAAACCTGTTTTAGCAATATCTGATCCCACTCAAAACGATGTGTCATGATAAGAACATAACTATTATTTTTAAATGAGTGTGTTGCGATAAATTCCTCTGCATGCATGCACAGACAATCACTAGCTTGAGGAAAGTTAGCTTGGCTACACCTTTCTTCTCTTGGATCAATCACTATCACATTAAAATGAAACTCCGCCGCTTTTTTGACAACGGGCTCAACGTCTCGTCCACCACCGAAAATATATAAGGTATCTTTCGGCTCAAGATGCTCTACAAAATAGTCATCCTTCAGTGACAAAAAAGCTGTTCTTTTTTCACGACTTAAAACGTTGTTACAGGCTGATTGAACCTCTTTAGGTAATGCCATCTCTTTTTCAGAAAGCTGCTCCCCTTCCTCAGTCAAAAAACTTGTTTTCACTTTGTTGTCCATCAAGCATTTGACAGAGATAACGCTGCGCCCTTCTTCTAAATACTGTAATGCTTTTGCTTTTGATGTATCCCACTGGGTGAACTCTAAATAAATGTGAACAGTGCCATTACAACCTGCTCCTTGTCCCCAACCTGCGTCATCTTCACTTTGCAAATCATACGTTAACCACTGATTTTGCTTCGAAATAAATGCTTGCTTAGCACGATAGGCTAAATCGTCTTCTAAACAGCCGCCACTAATTAAACCATACTGTGATCCATTCGTGGTAAACAACATTTTAGCACCTTCATGCCGATAGGCTGATCCTTTAATATACGTAATTGTGGCTAATACAAAAGATTGTTCTGGCGCCTGTTTCATTATATGAAGGAACTTGTGGTCATCTTTCATCTCAAACCCTCCTTCTAAAATGAAACCATTATTCTTGCTCATCTGAATCTGAACTTAGTTTTCTTAACACACGGAGGATTCCTCCATAGCCTGTACAACGACATAAGTTACCTGCAAGGGCTTCTTTCATTTCATTATAGGACGGATTATCTTTGTTATTTAACGCACCTTTTAAGGCCATTACCATCCCCGGTGTACAATAGCCACACTGTAGTGCGCCTTCTTCTAGGAAAGCTTGTTGGACACGATTCGGTTCCTCGTGTTGAAGGCTTTCAATTGTCTCAATTGATTTACCTTCACATTGGTAAATCATAAGCAAACATGAATTATGAGGCTTACCATCTACAAGAACAATACATGCCCCACACCTCCCTATTTCACAGGAGATTTTCGTCCCTGTCATAGCTAAATCGGTTCGTAATACGTCTATAAGTCGACGTGATGGCGACACGTAAAAAGTGGTCTCGTTTCCGTTCAATTGAAAGGTCACATTAAGGGCTCCCGGCTTGTCTGTCACTGTAAATTGGGTTTGTTTCGTCATCCTGCTTCATTCCTTTCTCTTGTAATGAGTCTTTGAAGCAGTAAGAAAAGAAGCCTTTCCCTTCATCAAGAATCTCTTCTGGTTTAATCGGGAGTTTCGTTATCCATTTCCCTGTTGCCTGTTTAACAGCTGAAACAATAGCCGGTGCCAGAGCAACTGACCCTACTTCTCCTACCCCTCTTGGTCCAAATGTATCTCCTTCTGGCAGCTCCTCAATTGCATCCACATGTTGAATGTCTGGGACATCAAAAATGGTTGGTGCGAGATACGTATCAAGGTTTCTCGTCATGTACTGACCGTTACGCATAACGGCATCTTCCGTTAGGGTGAAACCGAGGGCCATTATACTGCCACCTTCTATTTGTCCGAGATAACCTAAAGGATTTACAACTTCTCCCGCAGCTACAGCATGATCAGCTCCAATCACTCTAACCCTCCCTGTTAGCATGTTAACTTCCACTTCCGCAATCACAGCCGTAGAGCTGAAAAGAAAATGCCCTCCAAGCACGGGATCAGGGGTCACAGGATAATGGAATTCTGTCGTACACACAATCGGGTCTAGACAGGCTGCTGCTAGTTCCTTATAGCTCATAAGAAAGCGGCGGCTTTTGTCTATTTCTCGCTTCCATACCCCTTTTTCCCCAGTCATCAATTGAGATGGGTCCTCCCCCGTCAGTTTATGAACTTCCGAAAAAAGTTCAGTTAAAAACGGCTTTTTCATATTTTGCAGCGATTGCCATACCATATTTGTCGTTCTAGATGCAGTGGATGAACCACTTTCAGGCACGTTGTCCGTGTCACCAATCATTATGTGAAGGTCGTCTGTATCACAATTGAAGTGATCGAGTAACATTAATTCTAACGTGCCTAACAAGCCTTGCCCGAACTCTTCATGTCCAAAAGCGACTTCGATTTTCCCATCACCATTTAAGCCAATTTTTCCACCGGCGGGATCTGGAATACCATAACCAAGGCCTGATCCATGCATAGCTAAAGCCATACCTTTTCCTCTTCGAACCCATGGCAAATTATCGCTGTGTATTTCTTTCCCTGATTGATATAAAGGGGACTGTTTAATAGACTTCCAAACGTGTAATGGTCCGTCATTTGGCGCTATTTGTTGTCCTAATGGTCCAGGATCATTAAGCTCTCTCAAGTTTCGCCGTCTTATCTCCCACGGATCAAGTCCTATATTCTCTGCCAGCCGATCAAGTTGGCCTTCCAATGCAAATGTTACTTGATTTCCGCCAAATCCTCGAAATTCTCCTGACACGCCATTATTTGTATATACGGCTTTTCCAGAGATCTCAACGTTTGGGATACTGTAGCCACCAACAGCATGTTCTACGGCAAAATTTAATACAGGACCACCAAGTGTGGCATAAGCTCCTGTATCGGACATAATCGATACTTGATGAGCTAATAGTTTCCCTTCATGATCTATCCCCGTTTTCATCGTTACTTTCATAGGATGACGCTTCAAACCTGCTATAACCGATTCCATTCTAGAATAATGCATTTTAATAGGTTTCCCACATCGGAGAGCAAGCAATGCGCCATATGGCTGAACATTTAATTCGTCTTTACCGCCAAAGGACCCTCCAATTGGACTCGACACGACTCTTATATGATCAGCAGGTATATTTAGAATTCGTGCTAATTGCATCCGATCTTTATACCCGTGCTGTGTTGGCGCATAAATCGTTAACCGACCGTTTTTTTCTGGAATAAACATGCCTCCTTCCGTCTCCATATACACATGCATTTGGCGGGGAGTTTCATAGACTTCTTCCACAATGTGAGCACACATATCAAAAGCATCCTCTACTTGACCTCTCGTATAATCTCTCTCGTGTAAAACGTTTCCCTCTTTATGCAATAATGGTGCGTCTGGATGTAATGCTTTTTCCGGTGAATCTAAAATGGGGAGTTCCTTATACTCCACGTGAATTAGAGCCAATGCTTCTTCGGCAATTTCAAGAGTTTCTGCTGCCACTGCTGCAATAGCATCACCTTCATACCTAATTAAGTGCTCACAGAAAACGGGTTGATTCGGCTCAGCAATCCCAAAACCATTTAGACCAGGGACATCTTTGTGCGTGAGAACTGCCTTGACACCCGGAAGCTTTTCCACTTCGCACGTTTTAATATCAACTATCTGAGCATGGGGCACCCCGCTTCTAAGCACTTTTCCGTAGATCATGTTCTCCCGCGTCATATCAGTCAAATAATGAAGAGCCCCGCTGACTTTTGCCCTTCCATCAGGTCTTATTTTCCAAGGGTGCTGTTCCGTAGGCTTATTTAATCTCATGACAATCACCTCCTAAACGATACAATTCGCTTACAATCAAATTGGCAGCAACCTGACGTTTATAATAGGCGGATGCAAATGGATCTCCACTAGGCTGAAAATCGCCTTGAATGACCGTTAACGCCTCAGATAAAATTGAGTTAGAACAACGCTTTTCTGTCAGCAACCTTTCTGTCTCTATTAATCTCATAGCAGATGTACTCCCACTCCCAGCCGCCAAAGAAATGGTCATTATCTCATGTTTTTCTTCACTATAAATTCCCCTGCCAGCAACCGTCACTAACGACGGAATAAATGTTTCACGCCGTCCTATTTTCAGAAAAAATGAAAAATTGGCTTCTCTCTTTAATGGTACTCTCACACAAACAAGAATCCCCCACGCATCACCTGATCTTTCCATCCACTCCTGCACAGATACATTGATAAAGTTGCCTGCGCTGTACCATGTTAATGTGGCTTCCAACACGAGTAATACCGGTAAGGTGTCGCCAACACGCGAAATAATGTTACCACCTAAAGTGGCTTGATTCCTCACAGAAGGTGACGCAATATTCTGACATGCTTTTATAAGTAGAGGCGACCTTTCTTTTATTAACGCATTGCCACTGACATCAGCTAATGCTGCCATAGCCCCAATAACAAGTTCACCCTTTTCTATATGAATACAGTTAGTCACTTCTGAAACTCTATCGAGACTTATTAAATGTGGGGCAATATTGTCTGTTCCTGCCTCCCATTGCGTTCGTAACCATGTGCCTCCTGATACAAATTGAGATGGTCGCATAAGTTGTTGAGAAAGAGACCATGCTTCGTTTAAGTTATTCGGTCTCCAAACTTTTTCTTCTGTTACCATGCTCGTTCTCCTCTCTGACTTATTTTTGTCAGTCTAATGGAAAGCAGAACATTTTGTCATTGGCTAGATTGACTAAAAAGGCTAAAACTTCTTGTCTATGTCGCCTAACTAGCAAAGGCTCGATTTGATAGGTCAAATAATAGAGCGAATCATGAGTGCCGTACGTATTTTATGAATATCATCTGCATTTTTCAAATCAATGTTTAACCGTTCTTCACATTTTTTTATGCGATAAATGACAGTATTACGGTGAATGAACAAAGCCTTTGCTGTTTCAGCAATTTGACCGTTCTTTTCAATATACACTCTTAACGTCTCAATTAAGTCTTGTTCATCTTTCCGTGTTGATTCTGCCAATGTTTTTAAGGATGACTGATAAAATTCCTTAAGCTTTTGTGGTGCCACAGCTCGAAGTAATTCTGCCACTCCTTTTGCATCACAGTTTTGTACGAAGCGTCGTTTTTCCGATCGATAGCCCGACCGTAAAGCATCCAATGCCTCTCGATAAGACTCAGGTACGTGCAATAATGTATCAGCTATGTGACCAATACCGAAAGACATAGATAGATATAAATGTTCAAATACCTCCGCCTGAATATGCGTTATATTTTTCATAACCTCCCGCTCTGGATCATTGGAAAGTTCTTCTGTCCCAATTAAAAAAAGATAAATGTCCCCTTTCGTAAAGATGATGTAATCATCGAAATAGTAACGCAGCCATAGGCTGAGTTGCTCGTAAATGGCATCTTTATACATCTGCATGTGGGTTTCTTTATCAATGGATAAACTACCATTCAGATCTTCTTCGTCATCTAATTTGCTTGCGACACATATATAATGTTGATCTCGTTTTAAATTATAAATGTTCCCTCTCTTAGCAATATCTTTTTCCGAAGAGTAATGGCCTTCAACAAAATCTGTTAAAAACTCATTTTTAAGCATACGTCCGTGCTGTTCAACCGCATGCCTTTTCATTAGCTCAAATGAGGCGACATTAGCTGCCTGCTCAATAGCTAGCAACGTTGTTGATGGCTCATTGGCAACCTCTTTAAAAACAATTAAAAAGCCTTTTTGGTAGACATTTGTGTGTACTGAGAAAAGCGAAGCCACTTGTTTTCTGTTTATATAGGGATAGGTGATGTGTAAGGTCAACATGTCTTGGGAGGAGATATCGCGTTTAGCTAATTCGTCATTAATTTGGCTTGCGATTTCAAAATAGAACTCGTCGCTGTACTTTTTGGATGCCGCTAATGTTTCAAGTCGGTGACTCATAAGTAAGACAGGTGAATCAATGATGTTCGCCAATCGATCTATAACGTCATGTAGACCTTTACCAGACATAATGATATCTGAAAATTGCCGGTGCACCTTTAACGCATAATCAAGTTCTTCTGTCCGTTCTTGTAAAATAAGCTTCAAAATATGCGTCATAATGTCACCTAATGACCGTTGCTGCGGTAGTTCTATAATCGGAAAATGGAGTCGGTTAGCTGCATCTATTACCTCCTCTGGAATATCCTTTAAAAACCGTTCAACTTTCAAACCTAAACCAGCACATCCTTGGGCAGCCATTTGCTCAACAAGCTGCAATAATGCCCCGGCTTTATTTTTAATGGAATAACCGGTAGTCAATAATAACTGCTCTTTTTCTAAATAATCAATAATATCAGGGGCATCCATCATATTAACGGAATGTACTTCTTTAGCAAGTCCTTCTTGTCCCGCCAAAACAACGGTTTCTTTAAAAAAAGGAGTATTAAGAAGATTTTCCATCTTCACGCCACCCACCTCCACTCTGGACTGTTTATCATACAATATAATGAATATCTTAGAAGATAAAGATTTCCGTTATAAAACCTAACATTAAAAACACATTTTTTAGTATTTGCGTCCAAAATAAGAAAGCAAGGTAGCGGCAATACATACTACCTCTTACACCACGATCATCACGGTGATAGGGCATAGCTTAGCCACAAAAAAACACACATCATATATTATAAGGAACTTACATTAAAAGAAGGAGGAGAAACGATTTATGTTGCAAGCTATTGTTAACGGAAGAGTGTTTGATGGGAATGATTTCACCTATAAAGCACTCCTTGTTAAAAACGATACTATTCATGCCATCGTAGCACCAGACAATCCTGAAGTAGCAGAAGCAGCCGTCCTTTATGATGCAAAAGGGGCTTTTGTTTTGCCTGGTTTTATTGATGTACATGTTCATTTCAATGAGCCTGGCAGAACAACATGGGAAGGATTTAGAACAGGAAGTGCTGGAGCGGCAGCAGGGGGGATCACAACCGTTTGTGATATGCCGCTTAATAGTCATCCATCTGCAAATAATGCAGGAACTTTACAACTTAAAGAGCAGTCGTTACAGCATCAATCTTTCATAGATTTCGCTCTTTGGGGTGGCATGACTGCTGATATGTCTCATAATGATAAAGTCTTACAAGCCATGCAAGACATTGGAATAATTGGCTTTAAAGGTTTTTTATCAGAAAGTGGCATTACCGATTTTAAACGATTGGATCATGATTCTCTTCCCAATGCTATGGCATTCTGTGGGGAAACGGATACGATTCTTGCTTTACATGCCGAGTGGGAAGATGCATTAGCTTATTATAGGCTGAATCAAACCAGCCAAAAAGATCCAACTGCGTTCCTTGAGAGCAGACCAGTAGAGGCGGAATTAGAAGCGGTTGATATTGCTCTAGATTATGCTGCAAAATATAACACACCGCTTCATATTGTTCACGTCAGTCACCCTGAGGTGGCAGAACGCATTTACACCGCAAAAAAAACAGGAGTCAATGTTTCCAGTGAAACGTGTCCTCATTACCTTTTATTTACTGACGAGGACTTCCTTCGTGAAGGCCCGCTTCTCAAGTGTGCGCCACCATTACGTCATAGAGAAAGTGTCGAAGGTCTTTGGGAGAAAATTCATGAAGGAAAGATCGACATGATCAGTTCAGATCATTCCCCTTGTCCACCAGCTATGAAACAACGTGGAATAAATAATATATGGCAAGCATGGGGCGGTATTCAAAGTATCCAATTTGGCATACCTGCATTTATCAGTCACGCATTAGTACAAGGATTTTCATTGACAGATATTTTACCCCTTCTGACCAATCATGCGGCAGACCGTTTCCCATATCTTCACGAGCAAGGTAGAATCCAGACAGGAAAAAAGGCAAATTTGACCATCTATGACCCAACTGTCGACACTCACATAACTTCCGATGACATCCTTTTTCGTCATAAATATTCTCCTTATGTAGGCAGAGAAATCAAAGGGGCTATTCAAGCGACTATTGTCAGTGGCCGTTGTGTTTATAAAGCTGAAGAAGGTATCGTTGTTGACCAACCTTTCGGTAAAAACTTAGCTACCCTCTAACTATCTGATAAATTAGTCACATATACTAACAGGTACACTCCATTTTAGTTATCATTAATAAAGACACCTATGATGGCTGTCGGTAAAATAAAAGCACATAGGTGTTAAACGTTTCTTAGGAGGGATCATATGAGCGATGTTGTAAACGCATTTATCAATGACACATTTACCAAATATCCGTTATCCCCAGGTCCCCTTTCAGGTCTGACATTTGCAATCAAAGATGTGTTCCATATTGAAGGAGTGAGAAACACAAATGGAAACCCTCAATGGTATGAGACACATTCAGCTTCCGACTTAACTGCCCCCACCGTCGCTCGTCTACTCGAATCAGGAGCAACACTGAGAGGCCTGACAATTACGGATGAATTAATGTATAGTTTAAATGGTGAAAATTATCATTATGGGACACCTCTAAACCCACGAGATCCAGCCCGTATCCCCGGCGGCTCTTCAAGCGGCTCTGCATCGGCTGTCGCTAGTAATCATGTTGATTTTGCATTAGGGACAGATACAGGCGGTTCCATCAGAATTCCTGCATCTTACTGCGGACTATTTGGCTATCGCCCTACTCATGGCAGTATTTTAATGGATGGTGTCATTCCACTAGCCCCCTCATTTGATACAGTAGGTGTGTTGAGTCGAGATGCCTACACATTGAAAAATGTAGCACAAGCGTTATTGAACAAAACCGAGACAACAACAAGCTTTACAAACTGTTTTATCCCAGAAGATGCATGGGCTATTTCAGACACAGCAACCCGGGCAATCCTTGAGCCCCTTGTTACAGAATTAAAAGACAAAACCTCCCTCTATTTTGACACTTTAACTCTAGCAGAAGCCGGTCTTTCTGAATGGGCAACAACATTCCGTATTTTACAGGGGAAAGAAATTTGGGAGACGCATAGAAAATGGATTGAAGACGTAAATCCAACGTTTGGACCAGGGGTGAAAGAACGCTTTCTGATGGCAAAAAACATAACAGAAGCCAAAGCCCAGCCTGAAGCTGTTAAACGTCAGCATATCCGATCACAGCTGAGAACGCTCTTAATGGGAAATGGGCTGTTGATTATTCCCACAACGCCTGGTGTTGCACCACTTCGTGGACTCCCTGAAGAAGCTGTGGAAAACACCCGACAACAAACGTTACAATTAGCTTGTATTGCCGGACTATCCGGATGCCCTCAAGTTACTATTCCAGTCATCCCCACTACCGGTACCCCTGTGGGATTGTCCATTATTGCAGGAATCGGCCATGATCTCGCTTTATTGCAATGGGTGTGCGACTTTACACATATGTTGAAGAAGTATCAAACTTAAATGGTAAGGGAAGTGCTACGATGAAGCTCGCTATGATCTATACGGAAAATAATGTAGAAGCCGCTATTGCCTCATGCAACGGCTACGTCCTTCTTGAAACATTAAATCATTTCGAAAAAAGCCAGTGGCAAACGACTGTCATAGACCTGGTTACTGGAAATAAGCTTGACGAATTAAGAACTTGGTATAAAAATGGCGGAGTTAATAAATTAGAAACGATGCCCGCCCTGTTAGAACATGAAACAGACTTTGCCCCCATCATTGAAAAACCAAACAGCATTTGGGGAATTGGCTTAAATTATACGGAAAATAAATGTGCCATAACAGCACCTCCCCCTTCCCACCCCGTTACCTTTTTAAAGCCTGCTTCAGCCTTAATCGGTCCAAAAGACACGATTGAGCTACCACCTCTTTCTACACGCACGACTGGAGAAAGTGAACTGGCTCTTATCATCGGGAAAACATGTAAAAATGTACCCGTGCATGAGGTGCCCAATGTCATTGCAGGTATTACCACAAGTTTAGATATGACCGAAGCTGACATTCATGCAGCAAACCCTAGATTTCTTGCCCGCGCAAAAAGTTTCGACACATATATTAGTATAGGGTCTGATCTCATAACTCTTGATGACATTCATGACATCCACAACATAAAGGTCTCAACAATTTTAAATGGTGAGACGGTACATGAAATGGCGACAGATCATATGCTGTATACACCATGGGAGATTATATCCTACCTGTCGCAAAGCACAACCCTATTCCCCGGTGATATCATATTAACTGGCACACCCGGTCCTGTCGTGATTTCCCACGGTGACCTACTCGAATGCCGTCTCAGTATCGAAGGGTTAAACCCGCTTCGCAACCGTGTTGTAAGACTGAAGTAGTTTACTAACACAGTCAAACCATTTTCTTTATAGCTGAAGAATCCATCAGACATCTGTAGCTTTCAATAACCAACAAATAAGAGAAAAGGATCTCCCATAAGTGATGAGATAAAACGCAGATATATTGAAGCTTGGTGATCAATCTTTGTCACTAGATCTGTCTTATGTCATTGTTCTTATAGATTAGCTAATCTCGGCATTTTCAGTCTTTCGAGATTTAAAAGCATCGTGAAAATGATAATCGTGACACCGGCATGTAGTAAGAAAAAACCTTCCATTGAGATCTCGTCACCTCCAATAAGTGACGCCGTCATTCCCAAAACACTCCCATAAAATCGTCTTCTCTCAATCAATGACACTATCAATGTAATGAGGTGCACGATGAACATGAACTGAAAGATTGGATATGTAGAGGAAACTAATAAGCGGGATACTAAAAAATAGCTGTAAGCAGCCTGATAGAAACTTAAGTGATGTAGAATTTGACATGTGCGAATTCACTTCTTCTTTCCTTATTAAATGAGAAATGTTATACCATTTCAACATTAATATATTATGAGATTATCCATTCCCAATCCTACTTTAACAGACTTGAAAACATTTTAAGCAGCTACAATGCTAGCCGGTTTACCATACATAATTCTTCCTAAACAGTGCCTTACCTCCCTCTAGCTTTAGCTCGTCAACGATATAATAAATGATTAGTCACTTGCGTCATTGGGATGAGGTAATGAGTCGTTTCGTACTACAAACGAGACAAATCCATCCATTATCACAATACCCGTGGCGTATAGATGTATTATGTAAATTGATTCAATCGGCCCAATGATAACGGCCAACACCGCAGCGATCAACCCTGCAACACTTCCAAAATAAACCTTTTTATTTCTTATCGCCGACCACAACGTTAATAAATGAAAAATAGCTAAAATAACGAATGGAAATTTAAACTGGCCTACCCCTATTATAAAAACAAACACAGGATAACAGATTGCTAATGACACACAAAATGATAGAAACTTTAGGACTGTTGTTATTGTCATGTGTAAACACCTTTCTCGAAACTGGTGAACTTATCCATTTTATAGCCCCTCTACTCGTTATGATGAGAAGCAAAGCTATTTAAAATTAAAATATAAAACGAACCCCCAATTAGTAGGTGTTTTCATTCCTCTCCCACTGGAGGTTGCGTGAATCAGGACATTCGCGGGCGTTTTACGGACGGTTATCTGTGATAAACTCTTTGTGGATAGTGATTCGTTACACGTCAATCAAACAATATTATCTTATAGTTCTACCAAACTTCCTAAACATAGCCGACACTCTCACAAAGTAAAAAATTTGGTTTGTTATCGATTAAATTTCAATTTCCTTATCATCTTTACGTGACATGAATCCATCTACAATAAGTAATGTAGTAGCTATCACATGCATAAAAAACCCTAGCCCCGGAATCCACCCCATAAATGCAGCTGTCATCCCCACAACACTTCCGTGAAACCTTCTTTTATCTATTAATGAAAAAATGAATGTCACTAAGTGCAATATAAATAATAGAAGTAATGGCATAGCAGACAGTCCAACAACAAATACCCAACTTACCACTGGAACACAAAAGAAAAGATTAAATCCGCCTGATACAAACTTCATCACCGTTGAATTAGACATATGTAGCTCCCTTCTTCTTATAAAGCCACTATCAGCTTATAGAAGTATTGATTAGATCTTTTACATTTTATCACTTTATATGACGTTCGTTAATCATAGCTCAAAAACTCATTCTTCTTACCTAATATCAGCACCATTCCCCCATGTAAAAAACAGAAGAAAAATAGCTTAATAGATAAATATAACCATAAAAAAACAGCCTCTCGTATTGTAAAATGGTGTCTAACAATTGGAGGCAGTTTAGCTATTTCGTTTTTTGCAGCTTAAATAGGAGTCAAAAGTTTTGTACAGGCGTTTACAGAAACTGTCCTTGTAAGTCGTGACAGAAGAAAACGTTCTGAGAACAAGGGGATCAAGTAAGTTGTAACATCATTTAGGCCGTTCTTTCTAATCCTTGTTTCTTCTTTTCCATCCTCTTGAATGTCAGTAGCGCGCACCACATGATGATGCTTGCCATTGCGCTTGCAAAAAAGAAGAGTATAAGTCCAGGTATGATTGTGAATAATCTATAAGTAACGGCAATTAACAAGCCCATAAAAATCACAATATGTGGATTGATTAACGAAATAATAAAGGCATAGTTAAAGTATTTAAAAAATGGCAAGTCATAATGAACATAGACAGGAATAATGAACAAGGCCATTGCGGTAAACCACAGTGTTATAAATACGAGGGCTGTAGTAAGAAATGTATGCACATAGCCATGAACGACGTCTAAATATAGAAAATCTATATATAACACATAACCTGCAATGGCAAGAATGACGCCTATGAGGTTCGCTTTGAGAAACTCTTTTTTAAACACTGAGACAAAGGTTTTAAATAACGGAAGGTCCCCCTCTTTCTCCTGCCATTGTCTTACAATTGTAAAAAGAGCGAGGGTTGCAGGCATTAGGCCAAAGACCACACCCCCTGCAAATGTAAATAGGAGCCATAGTAAGTTTATATAGGCTAGTTTCATGATCCAATCGGTCACAGTATATAACCGCGTATCGGTCCAGCTTCTTTCCATGTTCATCCCCCATTTTAAAACTAACGTCACATCTTATTCCTGATTTATTTCATACAATTGACTAACTAATTGAAATCCTCCCTCTTCGTCGGAGCGCTCTTTCATTAAAGCTATATGTTAAAGCATAAATATGGGTCTCCCCTGTCGTTTCATTTATCTGTTATGTTAGAGTGGTGCCCATCGTTCACAATCTCTTCTAGTCAGTCATCATCGTGTTAAGAAAATTATGGGGGAGACTTGAAAACATCATAATGGTTAACGCACCGTCGTTTTTATCGCCGCAAGCGGCAATCACCCCTATTACGGATAAAACGGTAAATAGCAATCACCATTTGCTACTTTTCATGCCGTACTCCCCTGTTCTTTTAGTTAGTAACGTATCTTAAATAAGCTGTATCGTACTAAGAGAGAGATCACCTTGAAGTTCAATAACAAGTGTGTAAATGTCAGGCTTCAAATTAATTGGAATCGTGATCGTTTGCCATTCAGACAACGGGGACACATTAGCTTCTCCTACGTATTCACCATCTACCTTGAGTATTAGTTTACCTACGGCTCCATGGCTAAATACCACTATATTCAGTGACTCATTTTTCACCGAGATAGCTGTTTTTTTAAAAGTTATCGCCCCTGTCTCACTTTGTGTTCTTACACAGTAGTGACCGAGTCCGTCTCCTTCTGTTAGATACATATTTTCATAATCATCATAATGATAAGCAGGTACACGTGTTTTTAACTGTCGTGGTGGAATCACCTCCCCGTTTACATTTAGAGTGGCAATCAAAGGTGTCTCCGCAGAGGAAGGACCTACCATAATAGTGTAAGTACCGGTTTCTACACAATATTTTTCTCTCGTCACATCCCAGATAGCTAAATCACCCAATTTCATGTCAAAGGTCATCTGCTTCTTTTCACCAGACTTCACATGCACACGTTTGAAGTGTTTAAGGGTTTTCAAAGGACGAATGACACGAGATTCATCTGTTTTTTTCACATATAATTGGACTACTTCATCGCCATCCACATTCCCTATATTTCCTATCGTCATTGTAATAGCAACATGCTCATCACTTTCAACATGAACATGGGCTTTATCAAGTTTTATTTCGTCATA